>DASVXQ010000424.1:0-13947 GCA_036392615.1 Actinomycetes bacterium | reverse complement strand
TTCAGCGATTTTTCCAAGTCCCTCACCCCACCCTTCCATTCCGGCGCCCGCGCGGGGCCTACCCGCGCGGCACGAAGCGGACGTACTCGAACTCGACCGGCTTGCCGTTGATGCCGGTCGCCGGCGGCGCGATCCAGTTCGCCATCTTGCCGGGCTCGGTCACCGAGGTCATCAGCGAGCCGACGTACTCGCGGTCGGCGTCGGTCGGCAGCCAGCGGCTCGCCTGGGCAGCCCAGGCCGCCTCGTCCAGCAGCTGGCCGTCGGGCGAGACGTGCACGCCCGCGAAGGTGCCGACCCTGCGGTTGAAGCCGCGGTGCGGCAGCCGCAGCTCGACCTCCAGGCCGGCCCGCTGGATGATCTTGTTCCAGCTCGACAGGCCGCGCTGGCAGTCGACGATGTAGTCGTCGCGCAGGCACTCGTTCATGGCGTTGAGCGCCGGCGCCTCCACCGTGGCGACCCGGCCGCCCTCCAGGCTCGGCACCTGGTAGGTCGCCTCGACCAGCCGGTGGTCGTCGTCGCGCCTGGTCTCCTGGAAGCGGCCCTTGAGCCCGCTGGAGAAGTAGGTCGCGGCGTTGCTCGACAGCTCGCTGCCGAACAGGTCCAGCGAGACGCTGTAGTGCAGGTTGATGTACTTCTGGAGCAGCTCCAGCTCGATGCCGCCGTAGCGGCGCACGTCCGGGCCGTCGACGCCGTGCTGGCGCATCAGCTCGCAGGTGCGCTGCACCACCCGGGCGATCCCGGTGGTGCCGATGAACATGTGGTGCGCCTCCTCGCGCAGCATGAACTGGACCGTGCGCGACAGCGGGTCGAAGGCGCTCTCGGCCAACGAGGCGAGCTGGTACTTGCCGTCCCGGTCGGTGAAGAAGGTGAACATGAAGAACGACAGCCAGTCCGGGGTCGGCTCGTTGAAGGCCCCGAGGATGCGCGGCTTGTCACTGTCGCCGGAGTGCCGCTCCAGCAGCGCCTCGGCCTCGTCGCGACCGTCGCGGCCGAAGTAGGCGTCCAGCAGGTACACCATCGCCCACAGGTGCCTGCCCTCTTCCACGTTGACCTGGAAGAGGTTGCGCAGGTCGTAGATGCTCGGGCAGGTGTGGCCGAGGTGGCGCTGCTGCTCGACGGAGGCGGGCTCGGTGTCGCCCTGCACCACGATCAGCCGCCGCAGCGGGTTGCGGAACTCGCCCGGCACCTCCTGCCAGACCGGCTGGCCCTTGAACTCGCCGTGGCTGATCCTGCGCTCGGAGTCCGGGTCGATCAGGAAGATGCCCCAGCGGTAGTCCGGCAGCTTCACGTAGCCCCAGGCGGAGTCGCGCTTGATGTCGGTGGTGATCGCCGTCCGCAGGTAGACGTCGTCGCGCTGGAAGCCGAGCGGGCCCAGCTCGTCCCACCAGCGCATGAACTTCGGCTGCCAGGACTCCAGCGCCTTCAGCAGGCGGCGGTTGTCGGACAGGTTGACGTTGTTGGGGATCTGCTGGGAGTAGTCGATCGTGCCCACAGCCACTACACCCTCTTCCGGTCGAATCGCGGCCGCTGCCCGCTGCCGAAGCGCCGCAGCGCGCCATCCTCGCCGGCGGCGTTGGGACGCTGGAAGATCCAGTTCTGCCAGGCGGTCAGCCGCCCGAAGATCCTGGTCTCCATCGTCTCCGGGCCGCCGAAGCGCAGGTTCGCCTCCATGCCGGTGAGCGCGTCGGGCGACAGGCTGGCGCGCTCCTCGACCGCCAGGCGGACCTCGTCCTCGAAGTCGATCTCGTCGTAGATGAAGGTCACCAGCCCGAGCGCCTCGGCCTCGGCCGCCTCCAGCGGCTCGTCGACCCGGGCGACCACCGCCTCCAGCGCCTCCGGGTGCCCCAGGAAGCGCCGCTGCAGCCGCGTCAGCCCGTTCGAGCCCGGCAGCGGCCCGAGGTTCATGCCGTCCAGCCGCAGCGTGGCGGGGGAGGCCTCGACGCCCTCCAGCTCCCCCTCGAGCATGATCGACCGGTCGGCCGCCAGCACCAGCTCCAGCAGCGTGCCGGCGAAGCAGCTGCCCGGCTCGACCAGCGTGATCAGGCTGCGCGCCGACAGCTCCAGCCGCTTCAAGGTGCGCTTGAGGTAGAGGGTCACCTCGCGGACCAGCCAGTGGTCGGCGTGGGTCAGCAGCACGCGGTCGACCGCGGCGACCGCCTCGGGGTCGCCCTGGCTGCGCAGCACCCAGGTGCCGATCTCCGGCTGGTTGAAGCGCAGCAGCAGGATCGCGTCGTCCAGCTCGCGCGCCAGCGCCAGCGGCCACCAGGCGGCGCCGAGCGCGGCGGCCCCCACGGGGTCGTCCGGCCCACCCTCGGCGGGGCCGCGCACGGTGAAGCGGGCCACGCCGAGCGAGCGGTCCAGCTCGACCGTCAGGTTCGGGTAGGCGATCCGGTCGGCCTCCAGCTCCCGCTCCAGCGGCGGCAGCGCCACCCCGGCGGCGTCCGCCGGGCGGTCCGAGCGGGCGGCGAGCTCCTCGGCCCTGGCCCTGGCCGCCTCGGCCAGCTTGCTCTTCGGCGCCAGCTCGTCGACCAGGCCCCAGTCGAGCGCGCGCTGGCCGCGCACGCCCTCGGCCACGGTCGAGACGAAGTCGGCGCGGTCGGGCCGCACCTTGCGCTTGTCGGTCAGGCGGGTCAGCCCGCCGGTCCCGGGCAGCACGCCCAGCAGCGGCACCTCCGGCAGGGAGACGGCGCTGGCGCCGTCGTCGACCAGCAGGATGTGCTCGGCCGCCAGGGCGATCTCGTAGCCGCCGCCCGAGGCCGCGCCGTTGACCGCGGCCAGGTAGACCTGGCCCGAGGAGGCGCTCGCCTCCTCGATCGCCAGGCGGGTCTCGTTGGTGAGCTTGCAGAAGTTGACCTTCAGCGGGTGCGACGCCTGCGCCAGCATCTTGATGTTCGCGCCGGCGCAGAAGACGCCGTCCTTGGCGCTGGTCAGCACGACCGCGCGCACCTCCGGGTGCTCGAAGCGCAGCCGCTGCACCGCGTCGTGGAGCTCGATGTCGACCCCGAGGTCGTAGGAGTTCAGCTTGAGGGCGTAGCCGGGATGCAGGCCGCCGTCCTCGTCGGTGTCCATCCCCAGCGTCGCCACCGGCCCGTCGATCGACAGCCTCCAGTGGCGGTAGTGGTCCGGGTCGGTGTCGAAGCTGATCCAGGGCTCGCCGCGGCCGTCCGCCGCGGACGGGTTGGTGGTCTCCAGCAGCGTCATCGCTGACCGCCCTTCGCCGTGGCGCGAGTGGCCTATTCTGCTACATATCGGCGACCAACGTAAAGAGAACGTCGCACGTCGCGCTGGAGGGTTCCCCCGGCCGCCGGCCGGGGTAGGGAAGTCGAGCCCTCATCGACCCGACATCACCCGAGAGGACGGCAGATGGACGACGCCAGGACCGGTCCCGAGCCGACCGAGGAGCAGGTGCAGTCCAGGGCCGACTCGCTGGCCAGCGAGCCCGGCAACCAGACCGACGACCCGGAGGCGCAGGCCGAGGCGCTGCTGGAGGAATCGGAGGAGCGGGTCGAGGACCCGGCGGCCCGCGATCCCGACGACGACTCGGTGATCCGCCGCACCTCCGACGAGGGCGTCACCCGCCAGGGCAGTGGCTGATCACGGCGTGGTGCTGCGCGCCAGCGCGTGCTCGACCAGGGCGATCAGCGTGTCCAGGCTGGAGGACGACGCGCGCGCGTCCATCCAGACCAGCGGGCAGTCGCGGGAGAGCACCAGCGCGTCGCGGATCACCTCGTCGGGGAACTCGCGCGTGTCCGGGAAGCGGTTGACCGCGACCACGAACGGCAGGCGGCGGTTCTCGAAGTAGTCGATGGCCGCGAAGCTCTCGTCGACCCGGCGCAGGTCCACCAGCACCACCGCGCCGACGGCGCCGCGCGCCAGCTCGTCCCACATGAACCAGAAGCGCGACTGGCCGGGCGTGCCGAACAGGTAGAGGACCATCTGCTCGTCGACGGTGATGCGCCCGAAGTCCATCGCCACCGTGGTGGTGGTCTTCTGCGACACGCCGGTGACGTCGTCGACGCCGACCGAGAGCACGCTCAGGCTCTCCTCGGTGGAGATCGGCGGAATCTCCGACAGGGAGCCGACGAAGGTGGTCTTGCCGACCCCGAAGCCGCCAGCCACCAGGACCTTGAGCGAGATCAGCGCGTCGTCGGCGTAGCGCGGTTGACGCGGACGGCGGGACCGACGTGCATCAGAGGGCGCGTAGTCCATCGATCAGTCTCCCGAGAATCGCCTGGCCCGGCCCCTCGTCGCTCGAGCTGGTACCGGAGGAGTGGACGCTGAGGTAGCCGGCGTTGGCCAGGTCGCCCACCAGCACGCGCGCCACGGTGATCGGCACGCGCAGGCCGATGCCGATCTCGGCGATGCTCATCGGCCCGCTGCACATGCCGATGATGGCGCGCCACTCGACCGGCAGCGCCGGGTCCCGCGCCCGCTGGAGCGCCAGCTCGGTCGCGGTGACCAGCGCCTCGATCGGCAGCTCCTCGCCGGCGGAGCGGGTGCGGCCGCGCGTGAAGGCGTACACCGGCACCACCCGGTCGCTGGCGCCCTGGTGCCGGCCGGCTTCCTCGTAGTCGTCGGGACCGGAGCTCATCGGCGGACTCCATTGCCTGGGTGTGCGCGTGGCTGCGCGCTGAGGACGTGACCGACCCGCACCGCCAGCATGGTGACCTCGTAGCCGACCATGCCCATGTCGCAGTCGCGCTGGGTGTAGACGGCGACCGAGGAGCCCTCGGTCATGGAGGTGAGGAACAGGTAGCCGGCGGCCATCTCGATGATCGTCTGCGACACCGCGCCGGCCCGCAGCGTCTGCGCCGTGCCGCGGGCCAGGCTGACCAGCCCGGAGGTGGTCGCCGCCAGGTGGTCGGCCAGGCTCTCGTCGACCCGTTCCGAGGCGGCCAGCGGCAGGCCGTCGGGGGAGACCGCCACGACGTAGCGCACCCCCGGCGTGCCCCGCATGAACTCCGTGAGCAGCCAGTCGAGCTGGCGTCCGACGGTGCCCCGGGTGGTCACGGCCGACCGCCACCGCTCCCGTCCGGCGGTGCGGTGCCGGCGTCCGGCGGTTGGGCGCTGAAGTCGATCTCCTCGCGCTCGAACAGCGCCCGCGCCGCCTGGCGGCTGGCCTGGTAGCGCGAGAGCGCCTCCTTGGTCCGCTCGCCGTCCGGCACCGACCGCTCCTGCTCGTCCGGCGTGGCGAACGGCGAGTGCTGGCGCAGCTCGGGGGCGAGGTGCGACTGCGGCACGCGCCGGGCCAGCCCCGGTTCGCCCGGCGCGTCGGCCCTCGGCGGAGACGCGGGCGGTGCCGCCATCGGGGTGGGCGCGGGCGGCTCGGCCGCGGGTCCAGCCGGCGGCTCGGCCGGGGCGTCGGCCACCGTGACGCGGGAGCCGCCGTTGCCGGGTGGCTCCGGCTCCACCACCGGCTCCCACCAGCCCCACCAGGGCTCGACCTCGCCGAGGCCGAAATCGGCCGGCTGGGCGCCGCCGCCGTTGTCCTCGAGGGACCGCCGGGCACCGCCGTTGCCGTGCCCGTTGCCGCCGCCCCGCTGGGCGGGCGCCGGGGCAGGTCGGGCCGGGGCCGCCACCGCCGCCATCGGCTTGGCGTGCTGGCCCCCGGCGGCGGCCGGCGCCTCCACCGGAAGGTCGCTGAACAGGCGCTCCGGCAGCACGACCACCGCGGTGACGCCGGACCCCGGGGTGAGCGTGAGCGAGACGTCGATGCCGTGGCGCTCGGCCAGCCGGGCGACCACGTGCAGCCCCAGGCGCTGCGACACCGACAGGTCGACCTCCTGGGGATGGGCCAGCAGGCCGTTGGCGGCGTCGAGGTCCTCGCGGCGCATGCCGATGCCGCAGTCCTCGACGGTCAGCAGCTGTGCGCCGTGGGTGGAGGGGTGGGGGCGCAGCCGGATGATCACGCTCGCCTCGGGTGGCGAGAACCGCACCGCGTTCTCGACCAGCTCGGCGAGCAGGTGGGTGAGGTCGGTGACGGTGTGGCCCATCACCGCGAGGCGCTCGTCGAGGAAGAAGGCCACCCGGTCGAGGTCCTCGGTCTCGGCGATCGCGGCGCGCACCACGTCCACCAGCAGCACCGGCTCGCTCCAGGTGCGCGGCGGGCCCTCACCGGATAGCACCAGCAGGCTCTCGGCGTTGCGCCGGATCCGAGTCGCCAGGTGGTCGAGGCGGAACAGCTCGGCCAGCGCGTCGGGGTCCCGCTCCTGCTCCTCGAGCTGGTTGATGATGCCGAGCTGCCGGTACAGCAGGCTCTGGTTGCGGCGGGCGAGGTTGACCAGCATGTCGGAGGTGAACTTCCGGCGGTTGATCTCGGTGTCGGCCAATTGCTGCGTGAGCTGGACCGACTTTTCCTGCTCGTCCTCGGTCGTTCTCCAGAAAATCACCACGCCGATGCAGGCGGCCAGCACCGAGACGCCGTGGATCGCCGACCAGGTCCACGGGTGCGTCTCACCCGCCCGGTGATTGAAGATCAGGTTCTGGCCCCAGGCGGACGCCACGCCGTGGCTCATCACCGTGAAGACGATGTTCCAAAGGAAGGGCAGCCAGTCCTGATACAGCGCGATGAAGCCGATCATGATGAAGAAATGGAAATGGGCTTCGATTGAGCCGCGCGACAGCCCGACCAGCGCCGCCGAGCAATACACCAGCCCGGCGGTGACGAACAGCGAGCCCAGCCGCCTGCGCGGCGTGAAGTGCCCGGCGAGCAGGCACAGCAGCGGCGGGACCAGGGTGATCGCGGTGATCGCCGCAGTGTGGTGCAGGACCACGCCGAACACGAACAGCGACGGCAGGTGGAGCAGGAGGATCCACTGGAGGAACGAATGCCGTTTCTGCCACTCGGCCGCGTCGAGGGTGTTGCCGCGAGGCAGGTAATCCAATATCCAGCTCACCGTTGGTCGTACTCCTCCGCCGTCGGATGGCCTCCCACCACGGTGGCCACCACGTTCCCCGTCCCTTGCGGCATGCCGCTGGACCTCGCCTCCCCCCACCCCCCCGACCGGGCTCTGGGAATTCTGCGGGGAGCCCGCCGACGGGGGCAAATTGGCCAACATGCGTGATCTTTGACGCGAATTCAGTTTCCGGCGCGAGGTTCGCACACCTGTAGTCCCGGTCAGCAGGACGATCGCGCCAGCCACCAGTGCGAGCTCCAGCGCGGTCGCCAGCACGTCGAACGCCCCGGTGGTCTCGGGCTGCCAGGGCCGCGGGCCGACCGGCAGGCCGACCGTGCGGCTCACCACCCACAGCAGCACGATCAGGCCGTTGCCGACCGCCCCCCAGACCAGCAGCGCCCGGTCGAGCCGCCAGACGGCCAGCAGCCCCCAGGCGAGCTGGGTGAACGCGGACAGCACGAAGAACCAGCCGTAGAGCGCCGAGACCTGGAAGTGGCTGTCGATCACGTCGGCATGCACCAGCGCGGCCCCGACCGAGCAGGCCATCAGCAGCAGGCGCCAGTCCAGCGACACGTCCAGCGCCTCGCCGGCCGACGGGACCGCGACCGCGGCCGGCCCGGAGGCGGCGGACCCGGAGGCCACGGCGGGGGCCGCGGCGGTCCGGGCCCGCCCGGCGCCGCCGTTCGCCCCGGCCGCCCCGGCCGCCCCGGCCGCTCCGGCGCCGCCGTTCGCGCGGGCGGCGCGGGACCGCGCCAGGCGGGCCCAGCCGAGCCAGCCGCCCAGGCCGATCAGCGGCACCAGATGGCCGGCGTGCACCAGGATCCAGTCCATCCATCGCCCTCCGCGATCAGATCTGCCGCAGGCCGTAGAGGACCCGCTCCAGCAGGGACAGGTCCGGGGGCCGGTCGTCGAACCGCGCCGGCCGGTGGATCTCGACCAGGTGCTGGTCCGCCATGTCGCTCACCAGCAGCCGCACCACGCCGAGCGGCAGCCGCAGCCTGGCGGAGATCTCCGCGATCGACAGGACGTCGCGGCACAGCATGGCGATGGAGCGGCGCTCGAAGCTGAGCTGCCGCGCGCTGGCGCCAATCGAGGTGGTGGTCACCAGTGCCTCCACTTCGATCTCGTCCTGGTCGAGCCGGAGCCGGCCGCCGGTTATCGCGTACGGCCGCACCACCCGGTTGGCCCTACCGCCGCGATCCTTGCGCATCGCCCGTCGGCGCCCCCCGTTGACGGCCTCGGGCATTTTCGCTACCCGGACTCGTCATGCTCGTTCCCTTCGACACTGTCCCATCCGGTCGGCTCGCCACCTGGCCGGTCGCCCGCGGTACGGCGCCCGCGCTCGATGCCCGAGCGGTAGTCGGACAGCAGGTTGCGGACCTCCTCGGGCGAGCGGGCGGCGCGCGGCTCGCGGCGCACCTCCTCCCGCATGGCGTACTCGCGCTGCGTGAGGATGCCGGGGGCGAGGTTGGCCCGCGGCACGCGCCGCGGCAGCCCCGCCTCGGTCTCCCACTGGCCGCCCGCCTGGCCACCGGCATGCGGCGGAGGGGCCGGCTGCTCCGCCGGCTGCTGCTCGTGCCAGTCCGGCTGCTGCTCGTGCCAGAAGCCGGCCCCGTACGGCGGCTCGGGCGGCTCTGGCGCTCCGTGCGGCCGGTAGCCGTAGGGCTCGCCGGCCGCTTCGAAGCCGTCCAGTTCGTCCTGCTCCTCGCCGTAGGCGGCGTCCGCGGCCGTGCCGTTGGCCTGGTCGTCCCACCACACCCGGAACGGCCCGGACGAGAGGCGCGGGTCAGGGTCGTCGGCGAAGCCCTCCGGCCCTTGGGGCGCCGGCGTCGGGAACGGCTGCTGGAGGTCCCACGGGCTGCCGGAGGCGCGCGGGGCGGCGGCCGGCGGCGCCTCCACCTCCTCGCCGAAGCGCGCCGCCAGCGGCGGGTAGGCGGCGGAGGGGTCCGGCGGCGGCGCGCCGCCGGGGATCTCGAACCAGTCCGAGCGGGCCTGCTCGAAGATCGGCAGCGGCTCGGCCATGACCGGCTCGGGCTCCGCCTGCGGCGCCATCAGCGCGGGCGCCTCGGCGAACGGGTCGGGCGCCGCCATGGGCCCCTGCGGCCCGAGCGGCAGCACCACGCTGGCCGGCAGCATGACCATGGCGGTGATCCCGCCGTAGGAGGAGTGGCGCAGCTGCACCCGGATGCCGTAGCGGCGCGCCAGGCGGCTGACCACGAACAGGCCGAGCATGCGCGACACCGCGAAGTCGATCGCCGGCGGGTTGGCCAGGCGCTCGTTGGCCTCCTGGAGCTCCTCGTCGCTCATGCCGAGCCCGCGGTCCTCGACCTCGACGATGTAGCCGGTGGCGGCCGGCTGGCCGCCGACCCGCACGACCGTGCCGGGCGGGGAGAACGAGGTGGCGTTCTCGATCAGCTCCGAGAGCAGGTGGATGATGTCGGCGCCGGCGTGGCCGGGGACCGCGACGTCCTCCATCGGCACCAGCGCGACCCGCTGGTAGTCCTCGACCTCGGCGATCGCGCCGCGGATGACCTCGCCCAGCGGAATCGGCTGGGTCCAGCGCCGCGGCGGCTCCGCGCCGGACAGCACGATCAGGTTCTCCGCGTTGCGCCGCATCCGGGTGGCCAGGTGGTCGAGCTGGAACAGGCTCGCCAGGGTGCGCGAGTCGGCCTCCTCCTCCAGCTCGTCGATCAGCTCGAGCTGCCGGTCGATCAGCGCCTGGGAGCGGCGCGCCAGGTTGAGGAAGATGTCGCCGATCGACATGCGCAGCGCGGCCTGCTCGGCGGCGACCCGGACGGCCACCTCGTTGACGGCGTTGAAGGCCGCGGCCACCTCGCCGACCTCGTCGCGCGACGGCACCGTCACCGGCTCGATCTCGTGCGACAGGTCGGGCGCCTCGCCGCTGGAGCGCTGCAGCTTGGCGACCACGCCGGGCAGCCGGTTCTGCGCCACGTCCTTGGCGGAGCGCTCCAGCAGCCGCAGCGGGCGCAGCATCGAGCGGGCCACCATCAGCGACAGGCCGGCGGCCAGCGCGAGCACCAGCAGCACCGCCAGGCTGTCGACCCCGGCGCGCAGGTTGGCCGAGTTCTCGATCGCCCGGCTGCGGCTCACCGCCGAGCCGCCCAGGCGCTGCGCGACCTGGTGCATCAGGTCGATCTCGGCGCTGGTCACCGTCCACCACTGGTTCGGGTCGACCGTGAGCTTGCCGTTGCCCTGGCTGGCGACCACCGTGGCCTGGAGCTCCTTGGCTCGCTGGACCTCGGGGCCGACGATCGTCTGCACGAACACGTCGCGCTGCTCCGGGGTGGCGGTCGCCTGGAACTCCGCCTGGAGCACGCTGCGGGTCGCGAGCGTCGAGGTGAGGCTGCTGTACTGGCCGGCGCCGAAGCTGCCGTTGGCCAGCACGCCGCTGACCAGCTCGCGCTCCAGCGCGGCCAGCTCGGTGATCCGCGACACCGAGACGAACGCACCGACCGCCTGCGCCAGGTCGGGGTTGGAGATGCGGCCGATCAGATCGCGGTTGGCGTTCAGCAGGTCGGCCACGGTGGTGCTGTAGATGTCGAGCGCGCCCGGGGCGCCGATGCCATGCTCGCCGATGTCGTGGCGCAGGTCGGCCAGCCCGTTGAGGTCGCCGAGCGCGGAGGAGAGCTTGTCCTTGGCCGCCGGGGTCAGCGAGCGGACGTCGAGCTCGTCGACGCTCTTGCGGTAGTCCGCCAACGCCTTGTCGGAGGCACCCTCCTGGTTCCGCAGCGCCTGGAGGTTCGGGTCGTTGGGGGCGGCTTCCAGGTAGCGGCCGGCCAGGCCGCGCTCACGTTCGAGCTCGTGCGCGAGGTTGGTGCCTCGCAGCGAGAACTCGGTGAGCTTGGTCACCCGGTCGGCCTGGCGGCTGGTCGAGATCCGCGAGCTGACGCGCAGCGCGCCCAGCACGGCGCAGGCCAGCACCGGCAGGATCAGGATCACCGCTATTTTCGACCGGATCGATAGTCTGTCCAGCACACCATCCGTCCTGTAGGTTGCCGCCCGCGCCACGCATCGCGGCGCGGGTTTCATCGATTCAGGTCTGCACGATCGGGGGGAGCGCTCCGGGGAAGCGCTCGGGGGCGAAAGCGTATTCTGCTGCTCCTACGCCGATGGTCGCAAGGCTTTCCGAAAACCCTCGCAAGACAAAATCGAGGGCAAAGCGGGCGGTCGTCGCGTCATGTCCGGCTCCAGTCGGGTTCTCCACGGCCAAATTGAACGGACTGGCATCTCGGCGCGACGGGCGGTAGGGTGCCAGCGGCCATGAAGATTCCCCCGAACCCCCCGCACCGCCTCCGGGTGCTGCTCCTGCTGGCACTGGTGGTCTCGCTCGCCCTCACGGCGTGCGGTTCCGGCTCCGGCGGCAGGGAGCAGCTGCAGGCGCGCCCGGTGGGCGGCGGGTTGACCCCGCTCGGGCTCCAGCTGCCGCCGCAGATCCGGAGTACCCGGGAAATCCGGATCGGGTCCGATATCTCATACGCGCCGCTCGAATTTTACGACGCACTCGCTCCGGACGTGCTCGATCGGCCGGCCGGAGAGCCGGATCCGGGAGTTCAGGGCATCGATCCCGATCTGGCCGCGGAGTTGGGCCGCCGGCTCGGCGTGCGGCTGAGATTCATCAACGTCAAATTCGATTCGCTGCTGGATTCGCTCCAGCAAGGCCGGATCGACGCGATTTTCTCCGGTATGAGCGCCACCCCGGACCGCGCGGTGCAGGCCTCCTTCATCGAATATTTCCAGGCAGGGACCTCGATCGTGGTCGCCAAGGGCAATCCGGCCGGGATCCGCTCGGTCGGCGACCTGTGCGGCCGGACGGTCGCGGTCCAGGAGGCCACCACCCAGAGCGACTTCGCCCAGGCGCAGGCCAAGCGCTGCCCGCCCGGGCACCCGATGAAGGTCGACCTGCTCGATTCGGGCAGCCAGGCGCTGCTCGAGGTCAAGTTCAAGCAGGCCGACGCGAGCCTCACCGACTTCCCGGTGGCCGCCTACAACGCCAAGGTGTCGTCCAACGGCGCGGACTTCCAGGTGGTCGGCGGCCAGATCGAGCCGGGGCCGTTCGGCATCGGCGTGCGCAAGGCCGACGCGGCGCTGCGGGACTCGCTGCGGACCGCCCTGCGCCAGATCATCGCGGACGGCACCTACGACCGCGTGCTGGCCAAGTGGAACCTGAGCGAGGGCGCGCTGAAGAGCACGCAGGTCCTCGGCGCCCCCGCCTCGCAGTAGCCTCCCCGGACCGGCCAGGGTCCCGGTCCTGCTAGGGCCGTTCTCCTCTGGTGGAGGGCCGGCCGTCGCTGATACCACCGTCACCCGGTCAGCTTCGTGACGAGGGGGGCATCCGCATGACGGTGGAGGACACGCTACGAGACCAGGTCCGAGGTCGGGTGATCGCGCCCGGCGACGACGGCTACGAGCAGGCCCGCAGGGTCTCCAACGCGATGATCGAGCGGCGGCCTGCGGTGGTGCTGCAGTGCGCCAACGCCGGTGACGTGATTGCGGCGGTGCGGTTCGCCGCCGAGCAGGGCCTCGACCTGGCGGTGCGGGGCGGCGCGCACAGCGTGCCGGGCTTCGGCACCTGCGACGGCGGGGTGGTGATCGACCTCTCCGGCATGCGCGGCGTCCGGGTCGACCCGGTCAACCGCACCGCCCGTGCCGAAGGCGGGGCGACCTGGGGTGACTTCAACGCGGCCACCTACCCGTTCGGCCTGGCCACCACCGGCGGGATCATCTCGACCACCGGCGTGGGCGGGCTGACGCTCGGCGGCGGGATCGGCTACCTGTGCCGGCCATACGGGCTCTCCTGCGACAACCTGATCTCCGCCGACGTGGTCACCGCCGACGGCAGCTTGCTGGTCGCCAGCGAGCAGGAGCATCCGGACCTGTTCTGGGGGTTGCGCGGCGGGGGCGGCAACCTCGGCGTGGTGACCTCGTTCGAGTTCGCGCTGCACCCGGTGAAGGACATCTACGGCGGCCCGATGTTCTACGAGCTGGCCGACGCCGGCGACCTGCTGCGCTTCTACCGCGAGTTCATCGCCGACGCGCCCGAGGAGCTGGCCGCCTTCCCGGCGTTCCAGATCGCGCCGCCGCTGCCGTTCATCCCGGAGGACCGCCACGGCGACACCTTCGTCGGGATCGTGAGCTGCTGGACCGGCCGGATGGAGCAGGGGGAGCGGGCGCTGGAGCCGTTCCGCAAGGTCGCGCCGGTGGTCGCCGAGCTCGTCGGCCCGATGCCCTACCCGGTGCTCAACAGCGCCTTCGACGAGCTGGTGCCGCCCGGGCTGCAGCACTACTGGAAGGCCAGCTTCGTCAAGGAGCTGTCGGACGAGATCATCGACGCGCACCTGGCGCACGGCCCGAACGTGCCGGCGGTCAACTCGACCATGCACATCTACCCGATCAACGGGGCCGTCCACCGGGTCGCGCCGGAGGCGACCGCGTTCGCCTACCGGGACGCGAACTTCGCCACGGTGATCGCGGGGATGTGGCCGGATCCGGCCGACAACCAGCGCAACATCCAGTGGGTCCGCGACTACTACGACGCCACCGCGCCGCTCTCGGAGGAGGGCGGCTACGTCAACTTCATGGGCTCCGACGACCAGGACCGCGTCCGTGCCAACTACGGCGACAACTACGAGCGGCTGGTGGCGGTCAAGCGCCGCTACGACCCGGGCAACCTGTTCCACCTGAACCAGAACGTCGAGCCGTAGGGCGGCCGGCTCCCCTCACCGGCGTCGCGACCCGCCGGAGCCGCGCTGGTAGACCGCTGGGGTGATGCCGTAGGTCCGCCGGAACCAGCGGGTCAGGTGGCTCTGGTCGGCGAAGCCCGCCGCCGGCGCGACCGCGGCGATCGCCTCGCCCGCCGCCAGCCGCTGCCTGGCCTCGCGCAGCCGGACCTGGCGCAGGTAGGCGCTCGGCGGCACGCCGTAGGCCTCGCGGAACAGGCGGCTGACCTGGAAGCGGCTCAGCCCGACCGCGCGTGCGAGGTCGTCGGCGCCGAGGTCCTCGGCGAAGCGGTCGTGCAGCAGCTCGCGCACGC
>DASVXQ010000423.1:0-7312 GCA_036392615.1 Actinomycetes bacterium | reverse complement strand
CGCGCGCCGCCACGGGGTGATGTTCGACTCGATCAGGTCGGCGTTGCCGTGCGCGAACCGTGTCTCGAGGAAGCGGATCAAGGAGGTGTGGTCGAACAGCTGCGAGTCGACCCAGCCACCTCGGGTCCAGGGGGAGACGATAATCATCGGCACGCGGATCCCGAGGCCGTACGGGCCGGCGGGGTGGTAGACATACCAGGCCCCGAAGTCGGGCTCCCAGTTCGGGTGCTCGCAGTAGGCCTCCGGCGCGACGATCCACGACACCTGGGGCAGCCGGCCGTGCCGCACGTCCTCGCGGAAGTCGCGCAGCAGCCCGTCGGGGTCGCGGTTCTGTGCGCGGATGGCGGTCGGTCCAGCCCCACAACCCCGCGGCGTCAAGGCCGACCCGCTGTCCTGGTAGACCTTCCACGAGATGCCGGCGCGCTGGAGCCGTTCGGGATAGGTCGACCAGTCGTACCCCGCTTCGGCGTTGGTGATGACCGGGCCGCCGCCCCTGCCGTCGTTGCCCACCCAGCCGGTCTACATGTGGTACCGGTTGGGATCGGTCGGCCCCATCAGCGAGCAGTGGTAGTTGTCGCAGATGGTGAACGCGTCGGCGAGCGCGAACTGGTACGGCAGGTCTTTGCGCGTGTGGTGGGTCATGGCGGTGACGCCCTTGTCGTCGATCGTGCCCGACCGGTTGTGGGCCGGGATGGCGAGCGCCTTCTCGAGATCCTGCGGGAGGGCGGCCGCCACGGCGGGAACGCCCAGCAGCGCAAGGAACGTGCGACGGTCAACGTTGCTCACGGCGATGACCCTTACCGAGTCGTTGCCCGAGGGCCGGCCGCTGAACGCTAACCGTGGCGCGTTAACCCAACGTGTCCGACATTCGACCGCTACGTCACGTCCGGATGGATTGTTGCCACCGGGGCATCGCCGCCAACCTTCAGGCGACATGCCAGCAGGTGCGCCTGGCGTCCCAGGGTCAGTGCGGACGGGCGCCGGTCGACTCCCCCGCGGCCAGCAGGTCGGTGACGTTGAACGAGCCGGGCCGGGCTGCGGGCAGCGTGGGCCGCCAGTCCAGCTTGACCGCGCGGTAGGACTCTGGGTCGCGGTCGATGATGCCGAGCAGGATCTCGGCGACGATGCGGCCGCCGAGCGGGCCGAGCCGCTCGCCGTCGCTGCGGACCTCCGCTTCCTTGAGCAGGTAGTACCAAAGGGGAGTCTCTCCCTCCCAGCCGAGGTCTCCAAGTCCGGTCTCGTCGGCGACGAGTGGTTGGATGCCGAGAGCGCGGGAGAGCGTCTCCCCGGACGGCAGCCCGTAGGCCTGGCCGCGCTGCAGGTCACGCACTGCCAGGGAGTGGTAGGCCGCGACCTCGACTTCGCCGGTGATCGCCATCGGCAGTTCGATCAGCGAGCGTGCCAGGCGCCCGTCGATCTTCTTGCTCGGCTGTGGCGCCGGGTGGCCGGGGAACGCGAACAACTGCGTCCAGTCGACCCTGCGGTTGGCCGGCACCGGCTGGAAGCCCAGCAGGTCGGGGAACAGCGGCAGCTCCGGGCCGCCGGCCTGGAGGCGGTAGCTGTGGCGGATTTGGCTGTGGCCGTAGCGGTAGGCGGCGTCGGCGAACTCCAACGGGATGTAGGTCGGACCCTCCGGGTGGTACCAGCGGGGCCCCTCCGCGAGCAACTCGGCCAGCAGCTCGGGGCCGACCACTGTGGGCAGGAAGTCGTTGACGATGACCCATTGGTAGTGCCAGGTGTTGGCGCGGCGGGCGCTCTCGAACAGCTCGGCCTCGGGCTCGCCGTCCTCGCGCAGCCGGTCGACCAGCAGGTTGTGGGTCTTGAGCATGGCCAGGTGGAGCTGGGAGACGAACAGGTGCACGTCGTTGCGCGGGTCGCCGACCAGCGCGATCCCTTGGGCATTGCGCGGAAGGTCGCCGGGAGCGCCCTGGTCGTTGGTGCCGATCAGCAGCTTGGCCGGGTCACCGCGGTCGTACAGGAAGGGGTTGCCGACCGGGCCGTCGCCATACAGGCACTCGAGATTGGCACGCGGGGTGCGGAAGTTGGCGAGGTGGTCCGCCTCGGCATGCTGTAGGAGCAGGGAGCGGTCCGCGGTGATGTCATGGGCGATGAACTGGCCGAACAGCGGCCAGCCGGCGGCGACGTGGGCGTCGTCGCCGGCGCCGGCGAACAGGCCGCCGTCGCAGGGCCCCTGGCTCCCGCCGAGGCGGATCAGAAACTCCTCGTCGGCAGTGAACGGTGCCACCCGCGGAAACAGCCGCCCGTACTTGCTGCTGATCCCTCCCGAGGGCGCGTCGACGCTCGGTGCATGCCCCTCGACGCTGCGCGCGGGGGCCAGGCAATGGTCCCGGGCGATGGTCGGGTGCGGGACTTGAACGACCATGGCCGATCCTCCTTCGTGACGCCGAGCCAGGAAACGCGGCTACCGGGTCATCGTCGTCATCGGCCGAATATACATGTCGCTTGCAAGCTGCAAGCATGTACCACGCCCGGACACCACCCTGACGCCCGTACAAGGGGGCGCGGACCTGCAGGCCGACCACGAGCAGGCCCAGGAAGAGCTGTTGGCGAACCCGCTGGACGTCGCCGGGGAGCTGCGCCTACCACGGCTGGACCCACGGGTCCGACGGGGTCCGCACCTCGATCCCGGCCGCTTCGGGGCCAACATCCCGCGCCGGGCCCGTCTACGGTCATCATCGAGCAGCCGTTCGCCAACGGCGCCAAAGCCGAATTGCACGTCAAGGGGTCGACCGAGTCTCGATCGAGTATCGCAAGTGGCTGGTGGAGCTGACCAACCGCCTGGTCCCGGCCGGCACGCCAAGTGAGCCACGGCTGCACGCCCACTCGTGGGCTCCAGTGAGCCACCAGGGCTCCTTGTCGGGAAGGGGAGGCCGCTGACCCGCGGCTTCGGGGTTTCCAGCCGGGCCCGGTGGAGGATGGCTCCTTCGGGCCGTCAATGGGTGACGAGCAGCTTGAGCAGGACCATCATGACGCCGAACGCGCCGGCGACCAGGGTGACCGCGACGAGTCGCGTGCCGCGCAACTGGGATGCCCTGCCGGCCGCCCAGCCGTGGACGAGCAGCAGCGCGATGGCGACGATCAACGCCGCGGTGGCCGCGGTCCTGGTGGTCGCGCCGAGGACGCGCGCCACCAGCAAGGACAGCAGCGGGACGTAGGACGCCGTGACCATCGGCCAGATGGCGGCCAGTGACGCTCGCACCCGCGTCCACGTCGGCAGGTGGCCGGCGTGGGCCTGCTCGGCGAGCAGCTCGGCATAGCCTTCGGCGGCCCAGTACACCAGCAGCGTGACCAGCACCGTGACCGCCAGCGGCACCGTCGCCAGATGGCCTCCCCCCGCGGCCAGTACCGCCGAGGCGACGATTGTGCCGTAGATGCCGGCCGCGCGCCGGCGGGCCGCGGTCGCCTGGACAGGCGGAGGCGGCGCGTCGCCCGTCGGCGTGCCCGTCATGCAGCCTCCCTCGCGCGGTGGCCACTACCAATAGCACAACGACGGGCCGCCACGGGGGAGCGACCCGTCGTTGGCGAGCACCGCGACGCCGCTGCGGCGCCGGGCGCCCTTTGCTACGCGGTCAGGAAGCTGTCGAGGAAGGCTCGCGAGTAGGGGGTGTCGTCACGCTGGTAGCTGCCGGTCGCGTTGCACGTCAGGGAGTTGACGTAGGAGGCGTCGCCGAGGACGTAGCCGTCGAGGAACACCGCGCCGCCGGAGTCGCCGAAGCAGGAGCCCCCGCCGGCCTTGGAGTCGTTGTCGTTGATCTGGAAGACGACGACCTCATCCTGGACGTTCTTCAGGAACGACGTGGTGAAGCGGCGCTCCTGGACGACGATCTGGGACTTCTTGGCGCCGATGTCGACCCCGTAGCCGACCAGCGTGAAGGTCTCGTTCTTGAGCTCGCCCTGGTTGCGGTCCAGGAAGCCGACCGGGGGGAGCGGGGCGGGCGTGATGCCCGGCCACTTGGTCGACGCCGGCGCGCTGAGCACGACGACGCCCTGGTCGTGCTGCTTGGAGATGCTCAGCTTCCCGGTCCAGCCCGGGTCGGGGTGAGCCGTGCCGGTGATGTAGTGGGCCTCGCGAGCGGTCCGCTCCGCGGGGCTGATGCCCGGCTGCAGCGGGTCCGGCTGGAGCGCGTCGTCGAACGAGACGTAGACGTTGGTCGCCGGGCCCTCGGTGCAGTGGCCCGCGGTGAGCACGACGGTCGGGGCGATCAGCGTGCCGGAACAGCGGAACCGACCTTCCGGGAGCGTGAATCGAACCAGTCCCACGTTCCGATGGACCGTGTCCGGGCCGCCACCGGTGATGGCCATGGCCGGCGAGGTCGCGATCAGCGCCGCGACCGCGGCGGCGACGGCGAGCGCGACGAGCGTGGTTTTCCGAATCATGCAGACCCTCCGAGAATGCGCCGTACTCGCCGGAGTAACCGAACCGATGGCGATTCCCGTTACGATGGGCCGTCGCCTGCTCGCCTTGGCCGGCGGAGGTCGGTGTGGATCGCGATCCCGGTGCGAATGTCCCCGTTGGACTGCGGGCGCGCTTTCCCGAGGTGCCCACGGCCGCGGGCCACTACGAGAGCTTCTACCTCAAGGCATGCGCGCCGCAGGGCGGTCTCGGCGTGTGGCTTCGCTTCACGGTGCTGAAGGTGCCGGGCGGCGCGGCCGTCGGCTCGCTGTGGTGCACGCTGTTCGACGCGGCCGCTGGCCCGGCGGCGGTGAAGCAGACCTTGCCAGCCGGACAGCTCGTCCGGCCGGCGGCGGGCTACCTGCGGATCGGGGAGAGCAGCTTCGCCGCCGACCGGGTGGAAGGGAGCGCCGCGGCGGACGGCCGCGAAGCGAACTGGGAGATCGAGCTGGCGGGCGACGAGCCCCCGCTGGCGCACCTGGGAAGCCGGTTGCTGTATCGCGCGGCGCTGCCGCGCACCAAGCTGTGCAGCCCCCAGCCGGCGGTCCGCGCCAGCGGCTCGGTCACGGTCGAGGGCCGGCGGGTCGAGCTGGACGGCTGGCCGGGCATGGTGGGGCACAACTGGGGCACCCAGCACGCCGAGCGCTGGGTGTGGCTGCACGGCGCCTTCGGCGACAGCGACAGCTGGCTGGACGTGGCGATCGCCCGCGTCCGGCTCGGCGGGCTGCTGACGCCCTGGCTGGCCAGCGGCGCGCTCAGCCTTGGTGGCGTGCGGCATGCGCTGGGCGGCCCCGCCCGCTGGCGCTCCACGCGGGTGGCCGAGGCGGTCGACGGCTGCGACTTCGTGCTGCCGGGCAACGTGCGCGTGCGTGGCACTGTCCGCGCCGACCGCAAGGACCTGGTCGGCTGGGTCTATGCCGATCCCGCCGGCGGTCGCCACGACACCGTCAACTGCTCGATCGCGACCATGTCGCTGACGGTGCTGGACGGCCGGCACGCGCCCGTCCCGCTCGTCTGCGACGGCGGCGCCGCCTACGAGCTGGGGATGCGAGAGCGCAACCATGGCATCCCCTTGCAGCCCTTCCCGGACGGCCAGGTCGCCGCCGAGCCGTAGGTCCGGCGGTTTATGCTGGTGGGGACGCAGCCTGGGCAGCGGGAGGAACCGCGATGCGTGACGACAGCGCCGCCCCGATCGACTTCGCCCTTCTCGACCGCGTGCTCCAGCCGCTGGAGCGGGCGCGCACGCTGCCCGGCGAGGCGTACGCGTCGCCCGAGGTGTTCGCCTGGGAGCAACGCCACTTCACCGAGGGCTCGTGGGTCTGCGCGGGCCGCGCGACCGACCTCGATCGGCCCGGCGACCAGCGGGCGCTGCGGATCGGCTCGATCAGCATGCTGCTGGTCCGGACCGGGGCCGGCCAGCTGCGCGGCTTCTACAACGTCTGCCGCCACCGGGGCCACGAGCTGCTGGAGCCGGGCACCAGCCGCAGCGGCCGCGGGATCAAGTGCCCCTACCACGGCTGGGTGTACGGGCTCGACGGGGAGTGCCGGGCGACGCCGCGCTTCGGCTCGGACGACCTGGACCGCGCCGAGTTCCCGCTGGTCCCGGTGCGGGTGGAGGAGTGGCATGGCTGGGTGTTCGTCAACGTCTCCGGGGACGCGCCGCCACTTGCCGAGCACCTCGGCAACCTCGACGCGGTGGTGGCCGACTACCGGGCGGAGCGGCTGGTGGCGCTGGCGAGCCACGAGTACGAGGTGGCCGCGAACTGGAAGATCGTCATCGAGAACTACCTCGAGTGCTACCACTGCTCGAGCATCCACCCGGAGCTCTGCAAGGTGACGCCGCCGGAGTCTGACGTCCAGTTCCCGGGCGCATCCGGCGCGTGGATCGGTGGCGGGATGCTGCTCCGCGACCACGCGGTGACGATGTCGCTCACCGGCGAGAGCTTCGGCGTGCCGATCCCGAGCGTCCCGGAGGGCAGGCGGCGCGAGATCGGCTATGTCGCCTTGCTGCCAAATCTCCTAGTCAGTTTGCATCCCGACTACGTGATGACCCACCGGCTGGTGCCGCTGGCGCCCGACCGCACCTGGATCGAGTGCGCCTGGCTGTTCCCGCCCGAGGCGCTGGAGCGTGCGGATTTCACGCCGGACTACGCCTCGGAGTTCTGGGACATCACCAACCGCGAGGACTGGGAGGCCTGCCAGTCGGTGCAGCGGAACGTGGCCTCGCCCGGGTACCGGCAGGGCCCGATCTCGTACTGGGAGTCGGACGTCTGGGTCGCGATGACCCTCGTCGCGCGCGGCTACCTGGAGGGGCGCCTGTCGCCCCGGCTCCAGTCGCCGCTGGCCGCGGCGCCGGAGGCCTAGCGGGGAGAGCTAGCAAGGGAGGACCAGGGCGTCCACGGCGGCGCAGCCGTCGGGGCCGGCGACCAGGGGGTTGACGTCGAGCGCGGCGAGCAGGTCGCCGAGCTCGACGGCGAGCACGCCGAGCCGCGCCACCGCGCGCGCGACCGCGCCGACGTCGGCCGCGTCGCGGCTTGCGCCGTCCAGCAGGCGCCGGACATCAAGGCGGTCCAGCAGGGCGCGGGCGCGGCGGGCGTCCAGCGGCGGGAGGGCGAAGCGCCGGTCGCCGAGGACCTCCACCAGAGTGCCGCCGGCGGCGACCATGACCAGGGGTCCGAGCCACGGGTCGGCCACCACGCCAAGGGCCAGCTCGACGCCTGGAGGCGCCATGGCCGCCACGGTCACCTCGGGGCCGAGGCGCTCGGCCAGCTCGCGGTAGGCGGCGCGCAGCGCGTCCGGCGTGCGCAGGCCGAGTCGGACTCCGCCCGCCGCGGCCTTGTGGGCGATGCCCGGTACGGCCGTCTTGAGGGCGACCGGCCAGCCGAGGGCCCTGGCGGC
>DASVXQ010000422.1:0-4547 GCA_036392615.1 Actinomycetes bacterium | reverse complement strand
CCGAGATGGCGATGCCGGGGGATAACACCGAGATGACCGTGCGGCTGATCAGCCCGATTGCCATGGCGGAGGGGTTGCGGTTTGCCATCCGGGAGGGTGGGCGCACCGTCGGCGCCGGCCGCGTCATCAAAATCCTCAAGTGATGCCATCCTGCGGATGGCATCGATGGAACAGGATTGGATCAATGATCCTTTTCAATAGAGTCCCTGCGCGACCGGAGGTCGCGCGGTGAACCAGAAGATTCGCATCCGCCTCAAGGCGTACGACCACGAGATCATCGACCAGTCGGCGCGCAAGATCGTCGACACGGTGACTCGCACGGGCGCGCGCGTGGCCGGGCCGGTGCCGCTGCCGACCGAGAAGTCGGTCTACTGCGTCATCCGCAGTCCCCACAAGGACAAGGACTCGCGCGAGCACTTCGAGATGCGCACCCACAAGCGCCTGATCGACATCGTCGACCCGACGCCCAAGACCGTTGACAGCCTGATGCGCCTGGACCTTCCCGCGGGCGTGGACATCGAGATCAAGCTATGAGCCAGCTACCCAGGAACTTCAAGGGCCTGATCGGCACCAAGCTCGGGATGACGCAGGTCTTCGACGCGGATGGCCGCATCGTCCCGGTGACGGTCGTCCAGGCTGGCCCCTGCACGGTCGCTCAGGTGAAGACGCTGGAGCGCGACGGCTACGCCGCGCTCCAGCTCGCCTTCGGCGAGGTCAGGCCAAAGCGGGTCAACAAGCCGCTCAAGGGCCACTTCGCCAAGTCCGGCAGCGAGCCGCGCCGTCACCTGGTCGAGCTGCGTACCGCCGACGCCGGCAACTACCAGGCCGGCCAGCAGCTCACCCCTGGCGAGGTCTTCTCCCAGGGCGACCGCGTCGACGTGATCGGCGTCTCCAAGGGCAAGGGCTTCGCGGGCGTGATGAAGCGCCACGGCTTCAAGGGCCTGGGCGCCTCGCACGGCACCGAGCGCAAGCACCGCTCACCTGGCTCGGTCGGCGCCTGCGCCACCCCGGGCCGGATCTTCAAGGGCATGCGGATGGCCGGCCACATGGGCCACGAGCGCGTCACCGTGCTCAACCTGGAGGTCGCCAAGATCGACGAGGAGCGCAACCTGCTGCTCGTCCGCGGCGCCGTGCCCGGTCCCAAGGGCGGCCTGGTGATGATCCGCTCGGCGGTCCAGCAGACCGAGGGGGTGACCGCCTGATGGCCACCATCGACGTCCGCAGCGCCAGCGGCGGCGGCAAGAGCGGCTCGGTCGAGCTGCCGGACGAGGTGTTCGGCGTGCAGATCAACGTGCCGGTCATGCACCGCGTGGTGCGCGCGCAGCTCGCCGCCGCGCGGGCGGGCACGCACTCGACCAAGACCCGCGCCGAGGTCCGCGGCGGCGGCAAGAAGCCGTGGCGGCAGAAGGGCACCGGCCGGGCCCGCCAGGGCTCCATCCGGGCGCCCCAGTGGACCGGCGGCGGCGTGGTCTTCGGCCCGACGACGCGCGACCACTCGCTGCGGGTCAACAAGAAGGAGAAGGTGCTGGCGCTGCGCTCGGCGCTCACCGACCGGCGCGCCGGGGACAGCCTGGTGGTGCTGGAGTCGCTCGACTTCGACGAGCCGAAGACGAGCCGCGCGGTGGAGCTGATCGAGGCGCTCGACCTGGCGGGACGCAAGCTGCTGTTCGTGGTCGACGGCCTCGAGGAGGCCGCGATCAAGAGCCTGCGCAACCTCCAGACCGTGCACATCGTCACCTTCGACCAGCTCAACACCTACGACGTGCTGGCCAGCGACGTGGTGGTGTTCACCCGCGAGTCGCTGGACGCGTTCCTCGGCCGGGCGGCGACGCCCGACGCCGACGACGAGCTGGTGCTCGAGGACAGCCCGAGCGGGCAGGAGGAGGGGTCGGCATGAAGGACCCGCGCGACGTGATCCTGCGCCCGGTCGTCAGCGAGAAGTCCTACGCGCTGCTGGACGGCAACACCTACACGTTCATCGTCAGCCCGGGCGCCAACAAGACCGAGATCAAGGAGGCCGTGCAGGCCATCTTCTCGGTCCGGGTGACCAACGTGAACACCTTGCACCGCAAGGGCAAGCGCAAGCGCACCAGGCAGGTCATGGGTGTCCGCAAGTCGACCAAGCGGGCGCTGGTCACTCTGCACCCTGACGACAAGATCGAGCTCTTCGAGGGCAGCTGATGGGTATCCGCAACTACAAGCCAACCTCGCCGGGGCGGCGCGGCGCCTCCGGGGCGGACTTCGTCGAGGTGACGAAGTCGACCCCGGAGAAGTCGCTGCTGGCGCCGACGCCCAAGTCCGGCGGGCGCAACGTGCACGGCCGCATCACCTCGCGGCACCGCGGCGGTGGCCACAAGCAGCGCTACCGCATCATCGACTTCCGCCGCAACAAGGACGGGGTGCCGGCCAAGGTCGCGGCCATCGAGTACGACCCGAACCGGACCGCCCGCATCGCCCTGCTCCACTACCTCGACGGCGAGAAGCGCTACATCCTGGCGCCGAACCGCCTGCGCGTCGGGGACCTGGTGGAGTCCGGCGAGGGCGCCGACATCAAGGCCGGCAACGCGCTGCCGCTGCGCAGCATCCCGGTCGGCACGATGGTGCACGCCGTCGAGCTGCGCCCGGGTGGCGGCGCCAAGATGGGCCGCTCCGCCGGGGTCGCCATCCAGCTGCTGGCCAAGGAGGGCGGCCGCGCCACCCTGCGGATGCCCTCCGGCGAGATCCGCCAGGTCGAGGTGACCTGCCGGGCGACCGTCGGGGAGGTCGGCAACCCCGAGCACGACCTGATCAACTGGGGCAAGGCCGGCCGCAGCCGCCACAAGGGCCGCCGCCCGCAGACCCGCGGCGTGGCCATGAACCCGGTCGACCACCCGCTGGGTGGTGGCGAGGGCAAGAGCTCGGGTGGACGCCACCCGGTCAGCCCGTGGGGCAAGCCGGAGGGGCGCACCCGCCGCCGCAACAAGTCCTCCGACCGGATGATCCTGCGCCGCCGCGGCAAGGGGAGGGGGAGGTAATGCCTCTCCGGCAGCCAGCACCTTGCGTGCCACCCACGGAGCCGTGGGGGGTTCGGGGGGCGCTTTTCGCCCCCCGAATGAACCGGGGAACCGCGGCCAGAGAAGTGGGAGGTAACTGATCATGGCGCGGTCACTCAAGAAGGGCCCGTTCGTCGATGACCACCTGCTGAAGAAGATCGACGACCTGAACCGCAGGCGGGACAAGCGGGTGATCCGCACCTGGTCGCGGCGGTCGACGGTCATCCCGGACATGGTGGGGCACACGATCGCGGTCCACGACGGACGCAAGCACGTTCCCATCTACATCAGCGAGGCGATGGTCGGTCACAAGCTCGGCGAGTTCGCGCCGACGCGGACCTTCCGTGTCCACCGCTCCCAGGAGCGCGGGACCGGGGTGCGCTAGGTGACCGGTAGGAGCAAGGACTAGGAGACACGAGAAGAGATGTCAGAGAACGCCCCGACTCGGGACCAGGGGGTGCGGGCCCAGGCCCGCTTCGTCCGGGTCTCGCCGTACAAGGCGCGCCGGGTCATCGACCTCATCCGTGGTCTCCACGTGGACGAGGCCCGGCGGGTGCTGCAGTTCACCCCGCGCGCCGCCGCGGTGCCGGTCCGGAAGGTGCTCGACTCGGCGATCGCCAACGCCGAGCACAACTTCCAGCTGCCGGCCGACAACCTGTTCGTGGCCAAGGCGTACGTGGACGAGGGGCCGACCCTGAACCGGTTCCGTCCGCGGGCCCTCGGCCGCGCCTACCGGATCCGCAAGCGCACCAGCCACATCACCGTCGTCGTCGACTCGAGGGAGGCGTAATGGGGCAGAAGGTCAACCCGTATGGCTTCCGGCTCGGTGTCACGACCGACTGGAAGTCGCGCTGGTTCAGTGAGAAGGACTACAAGCAGTACCTGCACGAGGACATCGAGATCCGCAGGTACCTGAAGCGCAACCTGAGCCACGCCGGGATCTCGCGCGTGGAGATCGAGCGCACCCGCGACCGGGTGCGGGTCGACATCCACACCGCGCGGCCGGGCGTGGTGATCGGCCGCCGCGGCGCCGAGGCGGACCGCATCCGGGCCGACCTCGACAAGATCACCAACAAGCAGGTCACCCTGAACATCCTCGAGGTCAAGGGCGCCGAGCAGGACGCGCAACTGGTCGCCCAGGGCGTCGCCGAGCAGCTCGCCAGCCGGGTGTCGTTCCGGCGGGCGATGCGCCGCGCGGTGAACTCCGCCATGAAGGCGGGCGCCAAGGGCATCCGCGTGCAGTGCTCCGGCCGCCTCGGCGGCGCCGAGATGGCCCGCTCCGAGGGCTACCGCGAGGGCCGGGTGCCGCTGCACACGCTGCGGGCCGACATCGACTACGGCCTGGCCGAGGCCCGCACCACCTTTGGCGCCATCGGCGTCAAGGTGTGGATCTACCGCGGCGACGTGCTGCCGTCCCGCGAGGAGCAAGAGGCCGACCGGGCCCGGGCCAGGGCGCGCGCCGCCGCCGGCGGCGACCGCGGCCGCGGCCGCGGTCGTGGCGGCGGCGGTGGCGGC
>DASVXQ010000421.1:0-8774 GCA_036392615.1 Actinomycetes bacterium | reverse complement strand
CGCGCTGGAAGCGCGCCACCGGCGCCGGAGCGGTGATCGCCTTCGGCGCGTTGGCCGGCCTGATCGGCGTGGCCGGTGCCCGAGGCAACGACCACCCGTCCGGCCCCACCCCGCCCTCGGTGGGCGCGCAGCTCATCCGCCCCGGCGGCGACCCGGAGGAGGAACCGGGCACCGCCCCGGACGACGGCTACTTCGGCAGCCAGGACGGCGGCTACGGCTTCAGCGACAACCGCTCGCGGTCCAACCCGGTCGGGCGGTCCAGTGTCTCCTGACCAGGCATGGCCGACCGTCCCGGCCGCGATGCGGCGCCACGAGTTTCCCGCCATGGGCACGACCGTCACCGTCGTGACCGAGGCCGCCGCGGCGGATCGCGCCGGCGACGAGGTCCAGCGCCTGTTCGCCGAGTGGGAGCGGCGGCTGAGCCGTTTCCAGCTGGACAGCGAGCTGTCCCGTCTCAACGCCCGATCCGGCCAGCCGGTGGTCGTCAGCCAGCTGCTGCTCGGCGTGCTGTCGGCTGCGGTGCGGGCCGCCCACGCCACCGCCGGCCTCTACGACCCGACGCTGCTGCGGGCCCTCGAGCACCTCGGCTACGACCGCTCCTTCGAGCGGCTCGCCGACCGGACGCCCGCCGCGCCAGGCGAGGTGCCGGCGGGCGGTGGCTGGCGGCGGGTCGTGCTCGACCCGCGAACGCGGACGGTCACGCTGCCGGGCGGGGTCGGCGTCGATCTCGGCGGGATCGCCAAGGGCATGGCGGTGGACGCGGCCATCGATCGCCTGCGCACGCTCGGGGTGCGGGCCGCCATGGTCAGCGCCGGGGGAGACCTGCGGGTGCGCGGCCTGCCGCCGGGCCTCGACTGCTGGCCGATCGCGGTCGACGGCGGCCAGGGCCCTGTCACCGTGGCGCTCACCCACGGGTCGCTGGCGACTTCGGGGATCGGCCGGCGCCGCTGGCGGCAAGGTGGGGCCGAGCGCCACCACCTGCTCGACCCGCGCCACGCGCGACCCTCCAACAGCGGACTGTGGTCGGTCACCGTCGCCGCCGCGGCCTGCGGGCAGGCGGAGGTCGCCGCCAAGACCGCCTTCATCCTCGGCCCGACCGCGGGCATCGCCTTCCTCGACAGCAAGGGCCTGGCGGGGCTCCTGGTCGGCCGCTCCGGCCGCTCGTGGCGCTGCGGCTCGTGGCCGGCGTCCCCCGAGCACAGGGGGGAGGCGCCTTGCTCACCAGCCTCTCGCTGACCTGGGTCAGCGCCAGGGCCGCCGGGTTCACCGCCTTCGGCCTGCTCACCGCCTCGGCCGCGCTCGGCCTGGTGCTCAGCTCGCCGCTCCGCTCGGAGCGCTGGCCGCGCTTCGCCACGACCGAGCTGCACCGCTTCGTGACCCTGCTCACGCTGGTGTTCATCGCCGTCCACGTGCTCGTGGTGCTGCTCGACAGCTTCATCGGCTTCAGCGTCGCGGAGGTCGTGGTGCCGTTCGTCAGCCACTACCGGCCGTTGTGGATGGGGCTCGGGATCGTCTCCGCCTACCTCGCGGCCGCGCTGTGGGCCACCAACTGGCTCCAGCACCGCATCGGCTACCGCTGGTGGCGCCGCCTGCACTACGGCACCTTCGCGGTCTACCTCGGCGCCACCGCCCACGGCCTCGGCAGCGGCAGCGACACCAGCTGGGCGTGGAGCCGCGCGATCTACCTGCTCAGCCTCGCGCTGGTCGGCGGACTCCTGGTCGTCCGCATTCCGACCCGCAACCGCGCCGCCCGACCCGCCAGCCCCGCGGCCCCTTCCGGCGCAGCGGCGCCACCCGCCGGAGCCGGCGCGACCACGCCGGACTCCGCCGCCATGGCGGCCGGCGCCACCGCCGGCAGCCACGCCGTGACCGCGACGCCTGGCGGCAGGGTCGAACCCGGCGGCGGTGGGCCCGTAGCGGCGATGGCGCCCGGCGTGGTGGAGACCGGCGCCGGCGGACGGTCCGGGTTCTCGGCGCGGATCCGCGGGCGGCTCTGGCAGGGGGCGGACGGCAGCGGAGGCTCGCTGGTCGTCCTGGAAGGCGTCCTGGACGCGGGCTTCGACGGCCACTTCCAGGTACGTGTCCACGGCCGGATCCCACCGGGGACCTCGCAGCTCGAGGTCGTCGACAACCGCGTGTGGGTGCGGGGGCGCGACGGCACGGTCTGGTGGGGGCGCATCGACGCGTTCGACGGCAAGCGGCTCCACGGCGCCATCACCGGCGATCGACCTGGGGCGCGGACCCTCGCCCTGGCGATCGAGCTGTTCGAGGTCACCGGGGAATCCGTGAACGGCGCCCTGCGTGCGGCCTCCGCCGGGCCCGCGGCCTCGCCCCTGGCGAGCTGACGCCCGCCGGCCGGACCTCGCCGGCGCGACCGCACCAGGCCGATCGCGCCCCGTGAGCGCCTGCGCCGGAGACCTTCCAGCCGACGCGGGCACACCGAAAATCGGTCGGTCCGAGCGCCTCACGCCGGTAGACTCGGGCCGATGGTCGAGACCGAGCGCGTTCGTACCGCCACCGACGCGGAGCTGGACCGGCTCGGCGGCATGTTCGAGCGAACCCACTTCCATCCGGCGCTGGCGTCGGCCTGCCGCTTCGCGCGTGAGGCGCTCGCCGGCGAGGTGTTCGTGGCGGCCCGGGACGGCGAGCTGCTGGGCGCGTCGGGCTGCGCCAGCTTCGGCGCCAGCGGCTGGATCGGCGCGGTCGCGGTGGTGCCCGAAGCGCGGCGGACGGGCCTCGGGCATGCGCTCACGGAAGCGGCCGCGGCCTGGCTGCGCGACAGCGGCGTGGCCACCATCCACCTCTATGCCACCGAGATGGGCCGCTCCATCTACCAGCGGCTCGGCTTCGTCGCCGAGGGGGCGTGCGTCAGCCTCGGCGGCTCCCGGCGGCGTTCACGGCGATCCCCGGGCGTCCGTGCCGCCCGCCCCGGCGATCTCGCCGCCGCGCTCGCGCTCGACCGCCAAGCAACCGGCGAGGACCGGACCGGCCTGCTGACCGCCCTGTGGCCCGGATCGCCCCCCGGCGAGGACCGGATCGGCCCGACGGCACCCGTGCGGCCGGGATCAGCTTCCGGAGAGGGCCGGGCCGGGCCACGGACCACGCTGGGGCCCGGGTCGGCGCTGGTGCTGGAGGCGCAGGGGGAGGTGGTCGGCTTCCATCTGGCCGGGCCGTGGCGGCCGGGCGGCGCCACGGTCGCCGCCGATCCGGCCAGCGGCCTCGCGCTGCTCGCGGCGACCGGTGGCAGGCCGGACGGCGCGCTGCCGGCCCTCTCGGTGCCGGAGGGCAATACCGCCGCGATCCGCGCAATGGAGACGCTCGGGCACGCCGAACGCTCCCGCACCACCCGCATGCGCCTGGGGCCGCCGATTCCGTGGCGACCGACCACGCTGTTCAGCACCTTCAATCTCTTCTGGGGCTAGCCGGCACCTCCCT
This sequence comes from Actinomycetes bacterium, assembly GCA_036392615.1. Taxonomy (GTDB): domain Bacteria; phylum Actinomycetota; class CALGFH01; order CALGFH01; family CALGFH01; genus DASVXQ01. Next base: position 5,339 of record DASVXQ010000421.1, on the reverse strand, counting down.
CCTCGGCTGGCACGACCTGCCATCGGACGATCGGCGGGCGCACCGAGGCGCAGCGCGGCCCGCCGTTCGCGTCGGTCAGGTCGAGGGACGCCTCGACCCTCGACCCGGTGCCGAGCCGGCCGGCCAGCTCGGGCTCGGCCAGCGGCCCGAGCTGCAGCTTCGCGCGGCGGAACATCTCGAAGCCCGCACCGGGACCGACCTCGCCCCAGCTCAGGTAGAGGAACCGCTCGCCGCGCCTGCCCTGCACGAACGGCCCGCGGAAGTCCACGCCCCGCTCGTCGGTGACCACGTCCAGCGGCAGATCGAAGACCGCCGCGTCGGCGTCGCCAGGGACCAGGCCGACGACCTCTCCCGGGCGCCGCTGCACGCCCAGGTGGATCGCCTGGTAGCGGGTCCATCGCAGCCCGGGCAGGCGATGCCCGACGATCCGGAGAGCGACCGTTGTCCTGCTGGTCGTGCCCATGGAGCCCCCCTGGTCGCGGCGCGGGGATCGCCGGCGGTCCGTCGATGGTGACATGAGCCGCCCACACCGGAAGCCGATTCGGCGGGGGCTGTGGACAACCATCGAGCCCCGACTTCGCCCGCCGATACAATCGCGGGGCGGTGGAGGCATGAGGAGGTGTCCAGGATGGCGACCACACCGGTACGGCTGGCGGAGGCGGGCGACGGCTTCCTCGGCCAGTTCGACCTGGGCCCGGTGCTGTCGCGCTTCGCGGTCGACCAGGTCGGCGCCGAGGAGCGCGCCGCCGCCCTGGCCAAGCGCAGCATCAAGCAGGAATCCAAGGTGGCGGCGCTGCGGCTGGCGGTGTCGATGATGGACCTGACGACCCTCGAGGGCGCCGACACACCCGGCAAGGTCGAGGCGCTGTGCGCCAAGGGCCGCCGGCCCGATCCCTCCGATCCGGCCGTTCCACCGGTCGCCGCGATCTGCATCTACCCGACGCTGATCGCCACGGCCAAGCGCGAGCTGGCCGGCTCGACCGTCAAGGTCGCCTCGGTGGCGACCGCCTTCCCGAGCGGCCAGGCGCCGCTCGACATCCGCCTGCGCGAGGTCGGCGAGGCGGTCGAGGCGGGCGCGGACGAGATCGACATGGTCATCAACCGCGGGGCCTTCCTGTCTGGCCGGTACCGGGAGGTGTTCGACGAGATCGCCGCCACCCGCGACGCCTGCGGCAGCGCCCGGCTCAAGGTGATCCTCGAGACGGGCGAGCTGGGCAGCTACGACAACGTCCGGCGCGCCAGCGTGCTGGCCATGGCCGCCGGCGCGGACTTCATCAAGACCTCCACGGGGAAGGTGCAGCCGGCCGCGACGCTGCCGGTGGCGCTGGTGATGCTGGAGGCGATCCGCGACTTCCACCAGCGGACCGGCCAGATGGTCGGCTTCAAGGCGGCCGGCGGTATCCGCACCGCCAAGCAGGCGATCCAGTACCTGGTGGTCGCGGCCGAGACCCTCGGCCCCGACTGGCTCACGCCGGAGTGGCTGCGCATCGGCGCCTCCAGCCTGCTGAACGACTGCCTGATGCAGCTCGCCAAGCAACGGACCGGGCGGTACCAGTCCGAGGACTACTTCACCAAGGACTGACCGGTCGGGAACTCCCGCAGCGAAGCGGAAAGGAACAGCTCGTGGCCGACCAGATCGACAGCCGGGACGGCACGGCGACCACCCGCGGCAAGGGCGGTCCGCCGGATGGCGGCACGCCGCAGCCGGGCGCCGACCGCGTGGAGCGTTCACCGGCGAAGGGGCGGCCCTTCGACCTGGAGTACGCGCCCGCGCCGGAGGCGACCGACCACGTCCGCATCCGCGAGCGCTACGGCCTGCTGATCGGCGGCAAGTGGGCCGAACCGCGCTCCGAGCGGACCCTGAAGACCATCAACCCCGCCAGCGAGGAGCCGCTCGCCGAGGTTGCCGAGGCCGGGGAGGAGGACGTCGACCTGGCGGTGCGCGCCGCGCGGTCGGCCTATACCCGGACGTGGTCGAAGCTGCCCGGCGCCGAGCGGGCCAAGTACCTCTACCGCATCGCCCGGATCCTGCAGGAGCGCGCCCGCGAGTTCGCCGTGCTGGAGACGCTCGACGGCGGCAAGCCGATCAAGGAGTCCCGCGACGTCGACCTGCCGCTGGCCGCGGCGCACTTCTTCTACCACGCCGGCTGGGCCGACAAGCTCGACTACGCCTTCCCCGGCCGGACACCCCGCCCTCTCGGGGTCGCGGCGCAGGTCATCCCCTGGAACTTCCCGCTGCTGATGGCCGCGTGGAAGCTCGCGCCGGCGCTGGCCGCGGGCAACACCGTGGTGCTCAAGCCGGCCGAGACCACGCCGCTCACCGCGCTGCTGCTCGGCGAGGTGCTGGAGCAGGCGGAGCTGCCACCCGGGGTGGTCAACATCGTGACCGGCGCCGGTGAGACGGGCGCCGCCCTGGTGTCGCACGACGACGTGGACAAGGTGGCCTTCACCGGCTCGACCGAGGTCGGCAAGTCGATCCAGCGCACCCTCGCCGGCTCCGGCAAGCGGCTCACGCTGGAGCTGGGCGGCAAGGCAGCCAACGTGGTGTTCGAGGACGCGCCGATCGACCAGGCGGTCGAGGGAATCATCAACGGCATCTACTTCAACCAGGGCCACGTCTGCTGCGCCGGCTCGCGGCTGCTGGTGCAGGAGTCGATCGCCGAGCCGGTGATCGACAAGCTGAAGCGCCGCATGGCGACCCTGCGGGTCGGCGACCCGCTCGACAAGAACACCGACGTCGGCGCGATCAACTCGCGCCAGCAGCTCGACAAGATCCAGGAGCTGGTGGCGTCCGGCGAGGCGGACGGCGCGGAGCTGTACCAGCCGCCGTGCGAGCTGCCGGCGCGCGGCTTCTGGTTCCGGCCGACGGTGTTCACCGGGGTCGCGCAGTCGTTCCGCATCGCCCAGGAGGAGATCTTCGGGCCGGTCCTGTCGGTGCTGACCTTCCGCACCCCGGCCGAGGCGGTCGAGAAGGCCAACAACACGCCGTACGGCCTGTCGGCCGGCGTGTGGACCGAGAAGGGCAGCCGCATCCTCGACATGGCCAGCCGCCTGCGTGCCGGTGTGGTCTGGGCCAACACCTACAACCGCTTCGATCCCGCCTCGCCCTTCGGCGGCTACCAGGAGTCCGGCTTCGGCCGCGAGGGCGGCCGCCACGGCCTGCTCGCCTACGTCGACCTGAGCTCGTAGCCGCCGGTCCCGGGGCACCGCCGGCCACCGGAACCCCGTGGCGGGCGGCCGGGCCGGCGGCTCAGCGAGTGGCGTCGCTTCGGGTCGCGGCCTCCTCGAGGGCGCGGCGGACGAGGACGGGGGCGAGACGGCGGCGGTACCAGGCGCTCGCCCAGGCGTCGCTGGTGGGCTCGGTGCCCTCGGTGGCGGCCTCGGCGGCTTCGTGAACGGCCGCGCCGGCCAGCAGGGCCTCCTCGACGGCGGCGGCGCGCAGCGGGGTTGGGCCCATGTTGACCAGCGCGACCCGCTCCAGCCCCGGCCCGCGCAGGACCGCCACGCCGACGGTGGCCCAGTCGATCGCCCGGCGGGTGAACTTCCGGAACGACCAGCCGATGCCCGGGCCGAGCTTCGGGACGCGGATCTCGACCACCAGCTCGTCCGGTTGCAGGGCGGTCTCGAGGAAGCCGGTGAGGAACTCGGCCACCGGCAGCTCGCGCTGGCCGTGCGGCCCCCGGGCGACCATGGTCGCCTCGTAGGCGAGCAGCACCGCCGGAAGGTCGGCGGCCGGGTCGGCGTGCGCCAGCGAGCCGCCCAGGGTGCCGAAGTGCCGCACCTGCGGGTCGCCGACCTGCGACGCCGCGTCCGCGAGCAGCGGGGTGTGCTGGGCCGCCAGGGGGTCGCCGGCCAGCGCGGCGTGGCGCGTGAGCGCGCCGATGGCCAGGTGGTCGCCCTGGTCGCGGACGCCGGCGAGCCCGTCCGCCTGCGCCAGGTCGCCGAGGTCGACCACCAGCTCGGGCGCGGCCAGCCGCAGCTTCAGCAGCGGGATCAGCGACTGCCCACCGGCCAGCGCCTTGGCGTCGTCGCCATGCTCCGCCAGCAGCCCGATCGCCTCCCCGAGGCTGCCCGGCCGCTCGTACGCGAACGCCGCCGGAATCACCGTGCCGCCTCCTCACCGGAGGCGCCCGGCCCCCGCACCGATCCGGTAGCGCTCCGCTGCGGCGCGGAGCCGGGCGCGCCCGGCCCGGCCCCGGCGCCCGGCCCACCGCCTTCGCGGGGCGAGGCTTCGTGGCCGCTCGGCACAGCCTCGGCCTGCGACCCGGCACCTTCGTGCGGCACAGCCCCGGAGCGGGACCTCGCGGTGGCCTGGATGGCGTCGATGATGTGCTGGTAGCCGGTGCAGCGGCAGAGGTTGCCCTTGAGGCCGGTGCGGATCTGGGCGTCGGTGGGGGCGTCGCCGAGCTCGTCGAGCAGGGAGGTGGCGGCCATGATCATGCCGGGGGTGCAGTAGCCGCATTGCAGGGCATGGTGCCGGTGGAACGCCTCCTGGAGGGCGCTGAGGCGCTCGCCGTCGTCGGAGGCGAGCCCTTCGATGGTGGTGATCGCGGCGCCACTGACCTGGGCGGCGAGCAGGGTGCACGACTTCGCCGAACGCCCGTCCAGCAGGACCGTGCAGGCACCACAGGTCGAGGTGTCGCAGCCGACCTTGGTGCCGGTGAGGCCGAGCTGGTCGCGCAGGAGCTGGACCAGCAGGGTGCGGGCCTCGACGGTGACCGACACGGGGGCGCCGTTGACCTTCATCGACAGGTTGACTTCTTGCTTCATCGATTTGGCTCCTCCCCGGTCGCCTCGACGATCGCCCGCAGCACCCGCTCGGGCGTGGCCGGCGGGTCGAGATGGCGGACGCCGAGGTGCGCCAGCGCGTCGACCACGGCATTGAGGACCGCGGCCGGCGTGCCGACGGTGCCGGCCTCGCCGACGCCCTTGACGCCCAAGGCGTTGCCGGAGGCGGGGGACTCGATCTCGAGCAGCTCGTAGCGCGGCAGGACGTCGGCGGTGACCACCCCGTAGTCGCCGAAGTTCGCGGTCCTGGGGTTGCCGTCGGAGTCGTAGGTGAATTCCTCGAACAGCGCGTGGGCGACGCCGAGCGCGAGCGCTCCGTGCACCTGGCCGTGGACCAGCAGCGGGTTGAGCAGGTGGCCGGCATCGTCGCAGCTGACCAGCCGCTCGATGCGGACCTCGCCGGTCTCGCGGTCGACCTCGACCGCCGCCAGCACCGCGCCGCTCGGCCACGACGGGGCCGCGCCGTCCTCGCCGGGCCGCACCTCGAACGCCAGCGGCTCGCCGCGCCGCGAGGCCTCGGCGGCCAGCTCGGCCCAGCCGTGGCCGCGCTC
>DASVXQ010000420.1:0-1975 GCA_036392615.1 Actinomycetes bacterium | reverse complement strand
TGACCCCCCGGGCAATCACCGGCGTCGGCACCCGAACCGGCCACGCCGGCTACTTGCCATACCCGCTCACATGACTTCCGAGTACGTACATCTTCGCCGCGGTCGAGCCGTGTTTACCCACCGTCCACCGGCCGGAAGGGTTGGGGCGAAGCAAAGGGGATTCGCCTGATACCGGTGGCTCCGCTCCGGGCGTTTTATGTCGGAGGACGCACATTTCCATCCCTGGGAACTGGGCTTCAAACAATCCGGTCTTCGCCATATCACACGGGCCTTGCGCAGCAGCACCATCAACGCCTTCACAATGCTCCACGCTTTCCCGCCATGTTGTTGTCCCCTCGCGGTTTCCCATCCAGGTTAGGCGGGCGACCCAGAGGCCTCCTCCTTCCGAACCTCTACCCTCTGCGAGGGTGATCCAGCGCCGAGTTAGACGGCGCAACTTCGCCCTGTCGTAACTGGTCACGTCGTCGCGACGTGATTACGTGGTTGCCGGCATCCAGGGTTGACCCTCGGCGAGCATGACGAGGGTGTCAAGGAAGGTGCGGCCGTGTTTGGCGGCAGTGGACAGGTAGCTGCGGATTGCGCAGAACTGTCGGGCGCCGGTGAGGGTGCGCAGGCAGGCGGACACCTTCTGCCGAACTTTGATCATGCGGATGTCGCGCTCGGAGCCGTTGTTGTCCGGTGGTATCCGCCAGTCGTGGGTGAAGCGCAGGTAGTCGTCTTGCCGGTCGAGCAGGCGGCGGGCCAGGGCGTTGTGTTTTTTCATCAGCTTGGTCGACCGCGCCGAGGTGTGGGTGAGCCCAATCTGCGCCGCCGAGCGGTAGAGCTGGACCTGCTTGTCCAGGGCGTCGGGGTCGATCGTGTCGGCGCCGGTGGCGATCGCTTCGGCCACCAGCTTCTGCAGCGCCACCAGCGCGTCGCCGGCCTGGGTGGCCCAGCACCAGTCGGCATCGGCCGGCGCGGTGTCGGCGACGGCGGCCAGCTCCCGCAGGGCGTGGACGCAGCAAAGCTGGTGTGCGGGGTCGAGGTAGGTGTCATACGGGGCCCAGGCGTCGTGCACCGCGACTCCGCGGAACCGGCCCAGGACCCCGGCATGGTTGATGCCCTCGCGACCACGCTTGGGGTGGCAGGTGATCAGGGTGTACTTGCCGGTGCGAGCGCAGTGCACCCAGGCCAGCTTGCCGGCCACGCGCAGGCCGGTCTCGTCGAACCCGGCCACCTCGGCGTCGGCGATCCGCTCTTTAACCTCGGTGAGGAACCCGGCGAGCCCGTCGGCGCAGCGCCGGGACATGCTGGCCACGGTGGCCTCGCAGACCGGGGTGCCGAACAGCTCGGCCAACGCCTGCGCCGTGCGCTTCTTGGACAGGAACTGCCCCACGTAGAGGTAGAGCACGATCGCGGTGATCCGCGGCCCGTACTGCACCGGCGCCGTCACACCCTCCGGCGCGGCGGCGCAGGTGGTGGCCCCGCAGGCGCAGCGGCGGGCGATGAGCTGGTGCTCAACGACGTGCACGGTCATCGGCGGCAGATCGAACACCTGCCGACGCTCCATCCCCACCTCGGGCGCGCCGGCCAGGCTCGCCCCACAGCCGGTGCACGCGTCGGGCTCGTGCCGGCGCCGCTGGTTCGGGTTGTCGACCAGCGCCAACGTCGACCCCGAATGACCGGGCTGCCCGCCCGGCTTACGGCCCGTCCTGCGGCGCAGCGACTTCGGGGCCGGCTTGGTGAACGGCGAGTCCGACGACGGCGGGCGCGACGAGTTGGTCGAGTTCTGCCCCAGCTGCCGCCTCAAGTCCGCAACTTCAGCCTCGAGCTGCTCGATCCGCTCAGCCTGCCGCACGACGAGCTCGGCGAGCTCCTCATACGACGGACGACGGTCAGCAGACACCCCGCCATGATCGCCACCTTCGCGAGGCGATCAACTCGCCACGCCGGCGACCTGACCAGTCACGATTGTGAGACCCCGTAGGTCTCGGCC
>DASVXQ010000419.1:0-2848 GCA_036392615.1 Actinomycetes bacterium | reverse complement strand
GAGCTCGTCGAGGGTCGCAGGGTTGCCGCCGATGAACTGGTGGAGCCGCGGATCGGCGAGCACGTCGACCATCATGTGCGCCTCGCAGGTGGAAGGAGACGCCAGGGCGTACAGTGGCTGGGAGCCAAGCTGCCGTTGCTGGAACCTTCTCGGGTCTCATGGGCACGTGACGCTCGGTTGTGGTGCAGGGATGGATCCGGCTTCGAGCGTCACCGAGGAGGTTGATGGAAGACCATGAGCTACCTCAGCGGTACGCCGAGCGCGCTCCCCGACCAGCCGGTCCCAACCATCGACCCCGAAGTGGAACGGCTCGCCCACATCGTCGTCGACGGGTTGATCGCGCGGCTGGCCGCCGAGCCCGCCATTCCCGCCACGAGCCTGCTTGAGAACTTGGCCGACCAGTTCCAGGAGGCCGCGGCGCTACGCCGTCTCGGCGTTGTGCGGCGCACGCCCACGTCGGAAACGGCAGCGACCCCTCGGCCGGTCAGGTCGCAGGGCCCTTCTGGGCAGCAACCCCACCAAGACGCCTAGGCACCCTTCGTGCCGCTGGGGATCCCGCCGGAGGCACCACGACGGCAGCGGCGACCGTGACGGCGATGGCAGCGAGGGAACAGCGGCGCCGGCCGGCGGGCATCCTGGCTGCAAGCGGAGGCGCGGCAGCCGGTAGCTCATCGCTCCCACCCGAGCGCCCGCGCGCGACGGGCGGCGCCGGCATACGCCCGACCGGCCTGAGGACGGCTGGCCGACAGTGCGGGTAGCATGCGGCTAGCCGCTCCTCGGAACTCGCCAATCCCAAGACCCAGCAGTCCGAGCGGAGGTGGCGCGCTGGACGCCGGGAGGTCAACGCAGGATGGTCCACGCCTACGTGTTCATCCAGACCGAGGTCGGCAAGGCAGCTGGGTCCGCGGCCCGAGCGATCAGAACCATCGACGGCGTGGAGTGGGCCGATGACCTCGCCGGCCCCTATGACGTCATCGCCAGGGTTGAGGCGTCGGGGCTGGACGAGCTTGGCAGGCTGGTGGCCTCCCGCATCCAGGTCGTGGGCGGCGTGACCCGGACCCTGACCTGCATGGTGATCCATCGATAGCCCATGATTCGCCACAGCCGCCCGAGCTCGAGCCGCCGCCCGCGGCGACCTTGCAAGCAATGGGGCGCCGAAGCCGAGGTGGCCCTCGAAGTCATCGACGGCCTTGAGCTGCAACAGGGACCCAGCCCGGCGTCATGGTGCTCGGGCCCATGTCGGTCATCCGGTAAGGCAGAGAGCGGGAAAGGAGTTGCTCCGTCTCGCTTCCGCGGTCGAAGGTCGTCTGGCGACTGGTGCGGACCGCCACGAGGTAGGCGGCACCGGTGAGCGGCTCGGCCGGCACAAGGCTGCTGAAACACGCTCGGACCGCGTCACCGGCGCGTGTCAGGGAGTACAGTCGAGTCACCGAGGACACCTCGAACGTCGACAGCCAAGTCGGCGCCGCCCTGGGCGCACCACGATGCCGGTTCCATTGGGAACCGAGGACGGAGCCGACCGCATGGCACGCGACCGCAACCCTCCCATTCCGGCCATCCCGTTGGCGTCGCGCCTCTGCCTGTGCCCCACTCTGCCCGCCCGTCGCGTCCTTGACGGTGGGTGGTGGCCACGCTCGCGCGACCCAGCCGCCGAGCTCCCAACGCTCATCGCAGACCTCAACACCCACTTCGGCCAACGTGCGATCATCACCCGCGTGGCGCTCAACCTCACCGCCTGGGACCGCACTCCCCACCGGGTCGCGGCCGGCGACCGCATCGTCCCGGTGGGCTGGTTCCAAGCCCTCGACGCCGACACGATCGCCGACGCCGACACGATCGCCCTGACCACCACCCGAGGCGACCGCATCACCCTGCTGGTGGTCCCGCCGGAGACGACCGCCCCCTCGGCGGCGATGGCGCTGGCGATGGCCGCGGTTGGTGACAACAGCGCCCACCCGTTGGCGATCCTGGCGGCCAGCGGGATCACCACCGCGGACGCTATGGCCGCGTCCCTGGCACGGCACCCGTCATGCTCCTCGGTCAGATCCTCAACCACAGCGGCCGGGGAGGGCCGCCTCTATCCAGTGCCCTGAGAGAGGGAGGCGCACCGCGGCACCTCACAGCCGTACCGGCCGGTAGGCACGACCACCGGAGACAACGCCACCAGCGCCACCGCCGCAAGCAGCCACCCCCACCCTGGTGCTCTGCAGGTTGCCTGGCAGCGGCGGCTCTCTGGTCGGACGTCGCCATCGCCGCACCCGACGTGTACCTGCCGGGAGCGACGGCGCCACCTGATCTTCGACCAGGCCGAGCTCGCCGCCCAAGGTCGTACTGTACCTATCCATCGCGTTAGCCAGCCCCGGAGCAGTTTCGTGGCGGGGTTGCTCGGCGTGGCGTTTGAGCGCCTGGTTGAGCTGATGGAGTCCGGGGAGCAGCACGTGGCCGAGCCAGCGCAGCCGCCGGCCGGGGTCGGCCTCCAGCACGATGGGCCGCAGGGTGGCGCCGCGGCCGCCGGGCGGCTGCGTACGCAGGTGCAGGCGCTCGCCGGGGCGGGCGGTGCCGCTGGCCCCGGGTGATGAACGGGTTCCGGTCGGGGTAGGCGGCGAAGTCGGTGAGGACCTGCCAGACCCGCTCTGGCGTGGCGTCGATCTCGATGGTGGCGTGGAGCTGCTTAGCCACGAGGTCCTCCCTCAGAACGGCGCACGTTGTCAGCCGCAGCCGGCGAGCGTTGTAGCTTGTCAGGCCTCTCGACGGGTTCCTCCGCTCACTGCCGCCGGTCTGGCACCCTCACCGTCGGGTCGCAGCGTCGGGTCTCCCTGCGAGAGCCGCGCGGATACCTCCGCGCGGA
>DASVXQ010000418.1:0-12464 GCA_036392615.1 Actinomycetes bacterium | reverse complement strand
CCAGCGGACGCTGGCGGCGGCCCTGCCGCCGCGCGCGGTGGTGTTCGGCGCCTACGCGCCGACGCTGCTGTTCGACACCCGCGCCCGGCTGCTCAGCACCTGGCCGCCGGCCGGCGCCAACGTCGACGACCCGGTCGGCCGCTTCGGCGTCAGCCACGTGCTGGCCGCCGGCCCGGCGGACCCGACCGACCCCACCACGCAGGTGCCGGCCTTCCGCGACCTGGACGGTCGGCGGCCGCTCGCGCGGGTCGAGTGGGGCGGCCGCACCGTCTCGCTGTACGAGGTCGGCGCCGCGGCGGCGGCGCGGTGAGGCCGTGATGGGCACGGCGGCAACCCTCCAGCGCCCGGCAAGGCGCCTGCGGGCGCGGGTGGGGTGGCCCTGGCTCGGGCTCTGGCTGGCGGTGGCGGCGGCGACCGCGGCGCTGGTGCGGCTGGGTGGCCCGGCGGTGCTCGACCCGGACGAGTACGCCGCGGCGCTGTACTTCGACGACCTGGTCCACGGCCGCCGGCTGCCCGAGTTCCTGCTGTCGGCGCCCAAGCCGCTGCTGGAGCTGGTGCACGGGCTCGGCTGGACGCTCACCCACGACTGGCGCGCCGGCACCGCGCTGACCGTGGCCGCCTTCGCCCTGGCGGTGACCATGCTCGCGCGGGCCGCCTGGCGGCTGGCCGGCCCGCCGGCCGCTGTGGCGGCGGCGCTGGCGCTGCTCGGCTCCGGCACGCTCATCCTCCAGGTCGCCAGGGGCAACTCGGTGATCTGGGCGCTGGCCGGCTGGGCGGTGGCGCTCGACGCGCTGGCGCGGCCGAACCGCCGCTGGGGGCTCGCGGCTGCCGCGCTGCTCCTGGCCGCCCTCGCGCGCGCGGAGACCTGGCTGCTGCTGCCGGCGGCGGCGCTGCTGGGCCTGCTCGCCTGGCGGCGCGGGCAGCGCCGCGGCCTGCTGCTGCTGGTGCCGCTGCTGGCGCCGTTGCTGTGGCTCGGTCACGACTGGCTGCTGGCGGGCGACCCGCTGTACTCGCTGAAGGTGCCCGAGCGCTACACCGACCTGATCAGCGGCCGCCAGGTGATCCCGCCGTCCACCTGGATGGCGACGCTGGCGCGCCGCTACGGCGGCTCGCCGCTGCTGGCCGCCCTGGCGGTGCTCGGCGTGGTCTGGCTGGTGCGCCGCCGCGCCTGGCTGTGGCTCACCGGCCTCGGGCTGCTCACCGCCGGCACGCTGCTGGCGTTCGGCGTCGAGGCGTGGCGCGGCACCTACGTCTCCTACCGCTACTACGACCCGGCCGACGCGGGCGTGCGCGTGCTCGCCGCCGCCGGGCTGGCCTGGGCGGCCGGCCGTTTCGCCCTGCTGCTCGGCCGGGACGGGACCCGCCGGACGGTGCTCGGCGCCACCGCCGCCGCGCTGGTGATGGCGGCGGCCTGCTGGCCGCTGGCGCCGCTGGGCGGAGGCGTGGGGCCGACGCTGGACCGCTCCGGACGCTCCAGCCGCAACACCGCGGCGGCGATCCGTGCGCTGCGGCCGGTGGCGGCCGCGCCCGGCTCGGTGGTGGTGGTCTCCGGGCCGCAGCGCTACCGGGTCGCGCTGGAGCTGGGGCTGCCGCTGGAGCGGGTCCGCGACCTCTACCTGGGCGCGCTCGGCCAGCCGCTCGAACGGGCGCTGGACGGCGCTGCCGCCGTCTACCACGACCACGGCGGCGACCAGCCGCCGGAGCGCTTCGCCCCGCTGGAGGTGACCTCCCCCGCCAGGCTGGGCACACTCCAGCTCGAGCCGCTGGCGATCGACCCCGGGCACGGGTTGTACGTGCTTCGGATAGGTCCGGCACGAGCGGATCTCGCCCGAAGTACGTCTGATTGACTACCATCCGGGGCACCCGCCCCCACGCGGATCCTCGAGACACGGCAGGTCGTCGATGCAGCCACCAGCCCAGCGGCCGAAGGTCATCGTGGTCATGCCCGCCTACAACGCGGCACGGACCCTGGTGCGGACCTATCGCGAGATTCCCCCCGACGTGGTCGACCACGTGATCCTGGTCGACGACCTCTCCCGCGACGACACCGTCGCGGTGGCGCAACTGCTCAAGCTCCAGGTGGTGGTCCACCGCCAGAACCTCGGCTACGGCGGCAACCAGAAGACCTGCTATGACACCGCCCTGGCCGAAGGGGCCGAGGTGGTGGTCATGCTGCATCCCGACTACCAGTACGACGCCACCCGGATCCCCGAGCTGATCGCGCCGATCGTGGCCGGCGAGGCGGACATGATGCTCGGCAGCCGCTTCCTCGGCGACCCGCTGGCGGGCGGCATGCCCCGCTGGAAGTACGTGTCCAACCGCTTCCTGACGGGTCTTGAGAACCGCGTCTTCGGGCTGCGCCTGTCGGAGTACCACAGCGGCTTCCGCGCCTACTCCCGCGAGCTGCTGGAGTCGATCGACTACCACGCCAACTCCGACGACTTCGTGTTCGATCAGGAGCTGGTCTCGCAGGTGGTGCTCGCCGGCAAGCGCATCGGCGAGACCGCCGTGCCGACCCGCTACTTCACCGAGGCCAGCTCGGTGAACTTCCGGCGCTCGGTGGTCTACGGCCTGGGGACGCTGCGCACGCTGGCGCGGCACCGGCGGGCGGCGCGCTCACGCAGTGGAGCTGCTACCGATGACGCGACCGCGACCGCCGCTCCCTGAGGACAGCTCGGCCGGAGGATCCTGCGGACCGCCGTCCGGCTCGTCGGCGAGCGGGAAGCGCAGCTCGAAGCGGGCGCCGCCGCCGGGGCGCGCCGGGTCGGTCGCCAGCACCTCGCCGCCCTGCGCGCGGGCCAGCTGGCGGGCGATGTAGAGGCCGAGGCCGATGCCGCCGGCCGCCTCGCCCTGGGGACGCTCGTCGTCGTCGAGCTGGGTGAAGCGCTCGAACACCGTGGCGCGGAGCTCCGGTGGCACGCCCGGCCCGGCGTCCTCCACCCCGAGCACGGCCAGGCCGCCGCGGCGCTCCAGGTCGATCCAGATCGGCGTGCCCGGCGGGGTGTGCTTGGCGGCGTTGCCGACCAGGTCGCCGACGATCAGCGAGACCATGCGCCGGTCCACCCGCACCGGCAGGCGGTCGGCCACCCGCACCTCGACCGGGCGGTCGGGATAGGTGAGGCCGGCGAGCTGCCCGGCGCGCCGGGCCAGCACGGCGGCGTCGGTCAGCTCCAGGGTGGCCGGGTCGACGTCGAACTGCGGCTGCTCCAGCCTGGCCGCAAGCAGCAGCTGGCCGATCAGGCCGTCGAGCCGCTGCGCCTGGTCCATCACCAGCAGCAGCAGCTCCAGGGACTCCTGCCGGCTGAAGCGGTCCGGGTCCTGGGTGAGCGTGCGGACCATGCTGAGGATGCTGGAGGCCGGCGAGCGCAGCTCCCGGGAGACGCGGGCCAGCAGTTCGTCCTTCTGCCGGTCGAGCTGGCGCAGGCGCACGATGAGCCGCTCGCGTGCCTCGATCAGCCGGGCCCGCTCGGCGGCGACCTGCTCAGCCTGGCCGCGCGCCGCCTCCGCCTCGGCCCTGGCCGCCTCGGCCTCGGCGCGGCGCCGCTGCGCCTCGGCGGCCGCCCGGAAGGCGGCGTGGATCGGCAGCAGCGGCAGCACCAGCGTGACGGTCAGCAGCGGCATGCGCTGCGCCACCAGCACCGCCGCCACGCCGATGCCCAGCTCCGCCGCCCACGACTGCGCCTCGCCGAGGAGGATCCGCGCCACGGTGGTGGGCGACGGGCTGTGACGCTCGAGCCGGGAGGCGAGCTGGGCGGCCAGCAGGTTGACGGCGGCGCCGGCGGCGACCCCGACGCCCAGCGCCAGCAGCCCCGCCGGCCGCAGCTCGAACGGCTGGGTGCCGCCGAGCGCGCGGTAGACCAGCGCCATCGCGCCGTACAGCAGCGCGTACTGGGCGGCGTTGAACGCCGCCTTGCGGGGCGGGCGGCGGCCGGCGGCGTCGCCCACCAGCGAGCTGGCCGCGCCGAGCAGCACCGCCGGCGCGCCGCCCCACTGGGCGAGCACGGCGATCACGAACGCCGCCGAGGTGGTACGGCTCTGCGAGGAGGGCAGCGCCGGGTTGTTCGAGACCAGCGTCACCTCGGTGAACAGCGCCAGCGACCCCAGCGTCCAGAGGCCGAGCGAGGGCTCGGCGAAGCTGCGCAAGCCCGGGAGGGCGGCGACCCCAAGCGCCGCCGCGCCGGCGGCCACCACCACCGCCACGTAGGAATCCAGCCGCGAGGGCGCGCCGAATCGGAGCCGACCGAGCATTCGCCTCGAATCCGTGTCAGGTGGACGGTCCGGATTAGCACACCACCTCGCCGCCGCGGTGTCGAACTTCGCTCGAACTGCTTCAAGCGGACGGCGACGAAGGTGGCGACGAGGTGGTGCGACTCGGATGTCCGATCAGATCCACTTGTTCGGCGCGCCGAGTGCGGCGGCGAGCGCGGCCAGGGTGGCCAGGCCGAAGGCGACCCGCAGCAGACGGCCCTTCAGGTGGGTCATGATCCTGTCACCTCCTCCGTTGTCGAGCCGGGAGGAGAGGCGCGGACCGGTTCACCTGCACGGACCGTCAGTATAGCCTGAACCAGTAGATCCGGGATATCCGGGCGAGCCGGTCGGTCGCCGGGGTCGGCCTGGGGTCAGGCGCCGGGCGGCACCGGGACCCTGGCGACGCAGAGGATCGACTGGCCGAAGGACGGCTGGACGCGGCGCTCGATGGCGCGCTCGGCCGGGACCACCAGCTTGTCGTAGAGGCTCACCAGCGTCGGTGTGGGGCGCGCCTGGCGGCCCACCCGCACGGCCGCCCACCAGGCGACCCCGCCGAGCAGGTTGATCGGCCGGATGACCTCCGGCACCAGCCCGGCGGCGGTGACCGCCTGGCTGAGCGTCTCCGGGGTGTAGCGGCGGGCGTGCCCCAGCGCCTGGTCGAACGCGCCGGCGAGCCGCGGGTAGCCGGGGACCAGCAGCAGCACCGCCCCACCCGGCTCGACCGCTCGGCCGATGGCCCGCAGCGCGGCGACGTCGTCGCCGAGCCGGTCGAGCACGTTGAGCGCCACCGCCGTGTCGACCCGCGGCTCGACCTTGAGCTCGGCCGGGTGGGCCTCGACGATCTCGACGCCCGGGCGGGCGCCGAAGCGCTCCTCCAGCGCGCGCAGGCAGATCGGGTCGAGCTCGCTGAGCACCAGCCGCTCGCGGCCGGCGAGCTGGCTGGAGAAGTCGCCCAGGCCGGCCTCGACCTCCAGCACCCGGCCGCCGAGGTGCGGCGCCAGCAGGTCGTAGATGTAGCGGCGGTACTGGCGCGCCGCCGACAGGTCCTCGAGCCCGAGCGTGTGGATGTTGGCATCGCCCTCCACCGCTCGCAGCGCGCCCGGCGCGTCCGGCGCGCGCCGCGCCGCCGGGCCGAGCGCGCGCGGCGCCCGCTGGAAGCGGTAGCGCAGCACCGCGCCGGCCGCCAGGAAGCCGTCCCGGAAGTGGATCTTCTTGCCCTCGGCGTAGGTCCTGGCGCGGTAGGAGATGGGTACCTCGAAGACCACCAGCCCCTTGCGGAGGAAGTGGGCGGTGAGCTCCATCTCGACCGTGAAGGTCTTGGCCGACAGGTTCAAGCCGGAGAAGGCCTCGCGGGTGAACACCTTGTAGCCGGTGTAGACGTCCGACAGGTAGCGGTTGAAGGCCAGGTTGACCATCAGGTTGAGCAGCCGGTTGGCGACCCGGTGGGTGTAGTACAGGCCGGCCGCGCTGCCCTTGAAGCGGTTGCCGTAGACCACGTCGTAGTCGCCGTCGAGGATCGGCCGCAGCAGGGCCGGCAGGTCGGCGGGGTCGTACTCCAGGTCGGCGTCCTGGATGCAGAGGATGTCGCCGGTGGCCGCCTCCAGGCCGGTCTTCACCGCGGCGCCCTTGCCCTGGTTCCTCGAGTGGACGATCAGACGGACGTCGTCGCGCGGGGCCGGGTCCAGCAGGCTGCGGCTGGCGTCGGTGGAGCCGTCGTCGACGAACAGCAGCTCCGTCTCAAGGCCCATGCCCGCGAAATCCACGGCCAGCAGGCGGTCGATCACCGTCGGGAGCGTCCGCAGCTCGTTGTAGAACGGGACGACTACCGACAGCTTCATTGCGACAGCTCCTTGCGGCTTCTCGGGTGAAGTGGGAGGCACCGTAGCATGACACGCCTCCCCGCACGCCAGATTTCGGCAGAGCCTAGAGTGCCGGTCATGTATCTCATCTTGAGGGGTTGGGTGGCTGGCGGGGGCGGCGCGCAAGCCTTGGGGCTGCATGGGCGGTCAAGCGCCGCATGCGGCGCCGATCCATGACCGGCACTCTAGAGGCGGCTGAATGAGCCGCCGGTGAGCGGCGCCTCGGCCAGCTGGAGGTCGCGGTCGTGGCCGAGGGCCGGGCGGACCGCCGCCGCCTGCTCGGGGGTCAGAGCCGCGACCGTCACCCGCTCGTCCGCCAGCCGCCTGGCCAGCCCCGCCGGATCGGGGTCGCGCTCCAGCACCACGCCGGCGCCCCGCACCAGCGGCACGGCCAGCCCGGCGAGCACGCCGTCGGCGCTGTCGAGGCCGAGGCCGCAGTAGAGCCGGTCGCCCTCGCGGACGCCCAGCTGCTCGCCGAGCTCCAGCGCGGTCTCGACCAGCTGGCCCTGCGTCCAGCGGCGGGGACCGTCCGGCCCGGCCAGCAGCAGCGCCTCGGCCGTCGCGGCGGGCTCGTCGCCGTCGAACTGGTCGGGCATGGAGGCGGCCAGGCGCGCGAACGGCAGGGCGGCGCCGAGATCGCCGGCTGCGCGGCCGAGCGGGTCGGCGGTGACCACGAGCAGCGGCGGCGGCGCGCCACCGAAGCGCAGCGGCACCTCGGCCAGCAGCTCCTCGTGCACGAAGCAGGCGGCGCAGCCCGCCTCGGCCAGCAGCGCCGCGGCCGCCGCCGTGTCCTGCCCGGCCGGCACCGCCGAGACGCCGGCGGCCCAGCAGGCCGCCAGCGCCACCGGCGCCTGCCAGTGGCTCGGCAGCACCAGGGCCACCCGGTCGCCGGGCTCCAGACCGAGCTCGTCCACCAGCAGGTTGGCGGTCTTGGCGACCCAGTTCCCGAAGGTCCGCGCCGACAGCTCGATCCGCTGCCCCGCGGCGGCGTGGTACCAGGTCAGCAGCGGCCGGTCGCCGGCCGCCACCGGCCCGGGGCGCAGCAGGCGGCCGGGGGACTGGGCCGGATCGACGCTGGGCATGCTAACGCTCCGGTCTCGGCGGTTATCGGGTCGCGCGGGGCGGGCACCATGAGACGACCGCCATGTTAGGCTCGTCGATCATCCAGGTCATGAGCGCCGGCAGGCATGCACGCGTGCCGGCGCTGCCATCCTCGGGAGCGTCCACGGCGTGAGCGATCGGAAGACCACCGCGGTTCCGGCTGGCCGCTGGGAGAACCTCGAAGCGCTCGGCCGCGCGGTGCAGTCCGGCGGATCGCGGGGCGCCCCGCCCGGCGGCGACGGCAACCGCTCGGACCGCGGCGCGCGCGGCCGCAGGGGGCGCCGGGTTGCGGCGATCGCCCTCGCCGGGCTGCTGGTGGTCGCGCTGGTGGGCCTGTTCCTCGGCTGGCGGTTCGTCAGCCAGATCGTCTCCAGGAACGCGCAGCCGGTCGAGAACCTGGCGCCGGCCGGGGAGGTGAACAACTTCCTGCTGGTCGGCTCGGACACCCGTGAGGGCCTCTCGCCGGAGGAGCTGCGCCGCGTGGGCACCCAGGAGGTCAACGGGCAGCGCACCGACACGATCATCCTGGTGCACGTCAGCCCGCGGAACAAGAAGGCCGTGATGGTCTCGATCCCGCGCGACCTCAAGGTCGACATCCCCGGGCACGGCGTCAACAAGATCAACGCCGCCTACGCCTTCGGCGGCCCGGCGCTGCTGGTCAAGACCGTGGAGCAGAACCTCGGCATCCCGGTGAACCACTACGCCGAGGTGGACTTCGCCGGCTTCCTCAAGGTGGTCGACGCGGTCGGCGGGGTGCGGCTCTGCAACCAGACCGGCCACCGGCTGGACGACAGCTTCGCCAACCTGCACATGGCGCCGGGCTGCCACGACGTGAACGGCGTCCAGGCGCTGGCCTTCGTCCGCGCCAGGCACATCGACTCGGACTTCGGCCGCATCGGCCGGCAGCAGCAGTTCCTGCGGGCGGTGATGAGCAAGGTCTCCTCCGCCGGCAACCTGATCAACCTGCCCAAGCTGGTGGGCATCGCCAACATCGTGGCGGACCACATGAAGACCGACGACACCCTGAAGACCGGCCAGGCGATCTCGCTGGCGCGCCGGCTCGGCAGGCTGGACTCCGACACGGTCGACATGCGGGTGTACCCCAGCGCTCCCAGCGGCCCGACGTTCGTCGAGCCGCTGCCCGAGGCGCCGCTGCTGATGAAGGCGCTGGCCGACGACTCGGGCCAGCTCCCGCCGGTGGGGCTGCCCTCGGGCAGGGGCGTGTCGCTGTCGAGCCTGCGGCTGGCGGTGCTCAACGGCAGCGGCGCCTCGGGCGCCGCCGCGCAGGCCGCCGAGCGCCTGCGCGCCTACGGCCTGCAGATCGTGCAGACCGGCAACGCCGACACGCCGACCGGCGGCGAGTCCACGCTCGCGTACCCGGCCTTGCAGGCGCAGCAGGCGAAGCTGCTCGCCGCGCTGCTGGGCGACCAGGTGCGGCTGGTGCCGTCCGACGCCGCCGGCTCGAGCCGGACGATGACCCTGACGGTCGGCTCGTCGTTCCATCTCGCGGCCCCGCCGGGCGGCTGATCCGCCGCGACGGCGACCGCCTCCGCAATGCCCCTAGCTGCGGTGATTGCAGCCTTCAGGGGAATCGATACGATCTTGCCGCTTGCAGCGGCGCTAGTTAGATTTTCACGTCGCGGGGCGGTCTCGGGCACCAAATTGGGCTAGTAAAGGACTGCGCACGCCCATCTGGGCGTGATCTGGTTCCCGCCCGGATCGGGGAGGATGAACGCGCATGCGCAGGATGCGACACGGGCTGGCGCTGCCGGCGATCGTGCTCGCGGTGGCTCTGGTCGCGGCCGGATGCTCTGGGGGCGGTGGCGGCGGCAACGCAGGCAAGCCCCTGGTGATCGGCGCGTCGCTGCCATTGTCCGGCGATTTCGCCCAGCCGGGCGAGGCCTCCCGCCGCGGCTACACGATCTGGCAGGACATGGTCAACGCGAACGGCGGCCTGCTGGGACGCCAGGTCGAGCTGAAGATCGTCGACGACGCCAGCAGCCAGGACACGGTGGTGTCCGACTACAACCGCCTGATCACCCAGAACAAGGTCGACCTGCTGCTGGGCACGTTCTCCTCGCTGCTCAACATCCCAGCCTCCGCCGCCGCCGAGAAGGCCGGCATGACCTTCGTGTGTCCCTCCTGCGGCTCGCCGGCGATGTTCAACCGCAGGTTCAAGCACATCTTCTTTGCCCAGCCCGCGGTGGCGTCGCACCAGGGCGACCTGTTCGCCCAGTACATCGCCGGGCTGCCCGCCGAGGAGCGCCCCCGCCGCGCCGCCTACCCGACCCAGGACGACCCCTTCGCCCGGCCGGTGGTCGAGAGCATCCAGAAGCAGCTCGAGACGATCGGCGTCCAGACCGTGTACAGCAAGGTCTACCCGGCAAGCACCAACAACTTCGACACCATGGCCGGCGACATCAAGAACGCCAAGCCCGACCTGATCGTGCAGGGCGCGGTTTTCGAGGACGGCGTTGGCCTGATCAGATCGCTCAAGAATGCTGATTACACTCCGAAGGTCATGTTCCAGACGTCGGCGCCTTCGAATGGCGATCAGTTCATCAAGGGCATCGGTGGGGCCGGGGCCGCAAATGGCATCTTCTACGCGGTGAGCTGGAGCCCGGACACGAATTACCCGCTGAACCAGGAATTCGTCCAGCAGTACCAGGCGAAGTTCGGCGCCTCGCCGGAGGAGGACGCGGCCGACGCGTTCGCCGCCGCCCAGACCCTCCAGGCGGCGGTCGAGGCGGTGGGCTCGCTCGACCAGGACCGGATCTCCACCTGGCTCCACAACAACAAGGCTCAGACGATCCTCGGCCCGCTGTCGTGGGACGAGACCGGTGCGCCGCAGCAGGCCTTCATCCTCGCCCAGTGGCAGGACAGCCTGTCCAAGGTCGTGCTCCCCAGGGAGGTCGCCAACACCGACACGATCATCTTCCCCAAGACCAACTGGCAGGGCCAGCCCGCCTGAGTGGCCCGCGCTGGCCTGCCCACCTGACCGCGTCACGCACCAAAGGAGCCCGAGGAGCCCTTCATGTTCCGGAACCTGCAAATCCGCTCCAAGCTCGGGGCCATCCTGGTGTTGCCCCTGGTGGCGCTGATCGTCTTCGCCTCCCTGCAGGTGGGCTCCAGTGTCGCGCGTCGCTCCGAGGCCAACCGGACCAACCGCCTGACCGGTCTGGCGGTGCGGCTGACCGCGCTGACCGATGCGCTGCAAACCGAGCGGGCCACCTCCACCGGCTACGTGGCCAGCCAGAAGGCCAAGTTCGGCCCGGAGATGATGAAGGCGCGCACGCAGACCGACCGCGCCGCCACCGCCCTGCGCGACGGCGTGAACGACCTGGACCTGGGCGACTACTCGCAGCGGCTGCAGAGCGACGTCGCCGACACCTCGCGCCGGCTCGACGGGCTCGCCAGCTGGCGGAACCTGCTCGACGGCGCTGACCTGCCGGTGGTCACCCGGGTGGAGAGCTTCTACGGCGAGCTGCTCCAGAGCCTGCTGACGGTGATCGCCGACGCCGGCAACGAGCCGGGCGGCCGCAGCGTCAAGGCGGACATCGCCGCGCTGGTCGAGATCTCGCGCGCCAAGGAGGCCGCGTCGCAGAGCACCAGCCTGCTGTTCGCGGCGCTGATCAAGCACCGCTTCGGCCCGGGCGAGTACCAGCGGTTCGCCACCCTGGTGGGCGAGGAGTCCTCGTCGGTGTCGCGCTTCGAGTCGATCGCCAGCCCGGCGCAGCAGATCCAGTTCGAGCACCGGGTCGCCGGGGCGAGCAACTCCTCGCTCGGCGAAGTGATGCGCCAGGCCGCGCTGGCCGGACCGGGCCAGCCGCCGAGCCTCAACCCGCAGCTCTGGCTGAACACCATGTCCTCCAAGGTGGCCGCCTTCCACCAGGTCGAGCTGCGGGTCGCCTCCGACGTGGCCGCCGCGGCCACCTCGGACCGCAACGCCGCGGTGCGTCAGACGGTGCTGACCACCATCATCATGATCCTGGTGGTGGCGCTGGCGATCGGCCTGTCGCTGCTGCTGGCCAACTCGATGGCGCAGCCGCTCTACGCGCTGGAGAAGTCCGCTCGCGACGTGGCCAGCGAGCATCTGCCCGGGGTGGTGGAGCGGCTCCAGCGGCCCGACGCGCAGGTCGACGAGGCGGGCATCGAGGCGATGGCCGCCTCCGGCGGGGTGCCGATCCGTTCCCGCGACGAGATCGGCCGCGTGGGCGAGGCGTTCAACGCGGTCCACGAGGTGGCCATCCGCATCGCGGCCGAGCAGGCCGCGCTGCGCAACTCCATCGGGGCGATGTTCCTCAACCTGGCGCGCCGCTCGCAGCGCCTGGTCGACCGCCAGCTCGAGCTGATCGACGAGCTGGAGCGCGACGAGGCCGACCCGGACGCGCTGGAGAACCTCTTCAAGCTCGACCACCTGGCGACCCGCATGCGGCGCAACGCCGAGGACCTGATCGTGCTGTCCGGCGCGGAGCCGCCGCGGCGCTGGTCCGAGCCGGTGCCGCTGCCGCAGGTCGTGCGCGGCGCGGTCGCCGAGGTGGAGGACTACCAGCGCATCGAGCTGCTGCCGATCGACGACGTCGGCGTGGTGGGCCACGCGGTGGCCGACGTCATCCACCTGCTCGCCGAGCTGCTGGAGAACGCCACCTCGTTCTCGCCGCCGGGCACCTCGGTGCGGGTCGCCGGGCAGCCCGCCGCGACCGGCTACGTGGTCGAGATCGAGGACCGCGGGCTCGGCATGAGCGACGAGGAGTTGCTGGACGCCAACCAGCGCCTGGCCAACCCGCCGGTGGTGGACTTCGCCGTCTCGCGCATGCTCGGCCTGTTCGTGGTCGGCCGGCTGGCGCAGCGCTACGGCATCCGGGTGCAGCTGCGGCACTCCTGGTACGGCGGCGTGACCGCGCTGGTGCTGATCCCCAGCGCGCTGCTCACCTGGTCGGGCATGCCGAGCCAGGAGGCCGAGCTGCCGTCCTCGCGGCCCGAGCTGGTGCCGCCGGGGCAGGAGGGGCGGCCGTCGGCCCAGCCCTCCACGCCGATCACCCCGCCGCCAACGCCGGTGACCACGCCCGAGGGGGCGGACGCGCCGCGGGAGCGGCCGGCCGGGCAGCCGGTGCCGCAGGCGGCACGTCCCTCCGGCCCGCCGCCAGAGGCTCGCCCCGCCGGATCCCCGTCCCAGGGCGGCCCGGAGCGGCAGGCCGGCCCGCCCCCGCGCGAGCGGACCGATCAGCCGGTGCCGCGCGACCCGCTCGAGCAGCC
>DASVXQ010000417.1:0-3262 GCA_036392615.1 Actinomycetes bacterium | reverse complement strand
TCCCTGGCCGCGGGCCGCGCGACCCGCGCGGGCTCGCTTGCCGCCGGTCGGGCGGCCAGGTCCGGGTCGCTTGCCGCCGGGCGTGCCTCCCGCTCCGCCTCCATCGCCGCCGGGCGGGCCACCCGCGCCGGGTCGCTCGCGGCCGGCCGGGCGACGCTGACCGGCTCGCTGGCGACCGGCCGCGGGATCTGGGCGTCGCTGCGCGCGACCGGGCGGGGGATCCGCTGGGTGGTGCTGGCGTTCCGTGCCGCCATGCTGGCGGTCGCCACCACCACGATCCGCCTCGGCAGGGCGGTCGGCAGGCCGCTGGAGCCGGTCGTGAAGCGCGTGGCCGCGCCGCCCGACCCGGCGCTGCCGCGCTGGCGCCGCTTCCTGCGGCCGCTGGCCGCCGCGCTGACGCTGACCCTGCTGGCCGGCGCGCTCGCCGGGCTGCCGGCCGCGGTGATGCTGGCCGGCTCGGTCAAGGCGGCCTCGGCCGGCCTGCCGAACCTGGCCACCATGAAGCCGCTCTCGCAGCCGGAGCGCACCCAGGTCTACGACCGCAACGGCCGCCTGATCGAGGTGCTCCACGACGAGCAGGACCGCATCGTGGTGCCGCTGGCTTCGATGCCGCAGGTGCTCCGCGACGCCGTGCTGGCCGCCGAGGACGAGCGCTTCTACCAGCACGGCGGCATCGACGACCGCGGCATCGTGCGGGCCCTGCTGGCCAACCTGATCCAGGGCCAGACCGTCCAGGGCGGCAGCACCATCACCCAGCAGCTGGTCCGCAACGCCTACCCCGACCTGCACGACCGCTCCCTGGTCCGCAAGGTCAAGGAGGCCTCCCTGGCGGCGCAGCTCGAGGAGCGCATGACCAAGGACCAGATCCTGGAGGCCTACCTCAACCGGGTGTACTTCGGCGCCGGCTACTACGGCGTCGAGGCGGCCAGCCGTGGCTACTTCGGCAGGCACGTCGCCAACCTCAGCCTCGCCCAGGCGGCCACGCTCGCCGGGATCATCCGCGAGCCCGAGCGCGCCAACCCGCGGAGCAACCCGGACCAGGCGCGCCAGCGGCGCGACACCGTGCTGCGGCAGATGGCCTCGCTCAAGATGGTGGACGCCGCCAGCGCCGCCCGGGCCAGCCGGAACCCGGTGCGGGTGCAGCCGCCGCGCGAGACCGGGGGGCGCTACCCCTGGTTCATCGACGCGCTCAAGAACCAGCTGATGAACGACCCGCGCCTCGGCGGCACGCCGGCCGAGCGCCACCGCACCCTCTACGAGGGCGGCCTGCGGATCGACACCACCCTCGACACGACCACCCAGCAGCAGGCCGAGCAGGCCGCCGCCGCCGGCCGGCCGGAGAGCGGCCCGGACGTGGCGCTGGTGTCGATCGACCCGCGCGACGGCGCGGTGCGCGCCATGGTCGGCGGCCGCAACTACAGCCGGCGCAAGTTCAATCTGGCGACCCAGGCCGAGCGGCAGGCCGGCTCGTCGTTCAAGCCGTTCGTGCTGGCCGCCGCGATGGACAACGGCATCTCGCCGGACTCGCGCTGGGAGTCGAGCGGCTTCTCCAGCGACGACGTCTGCGGGCGGCCCTGGACGGTCGGCAACTTCGAGGGCAAGGGCTCCGGCAGGATCTCGCTGCGCGAGGCCACCTGGCGCTCGGTCAACGGCGTCTACGCCCGGGTGATGGGCCGGCTCTGCCCCGGCAAGGTGGTCAGCATGGCCAGGCGCCTGGGCGTGACCGTGCCCGAGTCGCAGGCCCACGCGCCCGCGATCGCGCTCGGCGCAGCCAACGTCACCCCGCTGGAGATGGCCAGCGCCTACGCCACCATCGCCGACCTCGGCGTCTACCACCGGCCGATGCTGTTCACCAGCATCAGCCGGCACGGCGAGACGCTGATCTCCAACCGTGCCGAGGGCGACCGGCGCATCTCCGCCGCGCTCGCCTACCAGGTGACCGACGTGCTCAAGGGCGTGGTCCGCAGCGGCACCGGGACCGCCGCCCAGATCGGGCGGCCCCAGGCCGGCAAGACCGGCACCAGCCAGGACTACCGCGACGCCTGGTTCATCGGCTACACGCCGCAGCTCGCCACCGCCGTGTGGATGGGCAATCCGGAGCAGGAGGAGCCAATGCTGGACGTCGGCGGCATCCGGGTCACCGGCGGGTCATATCCAGCGCGGATCTGGCACGATTTCATGGCTGCCGCCCTGGCGGGCCAGCCGGCGGTCGACTGGAGCCGGCCGGACGGGAGCCTGGGGTTCTCGGTCCTGCCGCCCAAGGAGCCCGGCTCCCAGCCGGACCGCCAGCGCCGGCGCCCACCCGGCCGAGGGAACGGGAACGGCCGCGGGCACGGCCGGGGCTGACCGCGCCGCGCGGCAGCGAACCTGAACCTGAACCTGAACAGAAAGAGCGGGAAGGATCATCCGGTGGCATACCTCGACTACGCCGCGACAGCGCCGCTCCGTGCGGAGGTGCTGGAGGCCATGCGTCCGTTCCTGGAACGCCCGGTCGCCAATCCCTCCAGCCAGCACGGCCCAGGCAGGCAGGCCCGGGCGGCGGTCGAGACGGCGCGCGAGCAGGTCGCCGCGCTGGTGGGCGCCGACCCGGCGCAGGTGATCTTCACCTCTGGCGGCACCGAGGCCGACAACCTGGCGATCAAGGGCACCGTGCTGCTGCGCGAGCCCGGCGCCCGCCACCTGGTGGCCTCGGCGGTCGAGCACCACGCGGTGCTGGACGCGGCCGAGTGGGCGGTCCTCGACGCCGGCGCCAGCCTGTCGCTCGCGCCGGTCGACGCGGCCGGCCGGGTCGACCTCGGCCGGCTCGGCGAGCTGCTGGAGCCGGGCCGCACGGCGCTGGTCGCGCTGATGGCCGCCAACAACGAGGTCGGCACGCTCCAGCCGGTCGCGGCCGCCGCCGAGCTGGCGCACACCGCCGGCGCGGTGCTGCTCTGCGACGCGGTGCAGGCCGCCCGCCATCCGGGGATCGACATGGCCGCCGACGAGCTCGACATGGTGTCCCTGGCGGCGCACAAGCTGGGCGGTCCGGGCGGGGTCGGCGCCATGGTGACCCGCGCCGGGGTGCAGCTGCGCCCGCTGGTCCACGGCGGCGGCCAGGAGCGCGGCCTGCGCTCGGGCACCGTGCCGGTGGCCGCGATCGTCGGCTTCGGCTCGGCGGCTGCGCTGGCGCGGGCCGAGCGCGAGCCCGGCGCCGTCGCGCTCGTCCGGCTGCGGGAGCGCCTGCTCGCCGGCTTGCTGGCGGTGGAGCCGGGCCTGCAGGTCA
>DASVXQ010000416.1:0-3453 GCA_036392615.1 Actinomycetes bacterium | reverse complement strand
GGACGCGCCCGGCGTCCGCGCGCCGTGGGACTACCAACCCATCCGGGTCCCGGCGCGGCCACGGCCCCGCCGGCGCGGCTGGATCATCGTGCTGGCGATCGTGGCGGCGCTGGTGGTCGCCTCGGTGCAGCTGGTCCAGGTCGGCGTGTTGCGCCAGCCCGACCCCGCCGCCTCGCCGGGCGCCGGGGCCGGCGCGGGTCGCGCGGCCGCCGCGGACCCCGGGGCCTCCGCCGCGCCGCTGTCGCCGCAGGCCCAGGTCCTACGCCTGCTGGACGCGCGCGCCAAGGCGCTGCTGCGGCACGACAAGGCGGCCTTCCTCGCCACGGTCGACCGCCGGCGGCCGAGCTTCTACCGCGCCCAGGCGGCGCTGTTCGATCGGATGGCGACGGTGCCGTTCACCGCCTTCCGCTACAACGTGCCAGACCCGCTCCAGGACGTCGGCAGCGACCGGGCGCGGCAGCGCTACAGCCCGACGGTGGTGTCGATGTTCCCGATCGAGGCGAGCTTCGGCTTCCGCGGCCAGGACTCGAGCCCCTTCCTGGCGCGCTACTACTACACCTTCGCGATCACCGACGCCGGCTGGCGGATCGCCGGGCAGGACGACGTGCCGTCGCCGCTGCGCAGCGACGTGGAGATCTGGGACGGCGGCGGCGTCCAGACGGTCTCGACCCCGCGCACCCTGGTGGTGTTCCACCCCGGCGACGCGGGCCTGGCCAGGCGGCTGCTGGTCGTGGCCGAGCGCGGCTACGCCCAGGTGGCGGCGTCCTGGTCGCAGAGCTGGGACCACAAGGTGGTGATCCTGGTCCCGCGCGACCAGCGCGAGGCGCAGCGCCTGGTGAGCAGCCGCAATCTGACCGACGTGGCGGCGGTCACCTCCTCGGCGGTCGAGGCGGGCCCCTTGCACCGGGTGCTCGGCAACCGGATCATCGTGAACACCAGCCTGATCAAGGGCTACCGGACGCTCGACCTCCAGGTGGTGCTGACGCACGAGATGACCCACGTCGCGACCCGGGGCGTCGGCGTCGGCGTGCCGCTGTACCTGGTCGAGGGCTTCGCGGACTACACCGCCCTGCGGCCGCTGGACGCCCCGGTGCGGGTCACCCGCCAGAGCCTGGCGCTGGCGGTGCGGGCCGGCCGCTTCTCCGGCAGGCTGCCCACCAGGGCCCAGCTCACCGGCGGCGACGCGGCGCTCGCCTACGACGAGTCGTCCACCTTCTGCCTGTGGGTGGAGAGCACCTTCGGCGAGCGCAAGCTCCAGGCGCTCTACCGCTCCTTCGGCGACCTGGGCAACGAGGCCGACCGGCAGGAGGAGGACGTGCGCTTCCGCAGCGTGCTGGGGGTCTCGCGGGCGGTGGCGGAGCGCCGCTGGGCGGACTTCGTGCGGGGCGCCGTGTGAGCTCCGCGCGCCCGGCGCGGTCCAGCGGCGTCCTGCACGGCCTGCGGGTCCCGAGGCCACCGGCCCCCGACCCGCTGGAGGCGTTCTCCGCCGAGGAGATCGCCGCCTGCGTGGCCTACGCCAAGCCGCGGCAGCGCTGGGGGCTGGTCGCCTTCGCGGCCGACCTGGCGCTGCTGGCCGCGCTGGCGTTGACCGGCCCGGGCCGGGCGCTGGTGCGCTGGTTCGCCGGGCTCGCCGGCGGCTTCCAGCCGGGCAGGGCGGCCCTGGCCGTGGTCCTGGTGGTGCTGGCGCAGGCCCTGGTGTCGCTGCCGTTCTCGCTGCGCTCCTTCCGCCAGGACCGGCGCGCCGGGCTGGCGACCCAGCCGCCGCGCAAGTTCCTGCTCGACTGGGCGAAGGCGCGCGGCATCGGCCTGGTGCTGACGGTGGTGCCGCTGACCGCGCTGATCCTGGCGGCGCGCTACCGGCCGGTCGCCTATCCCTGGAGCGCGGCGGCGGTCGGTGCGCTGCTGGTGGTGGCGCTGGCGATGCTCGGCCCGGTGGTGCTGGAGCCGCTGTTCAACCGCTTCGTGCCGCTGGCGGCCGGCGCGCTGCGGGAGCGGGTGCTGCGCATGGCGGCGACCATGCGGGTGCCGGTCCGCGACGTGCTGGTGAGCGACGCCAGCCGTCGCACCACCCGGGTGAACGCCTACGTCTCCGGGGTCGGCCGGACCCGCCGGGTGGTGGTCTACGACACGCTGCTGCGGCCCGGCAGCCAGGAGCTGGCCACCCGCGAACGCGAGGACGAGGTCGCCCTGGTGCTGGCGCACGAGCTGGCCCACGTGGCGCACCGCGACGTGCTCTTCGGCACGGCGGCCGGCGCGCTGCTCACCGGCGCCGGGGTGCTGCTGGCCAACTGGCTGCTCGGGCTCGGCTGGCTGCGCGGCCTGCTGCACACCGACGGCCTCGGCGACCCGCTGGTCGCCCCAGGGCTGCTGCTGCTCGGCGCGGTCGGCGGTCTGCTCGCCTCGCCGCTGGCCAGCGCGGTGAGCCGCTGGGCGGAGGCGCGGGCGGACTGGACGGCGCTCGAGGTGTCGCGCGACCCGGGCACCGCCGAGGTGGTCGAGCGGCGCCTGGCCCTGGAGAACCGCGCCGACCTGCGCCCGAACCGGCTGCTGCTGGCGCTGTTCGCCAGCCACCCGCCGACCATGGCACGGATCGCCCAGGCCCGGCTGTGGGCCGAGCGCGACCAGGGCGCTTCGCGCGTTCCGGCCGGTTGACCTCGCCGCCTCGGCCTGCGCGGCGGCGGGTCCACGACTAGAATCGCGCGCCGTGAGCATCTTGCTGATCACCAACGACTATCCCCCCCGGGCCGGTGGCATCCAGCAGTACTGCCACAACCTCGTGCGGGGCCTGCCGCCCGACGAGGTGGTGGTGTACGCGCCGGCCTGGGAGGGCGCGGCGGAGTTCGACGCCGGCGAGCCCTACCGGGTGGTCCGCCATCCCAGCAGCAACATGTTGCCCACCGCGTCGGTCGCGCGCCGCGCGGTCGAGCTGATCCGCGAGGTCCAGCCCGACCTGGTCTGCTTCGGCGCGGCCTTTCCGCTCGGCCTGCTGGCCCGCCGGCTGACCCGCGAGACGGGCGTGCGCTGCGTCGGCTTCACCCACGGGGTCGAGGTGGCGGTCAGCATCCTCCCGCTGGCCCGGCGCGCGATGACCCGGGTCGCCTCCGACCTGCGGCTGCTCACCGCGGTGAGCCACTGGTCGGCGGCGCGGGTCGAGCGCGGCGCCCGCGGACGCTGCCCGGTCGAGCTGCTGCCGTCCGGTGTGGCCGCGGATGTCTACCATCCGGGCGTCGACGGCGCGGCGGTGCGCCGGCGCCACGGCCTCGGCGACAACCCGGTCTGCGTCTGCGTCTCGCGCCTGGTGCCCCGCAAGGGCCAGGACAAGCTGATCCAGGCGTGGTCGGGGGTGGTCGCCAGGGTCCCGGCCGCGCGGCTGCTGATCGTGGGTCCCGGCCCGTACCGCCGCAAGCTCGACAAGCTCGCCGCCGCCAGCCCGGTGGCCGACCGGATCCACTT
>DASVXQ010000415.1:0-2133 GCA_036392615.1 Actinomycetes bacterium | reverse complement strand
GCCCTGGCCGGCGGGCCGGCCCAGAGCGGGCCAGCCGCCCGGCGCGGGGTCACGCTGATCGCGGAGGTGAAGCGGCGCTCGCCGTCCAAGGGCGACCTGCGGCCGGACCTCGACCCGGCCGCGCTCGCCAGCGCCTACCGCGCCGGCGGGGCCGCCGCGGTCAGCGTGCTGACCGAACCGCTCCATTTCGGGGGCAGTCCCGAGGACCTCCAGAAGGTCCGGGCGGCGGTCGACGTGCCGCTGCTGCGCAAGGACTTCGTCACCATCCCATACCAGGTCTGGGAGGCGCGGGCGTGGGGAGCGGACGCGGTGCTGCTGATCGTGGCGGCGCTCGACGCGCCGCTGCTCGCCGACCTGCTCGCCGAAGCCGGTGCCGCCGGGCTGGACGCGCTGGTGGAGGTGCACACCCGCGAGGAGGCCGCGATCGCGGCCGAGGCGGGCGGCGGCCTGATCGGCGTCAACGCCCGCGACCTGGCGACCCTGACGGTCGACCTGCGGCGCTTCGCGACGGTGCGCGAGGCGCTGCCGTCCGCCGCCACGCTGGTGGCGGAGAGCGGCATCCGCACGCGCGCGGACGTGGAGGCGGTGGCGGCCGCCGGAGCCCACGCCGTGCTCGTCGGCGAGACGCTGGTGCTGGCGGCCGATCCCGAGGCGGCCGTCGGCGAGCTGCTCGGGCGTGGACGCAACGGACCTGGCGACGAAGACCCTGCGACAAAGGAAGGATGACATGGCCGAGCCGAGGAAGATCCTGCTGGCTGAGGACGAGCTGCCGACGGCCTGGTTCAACATCGCTCCGTCGCTGCCGAGCGCGCCGAGCCCCTACCTGCACCCGCAGACCAGGGAGCCGGTCGGGCCGGACGCGCTGACACCGTTGTTCCCCATGGCCCTGATCCAGCAGGAGGTCGCCACCGAGCCGTGGATCGACATTCCCGGGCCGGTGCTCGACACCTACCGGATCTGGAGGCCGACGCCGCTGATCCGCGCGCTCGACCTCGAGCGCGCGCTCGGCACGCCGGCGCGCATCTACTACAAGTACGAGGGCGGCTCGCCGGCCGGGTCGCACAAGCCGAACACCGCCGTGCCGCAGGCCTACTACAACGCCGCCGAGGGCGTCCGCCGGCTGACCACCGAGACGGGTGCCGGCCAGTGGGGCAGCGCGCTCGCGTTCGCCTGCAGCCGCTTCGACCTGGAGTGCGCCGTCTACATGGTGCGCACCTCCTATGACAGCAAGCCGTACCGGCGCTCGCTGATGGAGACCTGGGGCGCCCGGGTCGTCCCCTCCCCGTCGGAGGAGACCAACTCGGGTCGCGCCGTGCTGGCGTCCGACCCCGACTCGCCCGGCTCGCTGGGGATCGCCATCTCCGAGGCGGTGGAGGTCGCGGCGACCGCGGAGGGCACCCACTACGCGCTGGGCAGCGTGCTCAACCACGTGCTGCTCCACCAGACGGTCATCGGCCTCGAGCTCAAGACCCAGCTCGACAAGGTCGGCGTCCAGCCGGACGTGATGGTGGGCTGCGTCGGTGGCGGCTCGAACTTCGGCGGGTTCACCTTCCCGCTGCTGGCGGACAAGCTCGCCGGGAAGCTGTCCACGCGCTTCATCGCGGTCGAGCCGACCGCGGCGCCGACGCTCACCAAGGGCCGCTTCGACTACGACCTCGGAGACCAGGCCGGCATGACCCCGCTGATCCAGATGTACACGCTCGGCGCCGACTTCGTGCCGGCACCGATCCACGCCGGCGGGCTGCGCTACCACGGCGACTCGCCGCTGGTCTCCCTGCTGGTCAAGGAAGGCGCGGTCGAGGCGGTCGCCTACCCGCAGTCCAAGGTGTTCGAGGCAGCGGTGCAGTTCGCCCGCACCGAGGGCACCCTGCCCGCGCCCGAGCCGGCGCACGCCATCCGCGCGGTGATCGACGAGGCGTTGCGCTGCAAGGAGGAGGGCTCGCAGGAGACGATCGTGTTCAACCTCTGCGGCCACGGGCACTTCGACCTCCAGGCCTACGACGACTACCTCGCGGGGAACCTGCTCGATGTCTGAGCCAGATCGCAAGCGGGCGGCGGTGCTGGAGGCGTCCGGGCCGGGCGGGACACCCGGACGCGACACCGCCGCCCCGCACGGCACCGCCGCAACCGGCG
>DASVXQ010000414.1:0-64888 GCA_036392615.1 Actinomycetes bacterium | reverse complement strand
GGCTACGCCGGCGACCTGCGTGGCTGGCGCGAGGTCTCCCTGCCGGTGGCCATCGATCTACAGCATCACCCAACCGCCTGACTTCGAATCCGTCCGATCGGGTCGCGATCAGAATCGCGGCGCTGGCATGCTGCGACACCGCGCCACGGCACTTGTGGCTGGACCGTCGGTAGGCCAACGATGAGCGTTCCAGCTGCCAGCCCACCTTGCCGGCAACCGCTAGCGCACGGGCGTCGCACACGATGAGGCCGACGGGCTCAGGCGGCCCACCAGCAGGACCGCTGCGACCGGTCCACGCCGCTCCCCGGGCGCCGGCTCTGCCACCGAACGTCGGGATGCCGGCGCTTACCCATGCGCGTGGGCTCACCCGGTACCCAGTGCGCACGTCTGCGCAGGTCACTTCCTTCATGTGGGTCTCCCAGACTGGTGGGCGCCAGCGACCACGATGGGTCACAGATGATGAATCGAAGCCGCTACATGAAAGAGGCTGGTGTCAGCCGCCGCATCGACCGCCGAAGAACTCCAGGCGTGCCCTGCACAGCCAGCCTGGTTCGTGCGCTGGTCGTTCCCCGGTAGTCGGAAACACCTTGGAGACAGCGCAGAAACGGAATCGGCCATTCCGGATCCTTGAGAGCGGCGATGTGCCCCTTGCTCGGGGAAGCCCCCCAAGGCGCCATACCCGGTATTGGCTGACACCGATATGTGTCCATGGTGCGTCCATCGGCTCCGATACCACCAACACCGACCAGCACGGCCGAGCATCGACGCCAATGGAGAGGTGGCAGGACCCAGCACCGCCGATGCCTCGGGCTGCGCTCCCAGCCTCAACGCCAGCTTCCGCACCCTCTGCGCGGAGGACAAGAGCGAGCGCACGGTGAAGTCCTACACCGAGGCCATTGGCCTGCTCGACGACTTCCTCGCCACACCTGGTCGCCCGCTAGTTAGTGCAGAATCTCCGGCGTGGACACTACGAGTTGGCGGTGGAGGAGCCAGCGAGCCGGCGGGTAGCGGTCGCGTTCGACGAGTTGGCCGTGACGATCTGATCCGGCGCGGAGGTCGCGGCTTCAGCATGCCCGGAGCCGGCGCAATGCAACACAGCCGATCCGAATGGGTCTCGGCGGATCGTCTGGAGGATCAAACGGATGATCATCTCCACGGCGCTCGACGAAGGCACCAGGCCCTGGTGGGCAGATCAACGATGAGGAGCCCCACAAGATGACGGCGATCGAGGTGCCACCAAGGGCCGGACGGCGCGAGTGGATCGGGCTGGCGGTGCTGGCGCTGGCCTGTGTGCTGTATGTGATGGACCTGACCGTGCTGTACCTGGCCGTTCCCGCCATCAGCACCGACCTGCGGCCGACCAGCGCCCAGCTGCTGTGGATCATCGACATCTACGGGTTCTTCGTCGCCGGCTCGCTCATCACCATGGGCACGCTCGGCGACCGCATCGGCCGCCGGCGGCTGCTGCTGATCGGGGCCACTGCGTTCGGCCTGCTGTCGGTTCTGGCTGCGTTGTCCCCCACCGCCGAGTGGCTGATCGTGAGCCGGGCGTTGCTGGGGATCGCCGGGGCGACCCTGGCCCCCTCGACCCTGTCGCTGATCTTCCACATGTTCCAGGACCCCAGGCAGCGCTCTGTCGCGGTCGGTTTCTGGATCGCAAGCTTCTCGGTCGGCGAGGCCATCGGCCCGCTGCTGGGCGGCGTGCTGCTGGAGCACTTCTGGTGGGGCTCGGTCTTCCTGCTCGCCATCCCGGTGATCGCCGCCCTGCTCATCGTGAGCCCGCGGGTCCTGCCCGAGTATCGCGACCCGGACGCCGGTCGTCTCGACCTGGTGTCGGCGGCCATGTCGGTGGTCGCGGTGCTGGCGGTGATCTTCGGGCTCAAGGAGATCGCCCAGGACGGCCCCAGCGTGATCGCTGCGGCCGCGATCGCGGCCGGGCTGGCGCTCGCGGTGGGGTTCGTGGTCCGTCAGCGGCGGCTCCCGGACCCGATGATCGACGTCGGCCTGTTCCGGCTTAGGGTGTTCAACGCCGCCCTAGCCGCCAACTTCCTGGCGATCTTCATCGCCGTCGGCTACTTCCTGTTCGTCGCCCAGTACCTCCAGCTGGTGATCGGGCTGTCCCCGCTGGAGGCCGGGCTGTGGTCGCTGCCCTCGGCGGTCGCGTTCATCATCGGCAGCCAACTCGTCCCCCGCCTGCTCTATGGCGTGCGGCCGGCCTATGTGGTCGCCGGCGGCCTCGCCCTGGCCTCGATCGGCCTGGGGCTGCTCACCCAGGTCGGGGTCACTAGCGGCCTGGTCCCTTTGATCGCCGGGTCGGTGATCATCTCGCTGGGCCTGGCCCCGGTGTTCGGGGTGACCACCGAGCTGATCGTCGGGGCGGCCCCGCCCAAGCAGGCCGGCGCAGCCTCGGGGATCTCGGAGACCGCCGCCGAGCTGGGCGGCGCCCTCGGGATCGCGATCCTGGGCTCGGTCGGGCTGGCCATCTACCGAAGCGAGCTGGCCGACCGGCTCCCGGCCGCCGTCCCGGCCGAGGCCGTCGAGGCGGCCCGCGACACCCTAGGGAGCGCCGCGGCAGCCGCGGCCCAGCTCCCCGGCGATCTTGGAGCGGCCGTGCTCGCCGCCGCCCGCGAGGCGTTCGTCGTTGGCATACAGCTCAGTTCGGCGATCGCCGCCGGCATCGGCCTCGCCTTGGCCGTCCTGACCCTGGCCGTCCTGCACAACCAGCAGCCAACCGCCCTCGAGAGGGATGCTGCGGTGGCCAGCACGACCGCGGCGCACGATGGTCCTGGCGTCCCTCCCGGCTAGCGGCCGGGAGGGTCGGTCCTGCTCTGCCCTGGGTCGACCCTGGTGTCGTGAGGCTGGTCATGATCACCGTCTCACGTGACGAATGACCGCCGGACAAGCAAGGCAAGGATTTCAGGCTGATGCCCTGCGATCCTTGGAGCTGGCGCCGGGACTCGAACCCGGAACCTGCTGTTACAAGACAGCCGCGAACCGTCCATGGTGTGCTGCCGCGTGCTGTCCTGCATTGAATTCGATGGTACTCAGGGCGCGACGACAGAAAGCGAATGCGAGTCAAGAAGAGGTAGCGTGGCGAGGATTGGAGGCGGGAGCGCCTGATCGGTATGGTTGCAGGTACATGGGCTGAGGTGAGCTGGACCGACGTGGTGCGAGGCGGCAAACAGTGAGGCGTTTCAGGCCGTCGAATCCACACGATAACTATGGAATTATGTTCGGGCCTGAACAGCCGTTTCCGCAGGTTGGCCACCGTTAAAACCAAGCAAACTCTTGATCAGCGGGTTCGGGGTTCGAGTCCCTGGCGGCGCACTCCCCCACACCCCCCGCTGACCTGCGGTTTCTCCGAGAGATAGCCTCGAAGGATCCTCGCCGGCGCGGCGTCGTGCATCCCTGGTGCGTCCATCGGTCGACGACTTGTCGGACCAGCTCATCAGTGCCCGGCGCGACACCCTGGAAACACGCGTCTGCCAAGCGTTGCGCGGGCGCGCGACGACGCCGGCACCATCGCCCGGTCCCGCCCGGTGCGACGCACCGCCGGGCGGTCACCACCAACACCCCTCTTGGACCGCGAGGAGAGCATCCATGCCTACCAGCCCGCCCACCGCTTCGTTGACCTTCCTTCGGGCAGAGGTCTACCGATCCGCCAGCTGCGGAGGCGATCCGGAGGCGATGACCACCCGGTCGTCCAGTCAGCCTCCGAGTTGCCCTCCGTGTCAGCCTCCGCCTTACAACCCGGAGGCCCCGGAAGCGGCGAATCCGCAGCACACCTCACGCCGGGCCAGGTCGGCCCTACTCAGTGACTGTTTCACAACGCCGTGGGAGTGACGGCGCCGCCGGCTACGACGCCGTCCGGGGTGCGCCGGTGCCGCGCCGCTCGGGGGATGCGCTGACCGAGGGTTGCAGCCACAACGACACGCTGGTCGGCTGCATGGTCTGCTCGACCACCGCCAGCAGCTCAGCGGTCAGGGCCTCCAGGTCGACCTGCTGGCGCAGCCGCGCGCTGAACGCCTGAATCGTCTGGGCGGCGTCGTAGCGGCGCCGGTTGAACCGCCGGTCGACCAACGCCTGGACGCGGCCGTGAACCGGCTGGAACGCTGCGGCCACCGCCAGGGTCGCCACGGTCACCGTCAGGGTTGAGTCGCGGCCCAAGAGCTGGCCGAGGCCGAGGACCACCCCGGCGTAGCCGCCGCCCAGCAGCACGGTGCACAGCCCGTAGGCCAGCGTGTGGCTGATGATGCGGTCCAGGTCATACAGCCGGTAGCGCAGGATCGCCGCGTCGGGGGCTAGCGGCAGCAGCGCCACACAGACTGCGGACAGCCAGCCGAGCAGGATCTCGTTGCCTATCGGCGCCAGCGCCCCCAGGGCCACCACCACGCCCGCCAACCCCGCGGCCAGGGCCAGCCGGCGCCGCTGCTGGCGCTCGATCCCACCGGTGCGGCGAAAGCGCACCACCAGCGACCAGGCCGCGACCGGGATCGCAAGGCCGGTGGCAACCCAGGTGACGGCGTTGACGACCCGCAGCGGGCCAGTCAGCGCAGCGACGGCGAGTGGGTTGGCGACCGACCGGTAGGGCGGGTCCAACGGCAGCAGCGACGTCGACACCAGCGCCACCAGCGGAGCCGCCTCCGCGATCCGGGCCCACCAGCGCCAGTACGGCGAGGGCAGCGACCCGGTCGGGGTGAGCAGCAGCACGAAGCCGATACAGGCTGCCCAGACAATGACGCTGGCGCCGTGGTGGATCGCAGCGTAGTCGGCGGCTGGCAGCATTCCGGGTCGGGCCAGCAGTCCGTAGCTTGCGCAGCCGGTGGCCACGCCGGACGCCGCCACCGACAGGCCAAGCGCCAGCAGCAGCCAGCCGACCGGGTGTGCTGGACGGCGGCTGGCCAGCGCCCACAGTCCCCACGCAGCCACGCCCGGCCGCCACCGCGTGCGGGCGCGTCGGGCTGGTGGGGTCACCGCCACGCCTCCCGCGGCACCCGGCAGACCTCCATCACGGCCACCTCCCGGCCTCCTCGACGCCGGTTACAGCCTGCGTGGACGGCAGCCACAGCGGCTGGTGCCGATGCAGCTGGCATCAGCCCCCACGACACTCAGGCAGCCTGGTCCCACAGCGCCCGAGCGATCCGCTCGGCTGCGTCTACCGCGAGCGCGGATGGGGTGTGCAGGTAGGCGGGGAAGCCAGCCGGCGACCGACGAGCGTGGCGGCAGCCAGCCACCTGGTTGTCTGACATCCGCCCCGGCTAGAGCCGCAACCCCGGGACCGTAGGCCGGCGTGGCCGGGGACGTGATAGCTCCAGCACCCCCGGCATGGTGGCGAAGGCCACTGCGGCGTCCCAAAGTCGCACCGCGTCGATCCCGCTCGGCGGGGGCGAGACCAGCGGTCCATGCAACCCCACCGGCGGGTCGAGACGCAGCACCAGCGCTGGTATGCCTACTCCCTGCCCAACCACGGCGAACGCCTCGGCCATCGACCGCCGAATCGGCTCGTCCCAGGCGGCGTCATCGGCGGCGCCCGCGTAGGTCGGCGCCAGCCCGGCGGCTGCCAGGGCGCCCTGCAGGTCCTGGAATGGCGGCCCGCCGGCGTTGTGGGCCGCCAGGCTCTGGGTGATGAGCGCCTCGTAGAAGCCGCGGACCCCGTCTGGGTCGTCGGTGCCGAGCGCCTGCATCACCCGCACCGCCCGGTGGGACGCCCCCCACAAGGCGGCCTTCCAGTCCTCCAGCCTCTCGGGGCCGTCGCGCAGCAGCAGGCTGTAGCCGCGCAGCCGCACCTGTAGACCCCGTTGGGATGCGACCTCAACCAGCCAGCGCGATGTCAGCCATGACCACATGCACGCCGGATCGGCGAACAGGTCCACGCGCATGGTCACGCCTCCTTCCTTGGACCATCAACGCCACAGTCCGCGTTGGGGTTTGAGCCGCGCCGACCGGGATGGGCGGTCGTGGGCACCACCAACTCCAGACGGTGCGGTGATGGTGGCGTGCGCCCGGTTCCCACGGGTCGCGGTGGGCGACGTGGAGCCGGCGCCAGCGGCCCGATGGGGTCTGCTCGCAGACGCCGAACCAGGCGCCCACCCGGCCCAGCAGCCCGACGATCGGCCCCTGGCCTGCCGGGCACGCCGAAGCGTCCGTCGGATCCCCCTCGCCTGGCGGCGTAGCCTCGATCGGCAGCGGCGGCGTCCACCGGCTCCACCCGCTGACCGGATCCATGAAGAAGACCATCCGCACGTCGCACCTCCTCGTGGTTGCGGCTACCGGGGAGGCGTTCGTTGCCGGCGAACGGAGGTGTTCGATCAGCCGTCGGGCTGGTAAACGCAGCGGATGCCGGTGCGCACCGAGCCGAGCAGGTGGCGGCCGGCTTCCGGGTCGGCGACCAAGATCCGGTCCAGCGCCTGGCGGATCGTGCGGGTGACGTTGACCCGCGCCCGCTCGGCCTCGTCGGAGAACTCTCGCGATCGGCCGGCCAGCCCGGCGGCGCGCTTGAGCTCGGCCACCAGCGCGGCGCGCTCGGCCTCCAGGTCGTCCGCGGCGGCGGCGTCACCGCGGGCGGCGGCCCGATCCAGCGCCTGGTCCAGCTCGGCGAGCCGCTGGCGGTAGGCCCGCTTGGCAGTCTGGTCGAGGACCGGATCGGGGACCGACGGGGCGGGCACCCCGCCGGCCAGCTCGACCGCGGTGATCTCCTGGCCGGGATTGGCCAGCAACAGCGCGAGCTGGGCCAGCCCCTTGCTGTGCCGCAGCCGGGTGGTCCGGCCGTCCATGGTGAGCAGCCAGGTCTCACCGTCCTGGCGCAGCAACGGCCGGTCAGGACCCGGCTCAGTGTCGGCCGCCCGTAACCCGGCGATCTGGCGGGTCAGCGCCGACATTCCCAGCTCCGCCGCAGTGCTGGCCGCCTCGGCCAGCAGCTGCCTTGCCTGCTGCGCGTCACCGACCCGGCCCCGCCGGCGCAGCGCGATGGCGAGCTCGGCCTGGGCGCGGGCAAGGAACGGTGCCGCACCAATCCGGCGGTTACTGGCCACCGCCTGGCGCAGCCAACCCACCGCGTCGTCGAGCTGCTCCAGGGTCAGCGCGCACAGCCCAAGCAGCCGGGAGACCGCGCCGGCGCACCCGACGGCGCCGGCCGCGACGATGAACTGGTCGGCGTGGCCGATCAGCTGGTCACGGACCCACCGGGCGGCGTCGGCGTCACCCAGCTGGTAGGCCACCTCGGCCACTGTGGCCAGGTAGATCGAACGGGCCGGCCCGAGAACCCAGACAGGGTCGATGTTCCCCAAGCCGCCCGGAAGCAGTGCACTGGCCTCCTCGCGCCTGCCGGCGGCCAGCAAGCCATGGGCCTGGAACACCAACGGCACGTCCTGGACCGCCGGCACCTCGGGCATCTCATCCAGCGGGTTGCGGCCGCGCGCCGCGGCGAGCATCCCAAGTTGGGCGCCGAACACGTTGACGGCATCGGACAGCCCGGCCCTGAGTGCCAGATCGTAGGCCGCGCGGGCCAGCTGCTCGGCGTGGTCGAAGCGGCCCCGCAATGTGGCAAGCGTGGCGCGGCGGGAGCGAGCGAAGAAGAGGAATTCCGGCTGCTCGATTCGCTCCGCGAGCCGCTCATAGCGGTCCAGCTCGGCTTCGGCCTCGGCGACCCGACCGAACTCCAGCAGCGCGATCAGCCGCCACATGCGGCCGTCCAACTCCCGCCGCACGTCCCCGGTCCGCACCGCAAGCTCGATGATCTCGGTGGCGGTTGCCAGCCGCTCCGCGGCCGTCTCCGGCGCCCACTGCACGTACAGCCGCGAGCTGAGCACCTCCGCCAGCAGCCCGGCGTCCCCGGCAGCGCGGGCGATCCTGACCGCCTGGTCGCTGCGGGCCTGGCGATCGGTGGCATCCTCGGCGATCACCGCATGGCGGGCCAGCAGCCGCGCCCGCAGTGCCGGCGCGGCGTCCCCCAGCCCCTCGAGCGCTCCGGTCAGCATCGACTCCAGCTCGCGGTCCGGGACCAGGAACTGTGTCAGGCGAGGCATCCGGATGACGGCGTCCGCGGCCAGGAGGGGGTCACCGGCGCTGGCGGCCAGCGCATGGGCGTCCACCAGCGTCTGCCGCGCCCCGACCAGATCGCCGGCGTGCTGTCGTGCCTCGCCGAGCACACCCAGCAGCCGCGCCCGCCACTGCCGCACCAGCCCGCGGGACCCGTACGAGCCGAGTGCGGTCAGGCCGGCCGTGCACTGCGCGATCGCGGCCTCATGGGCAAAGACCCGCAAGGCCGCCTCCCCGGCGGCGACCGTCCGATCCACCATGACCTGCGGGTCGCCGGCCGGCAACGCCGCGCGATAGTGGCGGGCGCCCTCCGCCAACCGCCCGGGCCGGCCGGGCAGCGCCTCCAGCGCGGTCGCGATGCCCAGGTGCAGCGCCCGCCGCACCTGGGCATCGACCTGCATGCGGGCAGCCTCGCGCAGCAGCGCGTGCACGAACCCACAGGACGGATGGTCGGAAACCCGCCGCCACAGGATCCCCGCGGCGACCGCCTCGCCGAGCGCGTCGGCGAAGCGGCCTGGCGGCAACCCAGCGACGGTGGCAAGGACCTGCTGGTCGACCTCGTCGCCGGCCACCGCCGCCACCGTCACCACCCGGCGGGCCTCGCCACCAAGCCCGTCCAGCCGCTCGCCCACCACCGCACGCACCGCCGCGCTCACCGGTAGCTCGTCCGGCGGCCGGGCCCGCTCGCGCGTGGCCGACCAGCGCACCAGCTGGTCGACGAAGAACGGGTTGCCGCCGCTTGCCCGGTGTAGCCACGCCACCTCCCCGGCAGCCGGCTGGGTCCCGGTCAGCGCTGCGGCCTGCGCCGCGATCGCCGCCTGGTCCAGCGGACCGACCGGGACCAAGGCGCCCTGACGGTTGAGCCGCCCGAGCAGCCCTATGGTGGTTGCCTCGCGTGCCGGCCCCACCGGCCGTTGGGTTGTGAGCACCAGCAGCCGGCTGTCGGGCAGGCTTCGGCACACCAGGGTGGCCAGCGCCAGCGACGCCGCGTCGGCGTCGTGGACATCGTCCAGCACGACCAGCAGCGGCCGGTCGGCGGCGGCCATCCCCAGGATCTGGACGACCGCGCGCTGCAGCGCCAGCCGGGCGCGGTCTGGATCCAGGGCGGGCGCCGGCGCCACCTCATTGGCCCCGGCAAGCTCCGGCACCAAGTCGACCAGCCAGGCCGCGGTCGCGGGATGGACCCGGTCCGACACGTTGGTTATGCGTGCCAGGGAGCCGA
This sequence comes from Actinomycetes bacterium, assembly GCA_036392615.1. Lineage (GTDB taxonomy): Bacteria > Actinomycetota > CALGFH01 > CALGFH01 > CALGFH01 > DASVXQ01. Next base: position 55,629 of record DASVXQ010000414.1, on the reverse strand, counting down.
GGACCTGCTGCCAGAGCCAGTACGGCGCCGCGCCAGCGTCCCAGGCCCGCCCCCACGCCACCACCCACCCCTGCTCGGCGGCCAGCGCCGCCGCATGCTCAGCCAGTGTCGTCTTGCCAATGCCTGGCTCCCCAACCAGGTGGACCGCCCGCGCCGTACTCCGCCGCGCCGCCGTCATGGCCGTCGCGATCGCCGTCAGCTCCAGCGCTCGACCCACCAGCACGGACGGCGCCTGCGGCGCCACACCAGGAAGGCTGCCCGACGGCTCCGCGACCACGCGGTCGCCGTGGATCGTCAGCTGCCAGCCAGGCGGCATGTCAACCTCACCCGCTAGCCCCTGCAAGCGACGCGGGAACCACCGCTGTGTGCTCCACACCAGGCTGGATGCCGGCAATCATGGTGCGCTGGTTGGATGCTGCATCATGGCCATGGGCAACTCGAGCCAGAACGAGATATCCGCAGCCGATCGTGGTCGGACACACCGCCCCTATCTGTGCAGCTATGCCCTCCGGCCGCTGTGGGCCAAGCCTACCAGCGGGGAAAACCCCATGGAACCCAGGCGGTGCTCTCCCTGACACCCGGACAGCCTCCGAGGGGTCGATGGGCCTCAGCATGCCGAGCGGCCGTCCCACGCGAATTACCAGGTAACCAGTCACGTTTGAGTTTGCGCACCCTTCAGCTGGACGGGCGTCTCGTTTACCACCGTATGCGCCGTTGTGGTGCTAGGCAGATCGGCATATTCCGCTGCCAGCTGAACTACACGGGTTCCAAGGATCTGATCGTTCCCTGCCCACGATGTGAACTCGCGACAGCACGTCCAGCGATCTGGTCGGCGGCGTGGGGTGGTCGTATCGGCGGTCCTGGCGCTAGATGCACCGGGTGGAGCGCTTGGTTCTGGTGCGAGTCGCGCCAGGGGGCACATCCCAGAACCACGGACTCGTTGCGTGCGGAGGGGCTAGGGTCGGCGGCGGTGCGTTCAACCTTGCTGATGCGCCTCGCTGCCTGTATCGAGCGGCACGGATGGCCTGTGCCGCCGGTCACCGAGCAGATGTCCGCTCCGTGGTATTGCTATTGCCAGAAAGGACTGGACGCAGCGAGCCTCTCGATGCTCCCATACGTGGGATGGCGTCAGGTCGTCCTGACGTTGCAGGGCACCTTGCCGTCGCCGGATGTCCCACCGGGTGGGGCATCAGAAATAGGGCCTGGGGGGGTCCAATAGTGCCGGTATTGCGGGGGTCCGGTCTGGCATTCGTGATCTTGGTATGCCTCGCCGCGCTCGGTTGCGGCAAATCTGTCGACGCCGGCTCCGGGTCGGACTCGCAGGCGGTGTCCAGCGGAACGCCGACGGCGGGCCCCGTCCAACAGCCCAAAGGGACATCTGGGCAGACCGCTGGGCGGGGCTCCAGTAGGGCGTCCGCGCCGGACTCCGGTCGGCAGGGCTCCGGGGCACGTGGATCACCCGTCGCACCTGGTGGGCGCGGCAAGCCCGGGCAGGCGATCGGAGCACCGATCAACATCCCCAGCATCATCACCGACCAGGGGCGACCACTCGCCGAGGTGCGCTCGGAGATCGAGAGTGGCATCAGGGAGCAATGCGGCGGCGAATTGTGCGTGACCTTGCGGGACGAGGCACGTGACGGTTCCGCCTACACCTCTTGCCAGTTTTGGGAGACAGATCCTCCGCAGGGAACCAGTGTGGACCGCGGCACGACCGTCGTCGTCGTGTCTGGCACGGGGCCGTGTACGACCGAGTCGAGCGTGGACACCGAGCCGCCGGCCACCACCCCCGAGAGCAGCGAGCCATCACCCACCACCCCTCAGGACAGCCAGCCGCCACCCAGCACGTGACAGGACGTGGATCGTGACCACAACGCGCGCTGGTACCGATCAAGCTCGAGGGTCTCAAGCTCCAGCCGTCGAGCGCCAGACGACGCCGCCCGCCGGCGACGCCGAGGCGCTCCAGCCGGCGCGCGTTCCAGGAGGCGCCGCGGAGCCATCGGCGAACGGCCTGGCGCAACTGACCAGAGTCCTTGGCACGATCGTTGCGCCAACAACGCTGCTGACCTCGCTGCTCTTCTACTTCGGCTGGTCGCATGCCTACTGGTTCTTCGACTACTTCGGGGTGAACTCGACACTGCTCGGCCTGACCACCCGGGATTACGTGCAGCGCAGCCTGGACGGTCTGTTCGTGCCGCTGACCGTGGTGGCCTGCGCCGGGTTGCTGGTGCTGTGGGGCCACTCGGCGCTTCGCACTCGTCTTGCCGCGGGATCGCGGCCCCCCATGCTTCGCGTCCTTCTCCCCGCGATGGCAATCGCTGGGCTGGTCTTGGCCGCGCTCGGGTTGTGGAGCGTCTTTGCGCCGACCTTCCTCGATCAGCAGGTAGCGGCGGCGCCGTTGTGCCTGGCCTCCGGAGTCTGCCTGCTGGTGTACGAGGCCCATATCTGGCGGTCTCTCGCCGCTGGGGAGCGGCCGGCAGCCCACGCTGCGACGCTGCAGTGGGCAGCGGTCGCGGAATGGGCGGCGGTGTTCGTGCTCGTGGGTCTGAGCCTGTTCTGGGCCGCAAACGACTATTCCGCCGCGGTGGGCCGCTCACGGGCACGTCAGTTCGTGGCGGAGTTGCCAACCTATCCCAGCGCCATCGTCTACAGCGAGCGGAGCCTGAGCCTGGACGCGCCCGGCGTCCGCGAGGTGCGCTGCCGAGACTCGCAGGCGGCATACCGATTCCGCTATGACGGCTTGAAGCTCTTGCTGCAATCGGGCGATCAGTATCTGTTCCTGCCCGAGACGTGGTCGCCTACCGACGGCGTGGCCATCGTCGTGCCCAAGAACGACTCGGTGCGGCTCGAGTTCATCCCAGCGGCCGCCGGCGCAACCGTGCGACGCTCCACCTGCTGACCAGACCACGGCGGCGCACATTGTGTGCCCGCCGGGTGGCTTGATCTGGCTCCCCTTGAGCGAGTTGGGGGTGTGGGGTAGCCGGTAGGAGCTGGTGTGGTCTCGTAGGGCGCGGAAATCCCGATTCATCATGCTGCAACCTCGTGATACTCGTGGATGAGCCCGCCGAGCAGGTCTGGACGCCTCACCCGTCGAGGTCGAGGGTTGGCGTGCGGTGACTTCCGCTCCCCTGCCTTGGGAACGGCCAGGGCCAGGCCACGGTGCGGCCGTTGCTGGTTGCAGTGGCGGGCGTAGATGCGCAGGAGCCGCAGCAGGTGGCGCCGGCCCAGCACCAGCGTCCAGTCCAGGCACTCCCCCGGACGGTCTGCACCCCACCGCTCGGCGTGGGCGTTCGCTCGCGGCGCCCGGATCGGCGTGCGGATGACTGCTGCGCCCTCGGTGCGGAATACCTCGTCGAAGGAGCGAGTGAACTTGGCGTCGTGTCGCGGAGCAGGAACCGGATCGACAACTGCCGGTCGTTCAGGTCCATCGTGGCGTTCCTGACCTGCTGGGTGACCCAGCTCGAGTCGGGCCGGGCCGTGACGCCGACGGCCACCACCTGCCTGGCGCTGACGTGCAGGAAGACAAGACGTACAGGGTCTGCACCAGACGGTTCCACCGTGAAGAAGTCGCACGCAACGACCCCCTCGGCCTGCGCCTTCAGAAACTGTGTCCAGGTCGGCCCGCAGTGCCGCGGCGCCGGGCCTAGCTAGCCGGGGTTTCCTCGATCGCCATCCGTCACAAGCAGCACCGAGGCTCCTGCGGCTCTCAACCACCTCCGTTGATGCTCCTGGTCGATGAACGCTCAGCTCCAGACGTCGCTGATGGCAGTGGTGCTGGCGGCGTTGCCGATGGCGGGCAGCCCGTGCATGTCCTCGATGGTGCGCAGCAGGCGGTAGTGGGTGACCGACTCGCTGTAGCTGCCGGTCTTGACCATCGGGCCGGAGAACAGCACGAGGTTGCCCGCGCCGACGTCGGCGTAGCGGGCCAGCAGCGCGGCGCGGTACAGGTCGGCGTCCACCACCTCGATCGAGAACGGGCCGCCATTGGGGTCCGGCCCCCACGAGCTGACCGTGATCCCCTGGGCGGCGAGGGTGTCCACGTCGGCGTCGATACGCTGGCTCAGCGCGTCGGCCTGGGTCTGGGTGAGCCTGGCGCCCAGCACCTGGACGATGGCGCCGTTGGACAACGACAGGGCCTGGTGCTGGGACACGACCGCACCCGACGTCCCGCCGACGCGATAGACCGTGAGGACCCCGGTCGTGGGATTGATCGCGTCGCTGGAGAAGGCGCTGTCGCTGGCCGCGATTGTGTCGGCGCTCGCAGCGACCGGGAGCAGCATCTCCTGAGCCGCCAGCTCCTCCGCTGTTGCATCGTCGGCCGCCGCTGGTGGCGCGTGGAGGGGGACCACGACCCCTGTGAGCGCCACGGCGATGCCGACGGCCAGCATCGAGATCGTGCGCCGCCGCCGAGCGGTGCGTCCGGCGGCGGCATGCTTTCCGAAGACCAAGACGATTTCCTCCCCGCCCGGCGCACACCGGGCGGCGGCCGGGCTGATCCGCCGCCCTCTGACGTGGTGGAACGGGCGGCTCGACGGGCGCCATAGCAACACAAGCACTGGAACGGGCCTGTAACCGCCGGATAACCGCCCTGCCGGGGGCTCCTGTGCTCAGCAACGTGCGCCCGGTCGCCACCGGAACATCTGCAAGTGCAAGTAACGTGCCGCGTAGAGAGGGCCTCTGGTCTGCCCCCGGTCTGGTGGAGTTGTGTTGTTGGATTCCGTGCCACGCAACTGAGAGGAGCCTGGCGTGGGACGACGGGCTATCCGCCCGAGTTCAGGCGCAAGGTCCTGGACCTGATCGAGGCCGGCCGGCCGATCGCCGAGGTCGCCAAGGCGCTGGGGATCAGTGACCAGTCGACCGACACCTGGCGCCGGCAGGACCGGATCGACCGGGGTCTTGAGCCGGCCTGACCAGCACCGAGAAGAGCGAGCTGGCCGCTGCCAAGCGCCGCGCCGCCGACCTGGTCGACCGCAACTTCGGCCGCACCGGCCCGAACCAGCTGTGGGTGACCGACATCACCGAGCACCCCACCAGCGAGGGCAAGGCCGACTGCACGGTGGTGCTGGACGCCCACTCCCGCCGCGTCGTGGGCTGGTCGATCGACGCATCCCCGACCGGGGCGCTGGTCACCAACGTACTCGGCATGGCCGGTCCATGGTGACACTTTGGTCGTTTCGCGAATTGCGCTGTACCTCCAGCGCTGAGACTCTAGCTCTGCTACAGGAAGAGACGGCAGGAGCCTGCATGACTGACGTCGCGCGAGAGCCAGCAGTGGGGTCCACGGCGGATGCGACAGCCCAGCTTCGGCTGCGCAAGGTTACGGCGGCAGTCAGGGCTTGGACGGGCCAGCTCATCGATCTCGGCGGACGCAACACGCTGCTGTACTACAAGGATCTCAAGCAGGGAACCCTTGACCTCAGTCACCATTCGGGGGCGGAGCCCGTGGCGCTGGACGCGCTGCTCGGGTCACGCACGGTCCGTCTGTCCGAGATGTTCGATCCCCAAGCCCTAACCAGCATGGCTCGCCGTGCCCGCACGATCCGTGCAAAGGCGATGGAGAACTTCGAGGAGCGCGGCCTGCGGACGCTCTATCTGGCCTGGGCGATGGCCACTTGGGAGAACCCCCGAGGGACAGCGACCCCGGCCGCCCCGGTGCTTCTCCGCTTGGCCAACCTCGCCCCCAGAGGCGGTGCCGGCGAGGACTTCGACCTGTCGCTGCCTGGCGAATGGGAGATCAACCCGACGCTCCTGCACCTCCTCGACGTCGACCACGGCGTCAAGCTGGAGGCCCAGGACCTGCTTGAGTTGCTGGACGAGAACGTCGAGCCGCCTGATGCCTTGCCTGTGTTCGAGCGGCTAACCAAGGCAGCATCATCGGTCGCCGGCTTCGCCATCAACGACCGGCTCGTCCTTGGCAACTTCAGCTACGCGAAGCTGCCGATGGTCAAGGACCTGGAATCTGCCACAGAGGCCCTTGTAGAGAACGAGCTCATCTGCGCGATCGCCGGGGACGAGGCCGCGAGGGACACTGTGCGAAGCCGCCATCCCGAGGTGCGCCTGGACGAGCCGGACCACACACCCGTCGCCGACGAGTTCCTGGTGCTCGACGCGGACGCGAGTCAGAGCTACGTCATCAATGCCGTGGTTAAGGGCGCCGATCTGGTCGTCGAGGGCCCTCCCGGCACCGGCAAGAGCCAGACGATCGCGAACCTCATCGCGACCTTGGCGGCACGCGGGCAACGAGTCCTGTTCGTCGCCGAAAAGCGCGCTGCGATCGACGCTGTGCTCGACCGGCTCCGTAACGCCGGCTTGGCCGATCTCGTTCTGGATCTCCATGACGGGGCTGGGTCGCGGCGCAAGCTCGCACAAGACCTGTCCCACGCACTCGCGGAAGTGGGCCGCGTCCCGTTACCGAACATCGCCGAGCTCCAGGACAAGCTCGTTCGCTACCGAGAGGAACTCGTCGGGCGAACGGCCGCGGTTCACAACCAGCGGCGGCCTTGGGGACTCAGCGTCTACGAGGTGCAGTCCCGGTTGCTTGGCATCGGACCTCAGGTCCGAAGCGAGCAGCGCTTGCGTGGAGACGTCCTGGCGTCGCTCGACGGCGCGGCAATGGCACAGGCCCGCGCGGATCTTGAGAGGTTCGTTGGCCTCGGTGGGCTGGTTCTCTCCCTGGCCGATCAGCTTGTTCCACGCCAATCCAGCTCGTCGGCCGGCAGCCCCGCGCCTACCTCAAGCGGGAATCCGAGCCCGTGGGCTCGGGCATTCACGACTGGATCGGTGACGAGCGTGGAAGCCGCGCAGTCCGCGCTCCAGGCAGCAGCGACGCTCGCAGGCCATACCGTGCCTTCGACGATCGCCCGACTCAACAGTCTCCTCGCCGAGTGCAGGCTGGGTGCGCCTCCCAGCCTGGATGTCTGGCCGCAGGTTTTCGCGCTTCTCGAGGGCGTGAGCGCCACGCTGACAGAATTCGACGACAACATCTTCGAAGAAGACCTGACTGCATTGGCTAACGACTTGGCGCCAGCCGCTCGCGGCCCGCTCGCGCGATTTGGAGCTCGGCTGGCGAACCCCGCCTACCGGAAAGCGCACCAGCGAGCACGCTCCCTCAGCAGGAATCGACCACGCAGAATAAAGGCCCTGCACGGCGCAATCGTCGATGCATCACGGCAAAGGGAGATATGGCGGAGGCGCTCCTTCGATGGGGGGGCGCCGCGCCCACCGAGCCAATTGGCGACGGTGAAAGCGGCATACGAACAGCTCGCGACTGAGCTTCGCGCGCTCAGCGCCTGGGTGGGTTGGCCGCTGAGCGGTCTGGACCCCGGGGCATTGTCGACGCAACTGTCGAGCCTGATCGCCGACAAGACCACGCTATACCGACTGCCGGAACTGCACAGGCTGAGGACGGGGCTCGCCGTGCGCGGCCTCTCAGACCTGGTCGTCGAGATGGCGTCGCGCAACCTCACGGTCGACCAGGCGCTGGAATGTCTTGAGTACGTCTGGCTGAGCTCGATCCTGGAGTCGGTCTCCATGGCCGACCCGAGGGTCGGCACCTTCGACGGTGAGGCACTCCGCCGCACGGTAAATGGGTTCCGCCTCGCCGACGCCCAGCACATCGAGACTACCCCGGTGCGGATCCGCCGTGCCGTAGCCGAGCGGGTTACCCGGACGCGCGATGCCTACCCTCAGGAGTCCGATGTCATCGAGCACCAGGCCCGTCTCAAGCGGAAGCACATGCCCATGCGGGACCTGTTCCAAGCTGCACCTAATGTGTTGGCGGCGCTGAAGCCCTGCTGGGCCATGAGCCCCCTGGTGGTATCGCAACTGTTGCCGCCGGAACGTCACTTCGACGTCGTGATCTTCGATGAGGCCTCACAAGTCACCCCGGCCGACGCGGCAGGCGCCTTGCTACGCGCACACCGAGCGGTGGTCGCCGGAGATCCGCATCAGCTCCCGCCGACGAGCTTCTTCATGGCCTCCGGTGGCGGCGAGGACGACGAAGAGCTTGAGGAGTTCGATGGCGCTGCCCCACTCACCAGCAATCTGGAGTCGGTCCTCGACGTGATGGGCGCGTTGCTGCCACCCCCGAAGGGAACAAGGAATCTAAGCTGGCACTATCGATCACGCGACGAACGTCTGATCGCCTTCTCGAACGCACAGCCGAATCTGTACGACTTCTCGCTCACGACGTTCCCCGGCGTGACCGGCGAGGACTGCTTGAGCCACATGCTGGTCCCATTCGTTCTTGGACGCGTGGGGCAAGAGGAATCCGTCTCGGATGAGGTCGAGGAAGTTGTCCGGCTCGTGACGGATCATGCCTGGTCGCGTCCCGAGGAGAGCCTCGGGGTCATCACCATGGGCATCAAGCACGCGAATAGGATCTCTGAGGCCATCCGCCGAGCGCGGACCGAGGACGAAGCGCTCGATGCCTTCCTGGACGAGAGCCTGCAGGAGCCATTCTTCGTCAAAAACCTGGAGCGGGTCCAGGGCGACGAGCGCGACGCGATCATCCTTTCGATCGGCTACGGCAAGAACTCCGAAGGCCGCCTCCTTTATCGGTTCGGACCCTTGAACATTCAGGGTGGCGAGCGCCGGCTCAACGTGGCCATCACCCGAGCAAGGAACCGGATGACCGTGGTGAGCTCGTTCTCCGCCGCTGACATGGACCCCAGCAAGCTCCGGGCCGAAGGCGCGAAAATGCTCGGTCGCTACCTGGCCTATGCGGAGAGCAAGGGCTCTGACCTGGGAAGCGTCGCGATCGCCAAGCCAGAGCTCAACCCGTTCGAGCGTGACGTCCGGGATCAGCTGGCGGCCGCCGGCGTCCCGCTCGTCACCCAATACGGCTGCTCAGGATACTGGATCGACTACGCGGCGCAGCATCCCACAAAGCCCGGTCGAATGGTGCTCGCGATCGAGTGCGACGGCGCCAGCTACCACTCGTCCGCCACGGCCCGTGACCGGGACCGGCTTCGGCAGGAGCATCTGGAAAGGCTCGGATGGACGTTCCACCGGATCTGGTCATCCGAATGGTTCTACCACCGAGAAGCCGAAGTGGGCCGCGCGGTTGCCGCCTACCAGGCAGCCGTCGCGAAGGCGGATGCCTCGATTCCAGTCCCCGCCGCTGCCCCTGCAACTCAAGCAGCCGTCGAAGAGCCACCCGCGAGCTTGGTGGGGCGCATTCCGGCAAGAGCCGAAAGACCGCTCGTGCTGCCGGGACGACCCATCAATGACTACAGTCATCCATCGCTCGTAGCGCTCATTCGATGGATTGAGTCCGACACCCTGCTCCGGACCGAGGATGAGCTGCTTGAATCGGCTATGGCCTACCTTGGCTTCTCGCGAAAGGGTTCTCGAATCGTGGCTGCGATCAACGCCGCGATTGCGGAGGTACGACGCGGAGTCCAGCCGCCCGTATCGCCGCCACGGCCCCCCACCCCTCGGTCGTCCCGACGGGCATCTGGGCGTAGGTACCGTGGAGGGCGGTGGCAGCGGTGAACGACATTCTGCGCTGATCTGCCCTTCCTCGACCGCCGCATCAACGCCGCCCATTGGGCCCCCACCCGACTGAGCGTGCGGCCAGACGCCTCCTCCGCAGCAGGCTGGAGGCCGCCGCCTATGCCGGCTCCTCTACGAGCGGTTTGTGCAGCTTCTCGCGCAACCCTGCGGCGCGCGCTCGCATGCACTGACCGGTGTCGTAGGTCACGAGGGTGACCTCCCGAGCCGCCAGCGGCACAACGGCCAACGCCCAGTCGATGATCTGGTCGTCGTTGATCGGCAACCGAACGTGCCCCGGCGGGTCGAAGAGCACCTCAACCGTCGTCTGAGTCAACAACGCTGGCGAGCTTCGGGGTCGCGGAGGGGTCGGGCCGGGGAACGGGGGGCCCGCCGGACCCGGCCCGACGCTGGTTCGAGACCGGCCTACTGCTGCTGCTTCAGCAGCGTGTCGATGGCCAGGCAGGAAGCGACCACCAGGCTGCGCAGCGGGTCGCCGAGCTTGGGGTCCAGCTCCACCCGGTACTTGTCCGCCGTCGTGAACAGCTCGCGCGCACCCGCCCACTTCTTGTCGACCCGGGCGATCAGCCGGCCCTGCGCGTCCTGCACGTTGAAATTCCAGGCCCGCAGGTTCTCCGCGCGGATCTCGCCGAGCACGTTCCCGGAAGGGTCGGTAATCGCCATGCGGACCTTGCCCACACGGATCTTGGCCGCGATACGGCCGATCGCCGTGCCATCCGGCGACGAGATCGTGCAGGTGATCCGGAACGCCGGCTTGCGGAGCAGCAGGGCGACGGCGCCGCTCGCCTCACGGATCTCCAGCGTGATGCCCAGGAGCGAGTCGGTCTTGATGAACAGCCGGAGCACCCGGATCAGGGCCGACTGCCCGATCTGCTTCACCGACCCGATCGTGTTGCCGCCGTCGTCGTAGATCGAATACTCGTTGCGAAGCTCGATCAGCTTCACCTTCTGATCGACGATGAAGCTCGAGTGGTCCATCAGCCGGCCCGCCACCGCCGGCGCCTGCTGGTACCGGTGGGAATAGTGCTGCTGCTGGCCGTACTGCTGCTGGGCATACCGCTGATCGGGGTACTGCTGCTGGGCATACCGCTGGTCCGGATACTGCTGCTGCGCGTACCCCTGATCGGGATACCGCTGGTCCGGGTGCTCCTGGTAGGTGGGCTGCTGGTCGGGGTGCTGCTGGTAGCCGTACCGCTGGTCGGGGTACTGCTCGTAGGGGTCGGAGGGGGTCCGGGGCATGGGGGGCTCCTTGCGGCTGCCGGTATGTCCAGATAACCCGCTTCGCTCGGGGCGCCGCAGCCTATCGGACGCTCGTCCGCCCAAGCAATCCGAAGCCATTCGCCGCGGCACTGTTGCATTCGCTGTGACCGCGTTCGAGCGGCGAGACTGCCGGCATGGCCAATCACCGCATCTCCGGCCGCTCGGTTGGAGGGCCTAGACCATGACCTGTCCGAGCGCGACTACGTGCCGCTGCCGTGCGTGCTGCACCCCGAGCGGGTCGTGGAGTACCCCCATGCCGAGCAGCCAGGCTTCTCCGACCTGCCCGAGGCCTTGGACGAGCAGGTGCGGCGATGGCAGCAGCAGCGCGACTGGCTGTAGCTGGCGGAGCTGTCGGCCGCGCCGAGCACCAAGGTTGGCGGCACCTGCGCTGGATCCAGCCACCGCAGTGGCCGGCGAAGAGTTCGAACCCCAGGGACGCTGGCTGCCGCTGGAGGACCGCGACGATCCCCGGATCACCATGCCGCGGCCCCTCATGGACCGGGACGCCTGGGCGCCCCACGGCCTCATGCTCGGTGATGTCGGGTCCCTGTACCTGTTCACCTGCACGACCTGTGTGGAGCGTCCGCTGGCCGGCACGATGCAGTGACCTGATGCATCCGGCCATGACCACGCTGGTCAAACCGGGTGAGCGGGGCGGGCGCCGCCGTTGAGGCGTTTCCTCACACTCCGGTTCGGGTAGGCACGCTCCCGCGCACAGCGTCAGACGAGAAAGGATGGGCGATGGGCATCGGTGTCAGCATCTTCCTGCTCGCCGTCGGCGCGATCCTTACCTTCGCCGTCAACGTCAATACATCTGGATCTAGCTTTGATCTCGACACCGTCGGCATCATCCTGATGCTCGCCGGCGCTCTCGGTCTGCTGTTCACACTGGTGTTCTGGAGCAGCTTCTCGCCGTGGAGCCGGCGGCGCCGCCAGGTCATCGACCGGTCCTATGACGGCGACCGCGTGGTCGAAGAGCGCCGCATCAGACGCGACGTGCCGTAGAGGCGTCACCGACGCGGACAATGCCGCGTGCTTCCAGCGCTGGCCGAGCGTCCTGTGACGAGTAACGGCAGGGCGGTTCGCGCGGTTCGCGTTGGGCCGCCAGCAGCTTGAACGCCATTGCAGGCCCGCGGCCTTGGAACCCGGCCCTTTGGTCACCCGCGTCCTGGCGCGCACCGGCGCGAAGGTCGACTCGATCGGGCTGCTGGTCTTCAGATGCACCCAATGCTCGGCCGGGAAGAAGAAGCACCGCAAGGGATTCCGTCACGTCGTCACGGTACTGCCATGCCTACCGATCGCCATTCCACTCGGAATCCTCCAGCTCGTACTGCTCTTCGCGCTCCGCGATCGTCTGCAGGGCGTGCGCGGCTTCCGCCTCTGTTTGGAATGGTCCGATACGGTCGGCGTTCTTGCACCCGTGGTAGGGCTCGACCCGATGGTGCGTCATGCAGTACCAGAACGTGCCGTCCAGCTTGGACATTGCGCCCTCCTGTCGCTGCTCCAGTCACCTCGCGGGAGGATTCTCCGGGAGGCACTGTTACATTGCGCCATCACGCCGTCCGGCTGCCTCCACTTCACTCGGCTCCGCCGGCGCCTTTCAGCTCAATGGAACAGTGCCGGGCGAGGGCGGCGAGTTCTCATGCAAGGAGTCCCGCTGCTCCAAGACGGTCACCGCGAACGCAACAGCGCCCCACGCCGCCATCGCCGCCTGCGCCGTTTGGGAGCCGGTGGGCGGCATGGCCCGATCAGCTCCCCGACCCCGAAGAGCGGAGGGCCGAATCACCGGGCGGCGGGCGCGGCCCCGCCTGAGCCTCAGCGCGCAGGACCTCGGCGGCGCGCCTGGCCGCCAGCAGCGCCTGGACCGCGTCGGCGGCCGTGGCACCCCGGCGCTCGCCGCCGGCGGCCGCGGTCTCGAAAGCGTCCAGTTGCGCCCGCAGCGCCTCCGTGAACACCCGATCACCAAGGGGTGGCCACAGGAACGGGCGGTCCGCGAACCCCTGCGTGCCGATGACCTCGACGCGGCACATGTCCCCGAGCGGGAACCGCCGGCCCAGCGACACCAGCGCGACCGTCCCGCCCGACAGGCTGGCGAGGAGCTGGACGCTCTCCGGGTCGCCGGCGACGGGCTCGTCCACGGCGACCGTCGACGCCGCCGCGGCCAGGCACCCGATCTCCTGGCCGGTGAGCCAGCGGAGCTGATCGAACTCGTGGACGCCCATGTCGATCGCGATGCCGCCGCTCTGCCGCCGGAAGCTGGCCGGCGGCGGACGCTCATCCCACTGCTGGCAGATCACCAGCGAAAGGGATCCCAGGCGGCCGCTGCCGATGTCGTCGCGCAGGCGCATCAGTTCCGGGACGAAGCGGCGCCAGTAGCCGACCTGCAGCACCACCCCACGCCGCTCGGCGAGCACGGCAAGGGCGCGGGTGTCATGGAGGTCGATACAGCACGGCTTCTCGCACAGCACCGGCAGGCCGGCATCCAGGAGCGGCTCGACGACCGCCCGGTGCACTGTGGTCGGCGCGGCCACGATCGCGGCGTCGACCCCGCCCGCATCCAGCAGGTCCTCGACTTCGGCGTAGACGCGGAGGCCGCGCGCCTCCAGCTCATCTCGGATCCGGGCCTGGGGCTCGACCACCGCCACGGTCCGCTCCCCCGCGGCACGCAGATGCGCGCGTCCCATGCGGCCTCCTCCGAGGATCGCCAGGCGCATGAAGCCCTACAGCCCACGGTCGCGCAGGTACTGCCGGTTCGCGCGCTGGTCGCGGCGGGCCCGCTCGAGCCTGCCCGGGCCGGGGAGGGTGTCCTGCTCGACGACGATCCAGCCGGACCAGCCAAGCTCGCGCACGAGCGCGAGCAGGCCATCGCCGTCGAGATCGCCCTCGCCGAGCCGGCAGAACGCCTCCCGGCGCCAGATCTCCTCGGTCGCCCCCTTCTCGGCGACGATCCGGCGCATCACGTCGAGCCTGGCACTCTTGGCATGCAGGTGGTTGACGCGGCCGTGCCAGGTACGCAGCGACTCTACCGGATCACCACCGCCGAGCAGCAGGTGGCCGGTGTCCAGGCAGAGGTCGATGGTCGTCAGCTCCAGCACCTTCTCGATCTCCCACGGGGCCTCGATGCTGGTGCCGGTCTCGTTGTGCAGCGTCGGCTCGTAGCCGCGCTCGCGGCACCGCGCCACCGTCGCCTCCAGGGAATCCGCGAGCCGCTTCCATTCCTCGGCGCCAAGTCCGATGCCAGGGTCGCGGACCGCCTGGCCAGGGAAGGCGCGTTTGCGCTCGGTCCCGATCGCTGCCAGGGTCGGCTTCGGCGCGGGCAGACCAAGGGAGTGGTTCACCGGCAGCGCCGCGTCGAAGACCTCGAGCAGAGCGTCCAGCTCGGCGAGCGCCGGCTCCATCCGCTGCGGCTCGTGGAACGGCAGCTCGAGGTAGCCGCCGCAGACCGCCAGCCTCCGGGCGGCGAGCCGCTCGGCGAGCTGATCGCCCTGGCCGAGGAAGCCGATCGGGCCGGCGTCGATCCCCTGATAGCCTGCCCCAGCAACCATCTCGAGGACGGTGACCGCGTCGGGCGCCGCCGGGTCGATGCCAACGGTGAGCTCGAACGCGCCGTAGCTGACCGGCGCGTTGGCGACGGACAGGTTGGCCATCATTCGCCTCCAAGGTGCCTGCGGACGATCCGCTCGCACAGCTCGATATCGCGAAGCGCATCCTCGACGCTGGTGGGCGGTTCCTGGTCGCGCGTGACCATGTCGTGGAACGCGAGCAGCTCCAGCCTGAACGGGTCCTCGTAGGAGACCGTCTCGACCTGGCGCCACGCTCTGGCGGTGCCGGGCTGGCCACCCTCCAGCGTCACCCGGCCGGGCACGTTCGGCAGGAATGGCGACGAGAGTGTAATGGCCGCCCTCCAGGCCGCGCCGTAGAACGAGAACTCCTGCTCGTAGTGCGCCAAACCCGGCAGGTCGATCCACGAGAGCGTGCAGGGCACTCCGTCGAACCGCAGGGCAAGGTTGACACCGTGCCGGTGGATCTCCGCCCACGGGAGGGAATCGGGTTCGCCGAGCAGCCCGCGAAGCGTGTTCAGCTCGTGGACCAGCGAATCCAGCAGCACGACACGGTACGTGCGCCTGGTCGGCTCGTCGACGTCGCCGATGGCACGGCGCAGACGCTCGCGCTCGTCGGCGCGCAACTCCTCCACCAGTCCCCTGGGCAGCTTGGCGGTGACCAGTGGCAGGTGCGCGACGTATGGCTCCAGCGGCGCCTCCAGCGTCGTCACGCGGACCAGCCGGAGGTCGTCCAGCCGCGACAGCTCCTCGGCCAGGCGCCGGTAGGCGGGGTCGTAGCGCTTCATGTAGCCGACCATGGTGTGCACGCCGGCGGCGCGGACGTCCGCGACCAGCTCCCTGCCCTCCGCGGTCGAGAAGCAGAGTGGCTTCTCGATGAACGCGTGCAGCCCCGCCTTCGCCGCGGCGGTCACGATCGGGGCGTGACTGCCGCCGGTCAGCACCCAGATCGCGTCGAGTGGCTCGGCGAGCAGGTCCTCCCAGGCCGTGAACGTCCGCTCGACGCCGAAGCGCCGCGCGCAGGACCGCACGACCTCCTCCGAGAGGTCGCAGAGCGCCACCAGCTCGTAGTGGTCGGACAGCTCCCGCAGCAACGGCAGGTGCTTGACCTGCGCGATGAGGCCGCAGCCGACGACGCCGACGCGTAACCGCATGGTCCTCCTTCTAGCCGACCAGCTTCAGCAGGTTGTCGAGCGAGGCGAGAATGCCCTCCTCGCGCGATGGATAGCTGGGGTCCTCGTGCTCGATCGAGACCACGCCGTCATAGCCAGCGGCGCGCATCGCTTCCAGCAGCGCACGCCAGATGTCCAAGCTGTGCCCGGTGCCGATCGAGGCGAAATGCCACGACGCCTCGGCGGCGCGAACGGGGTAGCGGGCGTCGAGCACCCCGTGGACCCTGACCCGCTCCGGGTAGATCTTCGTGTCCTTGCCGTGGCAGTGGCCGATGAAGGGGCCGAGCTCCTCGACGACGGCGAGCGGATCGGCGCCCTGCCACCAGAAGTGACTCGGGTCCAGGTTGACGCCGACGTTCCCGGCCGTGACGGCCTCCAGACGCCGGAAGGTCTCCACGCCCCAGACCGAACAGCCGGGGTGCAGCTCCAGGCAGACGCGTACCCCGGGCGCCTCCTGGTAGGCCCAGCGGGAGAAGTCGTGCCAGAAGGGCGCGAGCCACTCGGAGAACTGCCACTCCCAGATGGGCTCGTCGTCCGGCACCACGCTCCAGCAGGGGAAGACTCCCGTGCTGCCGGCGGCGCCGCGGCCGCCGGGGGTTCCGCTCATCGTCACCACGGTCCCGACCCCGAGCAGGTGGGCGAGCCGCACCGCGCCGCGCAGCCGGTCCTGGGCGTGCCGGCGCTGGGCCGGGTCGGGATGCAGCGGGTTGCTGGCCGCGTTGACGCAGGCCAGACGCAAGCCGTGGTCGCCCAGCTCCGCTTGGAGGCGGTCACGTTCATCGGGCTCGGCGAGGAGCGCGTCGAGGTCGAGGTGGCGGCCGACCGCCCAGGTGCTCACCCCCATCTCGACCGCGGTGATGCCGTGCTCGGCACACCAGGCGAACGCGTCCCGTCGAGACAGGTGGGGCAACCCGTCGAGGAACAGGCCGGGCTCCATCAGCCTCCTTCTCCGTCTCCATCGGGAATCTGGTTCGGGACCACGAGCACCTTCATGGTGTCCGTGGCCTCCAGCATGGCTTCGATCCTGTCGAGCCCGACGCGGTGCGTGATCGCGCGGTGGAAGAGGACCCGATCGCGGGTGCGCGCCAGCATCCGCAGCGCCGGCCCGTACTGCTCCAGCACCTCACCGCCGACCCCGAGGATCGCGATGCCCTTGCTGCAGATGTGTCGATTCGGATCGACGCGGACCGGACCCATGTCGACGAAGGCACCGGCCTCGATGACCACGCCGCCGGGACGGACAAGCTCGAGCGCCTCCACGAAGGTCTCTGGCCTGCCCGAGCACGACACCACCACATCCGGTCCTCGCCCACCGGTCTCCTCGCGCAACTCGTCCGCGCCGGCGGCGACCTCTGCGCCCAGCTCGCGCGCAACCTCGCGCCGCGCCGCCACCGGGTCGGCGGCGAGCAGCCGCCCGGCACCGAGCAGGTCCGCCTTGGCGAGGTGCATCAGGCCGAGCGGCCCGACGCCGAGAACCGCCACCGTGTCGCCGAAGCCGAAGCCGCTGCCGGCCTGCGCGAGGAGCCGCGCGCGGTCGAGGCCGTTGGTGACCGCCAGCAGCTCGGTCAGCGCGGCCAGCTCGTCAGGCAGCTCGTCGGGCACCCGGAACAGGCGCGTCCCCGGCAGCAGGTACATCCGCTGGGCCCAGCCACCGAACAGGTGCGGTGGCGTCCCACATGACAGCGAGTTGCCGTAGTCGTGGAGGTGCTCGCACAGGTAGTAGGGATGGCCGCCGACGCAGTAGTAGCAGCGGCCGCAGACGACGTTGGGGGCGGGCACGACCCGGTCGCCGACCGCCAACGGCTGTCCATCCTGGTCCAGCGGCGGATCGCCGGGGCCGATGGCCTCGATGACGCCGACGTTCTCGTGCCCGCAGATGAGCGGGTAGGCGGCGCGTCGCTCGTGTGCGGTACCCGCGTACTGCAACGACTCGCCCCGCCAGGTGTGCTTGTCGGTCCCGCAGATCCCGGAGCAGCAGATCTTGAGGATCACCGCGCCAGGGCCCGGCTCGGGCAGCGGGAAGGAGGCCACCCGGAGGTCTCCCGGGCCGAGCATCTCCGCGGCGAGGACCGTCACTTGACAGCGCCCAACGTCAGGCCTCGCACGAAGTGGCGCTGCACGAGCAGGGCGAAGATCACGATCGGCAGCGCGCCAACGACCCCGGCCGCCGCCATCGGGCCCCAAGCGATCTGGATCTTCCCGATCAGGCCGGAGATGCCGACCGGGACCGTCTGCGCCGACGGGGTCGAGGTCATCGTCAGCGCGATCAGGAAGTCGTTGTAGGTGTTGATGACGCTGAAGATCGCGGTGGCGGCCAGGCCCGGCGCGACCAGTGGGAGCACCACCCGACGCAGCGCCGTGAGGCGTGAGTCGCCATCGACCATGGCCGCCTCCTCGATGTCGACCGGGATCTCGGCGAGGAAGCTCTGCATCATCCAGATCACGAAGCTCGTATTGATGCCGGTGTACAGCAGTGCCAGGCCGAGCCGGCTGTCGAGCAGGCCGAGGTTCGACAGGACGATGTAGAACGGCACCACCAGCAGGATCGGCGGGATCATCCGCACCAGCAGCGCGGCGACGAGCCCGAGCCGGTTGAGGCGGAGGGCCAGCTCGAAACGCGCCAGCGCGTACGCCGCGAGCGTGCCGATGACCAGGCTGACCGCGACCGATACGAGCACCACGAGGATGCTGTTGGTGAGGTAGGCGGCGAAGTGGTACTGGCTGAACAGCAGCCGGTAGTTGTCTCCGGTCGGATGCTGCGGGTACAGCGAGGCCCCGCTGAAGATGTCGACCTGACGCTTCAGCGACGTGTCGAGCATCCACCAGAACGGGAAGAGGCTGACGACCGTCGCCAACCCGAGCGCCAGGTACTTCAGCGCCAGGCGTACCCGATCGCCCGTTGCGGTCATGCCGTCCTCCTCGCCGAGCGTCGCATCATGTTGATGGCGGCGCTGATCAGCAGCAGGACGAAGGCGAGCAGCGAGATGAGCATGGCCGCGGCCTTCCCGTACTGGGTGAAGTTGAAGGCGGTGTTGTACCCGTAGATGCTGATGAGCTGCGTCGCTGTCCCGGGGCCGCCCCTGGTCAGCACGAAGATCTGATCGAAGGTGCCGATGGCATCGATGAGCCGCAAGATGACGCCGACGAAGAGGACCGGGCTCAGCAGCGGCAGGGTGTGGTCGAAGAACGTCCGCAGAGGTCCGGCGCCATCGATCGCGGCGGCCTCGATCGGGTCCTGCGGCAACGACTGGAGACCCGCGAGGATGATCAGGAACAGCAGCGGGGTCCACTCCCAGACGTCGACCAGCACCAGGCCGTAGAACGCCGTTCCCGGGTGGGAGAGCACGTCCGGCATGGGCAGGCCGAGGTGAGCGAACATCGGGTTCACCAGGCCCGTCCCGGATGCGTACATGAGCCGCCAGATGACGCCGACGACCACGGGAGCAACGGTCATGGGCAGGATCAGTGAGAGGCGGATGAAGCGCGTGCCGGGAACCTCGCGGACGACCAGCAGGGCGAGCAACAGGCCGAGCAGCGTCTCCACCGTCACGGCGAGCGCGACGAACCTGGCGGTGACGCGGATGGCTGCCCAGAACGTCTGGTCGTGCAGCACGTTGTTGTAGTTCTGGAGCCCCGCCGACCCGACGATGCGGCCGTAGCGGAACCGGGTGAAGCTGGCCCGGATCCCGGAGACCAGCGGGTACACCGAGACCGCGGCGAGCGCGACGGCCGCCGGGACCAGCAGCGCGTACGGCAGGGTGGCTGTTCGGCGCTCGGCGCGCCGGGCGGCCACGCGCTCGGTGATCGTCGCCACGGTTAGAAGTAGCCGCCCTGCTGCTTGAAGAAGTTGGTGATCTCGTTGCCGGCGGCGGTCAGGTGCTTCTTCGCGATCCCCGTGAAGTCGCGCCCCCCGCCCATCGCCTCGACCAGGGCCTCATTCAGATGCGTCCCCAGGATGTCCTCCATCTTCGGCTCGTCCGGCGTCTTCGGCTTCGGGATCGAGTTGTTGACCGCATCGGCGATCGCCGGCAGCCAGCGGGCCTTGGAGATCGCCTCGGAATCGTGAAGCGCGGTGTTGGTCACGGCCGCGCTGCCGTTGGTCCGGGCGAAGTCGGTCTGCACGGGGGTGCTGGTGAACCACTCGAGGAACTTGAGCGCGCCCTCGGTGTTCGGGGCGCCGGAGGCGATGCCGCAGATGAAGGTGCCGATCGCCGGCCCGCTGCGCTCCTGCTTCGGGGTGGCTGCGAAATCGATCTTGCCGGCGACCTTGGAGGATGCCGGGTCGTCAACGGCGTGGGTGGTGCCCGTGTACTCGGTCAGCGCCGTGCACTTGCCCTGCAGCAGCAGCTGCACCTCCTGGTCGGTGTCGAACTCGGCGACCGACTTCGGCATGTAGGGAATGAAGCTGAACAGGCGCTCCAGGGCGCCGACGCCTTCGGGCCCTGTGAAGCCGGGTGACCAGTCGTCGTTGACGAACGCGCCACCGTAGGAGTTGAGCAGCGGCAGGTACGTCTGCATGATCGGGTTGCCCTTCACCCCGCGCGCCGACCAGCCGTACAGGGAAGGCGGGCGCGCCTTGGCCTTCGCCACCTGGTAGATGTCATCCCAGGTCTGCGGTGCGCTCGGGAAGTAGTCCTTGTTGTAGTAGAGCATCTCGACGTCGTCGATGATCACCAGCGCGTACAGCTGCGGCTGGTCGCTGGCGAAGTCCTTGAGGCGCGGGCCGGATACCGGTGGCCAGTACCCCTGCTGGAGTCCCTTCGGCAGGATGTCGGGGTTCGGCTTGAAGCCGAGCTTGTCGAGGCTCTGTGTGATGTTGCCGGCGGCGAACTCCGGTACCCAGTTGTCATCCATCACGTAGATGTCGTAGGCGCCAGTCTTGTGCAGGCCGTCGTTCTTCGCGTTCTGGTACCAAGTGTCGTAGTTGGTCTCGTTGTACTCGACCTTGATGCCGGTCTCCTTGGTGAACCGCTGAATGAAGACCTCTCGGAACGGCTTCATGGCGTTGTCCTGGAAGCTGCCGATGGTGATCTTCCCGCCTGCCTTGCCGGAGGTGGACGCGGTCGAGGTGTTGGTCTTCGGCCCGGCCGAGCAGGCTGACAGGAGTGGGCCCAGCCCGGCCGCGAGCGTGCCCGCTGCGCCGACCCTCAGCAGCTCCCTGCGCGTGATCCCGTGCCGCCTGACGCCGTCACCCATGCTCGCCCTCCCGCTGTGAGAGATCCTCTCAGGATGCTGCGGTCGTGAACTGCCGATCCATTGCCAGCCCGGAGCCCGGGTCGAAGAAGTGCAGGTGCCTGCGGTCGAGCTCGATCCCGCAACGGTCGCCGACCGTGGCCGAGGAGATGGCGGCAGCGCGGACGGTGACCACGTCGTCGCCAACCCGCAGCGCCACCAGGGTCTCGTTGCCGAGCGGCTCCACCGCGTAGACCTCGGCCCCAAGGGTCCCGGGTGTCGAGCCGTCGACGATGGCGGCGTGCTCGGGACGAAAGCCCAGCTTGACCGGACCCGTGGTGGGCGGCGCCTGGACCTGCACGCCGCCCTCCGCGCGGGAGAAGCGTCCGTCGGCCAGGGTTCCGTCCAGCACGTTCATGGGCGGCGAACCGCAGAAGGTGGCCACGAACAGGTTCGCCGGGTGCGCGTAGAGCTCCTGCGGTGGCGCCAGCTGCTGGAGCCGGCCCTGCTTCAGCACGGCGACCTGGTCCGCCATGGTCATGGCCTCGACCTGATCGTGGGTCACGTAGAGGGTGGTGACGCCGAGTTCGCGTTGCAGGTGCTTGATCTCGGCACGCATCTGCACGCGCAGCTGCGCATCGAGGTTGGAGAGCGGCTCGTCCATCAGGAAGACGCGCGGCTGGCGGATGATCGCCCGCGCGAGCGCGACCCGCTGCCGCTGCCCACCGGAGAGTTGCCGTGGCTTGCGGTCCAGCAGCGAGTCGATGTCCAGCAGCGCGGCCATGCGCGCCGCCTGCCTGAGGCGCTCCTGTTTGGGGACCCTGCGCACCCGCAGCGGATAGCTGATGTTCTCACCGACGGACAGGTGCGGATACAGCGCATAGCTCTGGAACACCATGGCGACGTCCCGCTGCTGCGGAGGCGACAAGGTCACGTCCTGCTCGCCGATATGGACCCTGCCGCTGGTTGGTCGCTCGAGGCCGGCGGCGATCCGCAGCGCCGTGGTCTTGCCGCAGCCAGAAGGGCCCAGCAGTACCAGGAAGCTGCCGTCCGGAACGTGGAGGTCGAGCTCAGCGAGCGCGACGACCTGCTGGAAGCTCTTGCTGGCCTTCTCGAAGCGCACGTCCATGGTGGCCGCCTTACGCCCTGTCCTCAGCGAGGCAGGCAACACCCGCGGATAAGCTGGGCGAACCGGTCGTCGTCGAGCACCTCATCTCCCGCCCTGACCCCCCGGATGATGCTGCATGGTCATGGACCGTCCTATGATTGTCAATACGTAAACACAAACAGCGAGGGAGCTCGGGTCCCAGGCCTTACACTGCAGTCCGGAGAGGGGACTCGGCGTGAGGCGCCATCGGTGTCCCCCGCCATTCGACAGGAGAATGGGTGCTGCGATGCTCAGCAGTCCCCTGGATCGGACCAGTCCGATCCCGCTCTACTTCCAGATCGCCCGGCAGCTCGAGGACGCCATCAGCCGCGGCGAGCTTGCGCCTGGAACCCGGCTCGACAACGAGATCGAGCTGTCCGAGCGTCTCGCGGTCAGCCGCCCCACCATGCGCAAGGCGATCGAACGGCTCGTGAACCAGGGTCTTGTCGTCCGCCGGCGCGGCATCGGCACGGTCGTCGTCCCCAAGGCCGTGAAGCGGCCCATGGCCCTCTCCAGCCTCTACGAGGATCTGGCCCACGCTGGCCGTCGACCGAGGACCGAGATCCTCGCGGTCACGACGCGAGCCGCGAATCCTGACGTCGCGGCGGCGCTCTCGCTACCCGAAGGCGAGCCGACGCTCTACCTCGAACGGCTCCGCTACGCCGACGACGCTCCCCTGGCGGTCATGCACAACTACCTGCCCAGCGGTCTGGTCGAGCTCGACGGCGACATGCTCAGGAGCCAGGGGCTGTACCAGATCCTCCGCGCTCGGGGCATCCAGCCCCAGGTGGCCACCCAGACGATCGCCGCCCGTGCCGCCACCAACCACGAGGCCAGGCTGCTGGAGGCCGGGCGCAGCACGCCGATGCTCACCATGACCCGGACGGCTTTCGACGCGACCGGCCGTGCCATCGAGTACGGCAACCATGCCTATCTCGCCGACCGGTACTCCATCGAGGTCACGCTCGTCGCCCGCTGACGGCGACTCCCGCGGGCTGATCGCCGGGCCCCTGGGGATCTCGAAGGTCTGCTGCCGCCGAAGGGCCGGCGCGATCGCCAGTAGGGTCTAGGATGAGCCGCGCCGCGGTGGGCGTGTGGACCGTTGGCTACCGCAGCCAGTCCTTGTGATTCTCGTCAGCATGCTTGATCAGCGGCACGGTGGTTGCCTGCTCGTGCTGGACCAGATCCGCCGTCCTGATCTGAATGGACTGGGTCTGGCTCCCCGCGGCAAAGACCACCCTTTCATGCTGGAGCACCTCCTGATCGAGGTAGAGCGGTGCGCCCAGCAGTGAGCCAAGCGGCGGCAAGGCGCCCAGCTCGACGTCTGGAAAGTCCCGCAGCAGCTCCTCTTCGGTGGCAAGCCGCACATGGCGGTCGCCAACTGCTGCTTGCACCAGGTGCATGTCGAGGCGGCAGGTAGCCGGAACCCCCATCAGGGCATAGCCGCCCGCGACACGCACCGCGACCGTCTTGAGGACCTCGCTGGCATCGATGCCGAGCGTCCTCGCCTCGGCGATCGAGGTGTAGCTCTGCTGGTGCGCGATCGGCTCGAATGGGACGCCGCGGGTTTCGAGATGCTCCGTTACCTGGCTCATCAGCTCCCCCCTCACCAGCCGCGGATGCCTGACCAACTGTAACCGCGCCCAGCCTGCGGATCAGCCCGGCCACGATGGCCCGTTCCGGGTCCCGCCAGATCGCCATCGCCGTATTCATCCGGTAAGAGCCGAGCTTGGCATAGAACCCCTCTGTCCCGGAGTTGGCATACAGGATGATCTTCCTGTGCCCGCGTGAGCGCGCCACGAGCTCGTTGATTACGGCCTTCCCCAGCCCGCGCCCGTGGTGCTCCGGGCGGACAGCGACATCGCAGCTGTACGAGCAGTCCAGGCCGTCAGCCAGCGCGTCCGACGGCGACCAGATGGTCACGGTCATAGACGAAGCACTTGAACATGCTGTTCCCGAAGACCGTCGCCAGACTCTCCGGCGGTTTATCGCCGAGCGGGCGATCCGGTACAGCTCTGACAGCTCATACCAATCCACCGCACGGTCGTTGTCCACCCAGGTTCAGTGCCCCATGGCGCCAGCCGATGCCGCGCCCTCGCCGGTCCGACCATCGCCGCCCACGACCATGAGCACCACCTTGCCCCGCCCGCCACGCGCGAGGCTGCGCTCGAATGCCTTCCGGGCGTCCGCCAACGGATAGGTCGCGCCCACCAGCACCCGCAGCAGGCCTTGGTCGGCGAGTCCGGTCAGCTCGCCGAGTTGGACCCGATTGGGCTCGACGACGAAGTGCATGCCCTCCACCCCGCGCTCGGCGCACAGGTCACGGGGCGGCTCCTCCGCCACCGACACCAGCCGCCCACCCTGCTCCAGCAGCGAAACGGACCGGGCGAGCCGATCTCCGCCCGCGGTATCGAAGACCAGGTGCACCGGCTCGACTGCCGGGAAGTCGACCGCCTTGCTGTCCACCACCTCGTGGGCGCCAAGCGCCCGCACCGCATCCACGTTCTCCGCGGAGGTCGACGCGATCACGTAGGCGCCGCGCAAGCTGGCCAGTTGCACCGCGAACATGCCGACGCCACCGGCTGCGCCCAGAACCAGGACCCGTTGGCCCGCCTGCAACCGGCCGTGGTCGAACAGACCCTGCATGGCGCTCAGCGCCGCCAGCGGCAGGGCAGCACTCTCAGCATCGTTGAGCCGGCTCGGCTTGAGGGCCAGCCGCTCGGCCGGGACAGCGGCGTACTCGGCGGCCACGCCGTCGCGATCGAAGTCGGTCAGGGCGCACACGGCCTGCCCAGGTGCCACCCCAACGGCGCCCTCGCCAAGGGCGACGACCGTTCCGGACAGCTCATAGGAAGGGATGGCGGGCAGGCGGTCGACCGGCCAGTCCAGCTCGCCGCGGGTGATGCCGGCGGCGTGGACTCGGACCAGCGCCTCGCCAGCGGCCGGCGTCGGGGTCGCGATCTCCTCGACGACGAGGTTGTCCACCCCCCCTGGAGCATGCAAGCGAATCGCCTTCATCGTTGATCCCGTCCTCCCGAGTTGATCAACTCCCGGCGCGTGGGATACGACCGTACAAGACCGGCGTCCAGGCGAGGCGGCCGAACGCGACCATGGACGCGACCGCGCGGATCGGATTCCAACGCACCCATCTCGCTTCGTCGAAGCCCTTGCGCACCAGTTAGCCACTTGCCCGGAGACGATGGCGCTTCCTCGCGCCGCGGAGCAGGGCGAGCCGGATGGATCCTCAGTAGTGGAAGAGCCCCAGGCCGACGTCGACGGCGTCGGTGGCGCCGTGGCGGCGGTCGAATTCGGAGAACGGCTCGGTGACGATCGTGCCGGTGGCCGAGTCGGCGAGGGTGACCGTTGTCCCATCGGCGCTGCCATCGCCCCTGACCGCCGTGATGATCCGCACGTGGACGATCTTGTTGTTCTCGATCCCGTCGTCGCCGATCTCGAGCAACGGCCCACGCTCGGTCAGGAGCCGTGCCAGGCCCTGCGGCGTGTAGCTGGCCGGCCCCTCCTCCACCAGATTGAGGACACCGGCGAACGCGCGGAACTCGGCGGCGCTCAACCCCTCGTTGGCGTCGAACTTCGTGCGCCAGTCCCCGCCGAGCTGGTCGAGCACAGACTCGATGGTCTTGGATTGCTGCGCTCGCCAGGAGTCCATCATCGTGCCGCCCGCCGCCCAGCAGGTCATGTCGCTCGGCTGAAGGACCGGCGCGACCGCCGGGTCGACGGCCACGTCGATCGCCGGCGACACCGCCCGGCCCGTCTTGACCTCGACGGTTCCGTCGGGCCGGACCACCCGGAGCGATCCGTTCGCCGACCTGGGCACCCGCTCCATCGCCCGCTGGACCGCCGGGTCGTCGATCGGCGAGGCCTGCTGCGGCCTCGGCTCGCCGATCGCGCCGCGCAGGACGCTCTCGGTGAGTGACTTCGCCTGGTCGTCGGTGATGAGCTTCTTGTCGCGGGCGTCCTTGATGTGGTCGAGGCTTCGGTCGAGCTCGCGGTTGAGGAACTTCTGCTGCGCGAGCGCGCCGGCGCGCGAGGCGAACCCCTGCGCCGCGGTGAGCGACGCCTTGAGCCCCTCGGCGGCGTTCGACTGGTTCAGCGCGAGGCCGGTCAGGTCCTTGAAGATGTTGCCCATGCCGAGCGCAGCGAGGGCGGCGCCCAGCCCGGTCGGGTCCGGGGCGGACGGCACGTCCTGCAGACGCACCAGGGCGTCGGGGAACTGGTCCGGGGTGAGCGACGGCGGCGTGGTGCGGCGGCTGTCGGTCGAGAGCGCCTGGATCGGTGTGGGCCGGTCCGGGATCGGGGCCTCCTCCCAGCGCCAGAACCTGGTGTCGTCGATCGTCTCGCAGCTGTTGCATTTGCCCAGGACGGCCTCGGCGAAGATGCCGGAGGTCGGCAGGCTGATCCGCATCGGCGGCGCCGACTCGCCCGCGTAGAGGTTGCGGAGGTCGTTGACTGTGCGGCCCGCGTACTGGTAGGTGGAGTCGAGCTTGATGCCGGGCGCCACGCGCATGACCAGGCTGTTGCCGACGACGCCGATCACGCGGTTCTCGACCACTGACGCGACGCTCTTGCCGCCGGCGTCCGGTGCGACGAAGCCGTCCAGCAGCATGTAGCGACGGTTCGGGTCCATGGTCAGCCAGATGGCCCGGTGGTAGTGCTCGACGTGGTCGTTCAGGTGATCCAGGAGCCGCGCGGCATACCGGCGGTCGCGCTGGCGCGGGTCGCGTTTTTCCTGCAGCGTCAGCGGCGTGGCGATCTCGACGGTGTCGCCGAGGGTCAGGTCGTTCTGGATCCGCCGGCTGCCGAACAGGTCGGCGGTCAGATGGTCGGTGCGGTAGCGCACCGTGCCGCTTCGAACGGTCAGCTCCGCCCCCGGGGGCAGGTTGGTGACCGCGAGGGAGATCTCGACCCGGTCGACCTGGCTGCGGGTCTTGACCGGGAGCGGCGTGTTGACTCGGAGCGCGACGAGCATCTCCCGATCCTGGGCGAACGAGTCCACCAGGGTCGGGTCGACCGAGAGCGTCGACGACGCCGCGCCGTCCTCCGCCAGGCGTACGGTGAGCCGCTCGAGCAGGCGCTGCGCGATGCCGGGAGCCACGCGGGTGTCCCAAACGCGGTCGCGGAGCGCCGCGACGGTGGTTCCCATGTACCGGTTCCAGATGTTCGCCGCCGAGTCCCACAGCAGCCCCGCGCTCTCGTAGGCGTTCCAGTTCGTCTGGGCGAACTCGCCGTTGGCCCCGTCGGCCGGGCGGGGCAGGCGCGCCGAAATCCAGAACTCGCCGTCCAGGTAGGTGAGCGGCTCGTCAGCGTAGCGCCCCGCGGGGAAGTCGGCGTCCACCCAGTTGCTGTCGACCCGCTCGAGCGCGTCGAAGGCCCACTCGAGCGAACGATCGCGAAGGCCGCGTCGCAGGGGATCGCGCCAGCGAAGCGCCTTACTCGCGCTGAACGGGGTGATCGAGAACGGGATGAACAGGCATTCGTCGACCGCCGCGAGCTCCTGGCTGACCTGGAGGTGGCGGAGCACCTCGAAGTACTCCATCGTCAGGGCGTGGCAGTGGTTGTAGTTGGCGACGACCTCGGTCTGCGCCCGCACCGACTCGCCCTGGCGGGCCGTCTGGACGACGCTCGCGCGCTGGCTTCGCACGGCGGACGCCGACTGCAGCGTGCGGTCGCGGACGCGGTTCAGGGCCATGCCCGTCACTGAGCGTGCCGATGTCTGGTTGGCGTTCGAGCCCGCGGACGAGACGCCGCCCGCCGCGCCGAATACCACCGGGCCGATGAACCCGGCGATCCCTGCCGCCACGGATTCGGTGTCGGCGTGCGAGCTCGCGTCCATCCGCTCGCTCAGCGTCGTGCGGATGACGTCGGAGACGTCGCGGTCGTGGTCCAGGTCGGCGCGCAGGTCCTCGGTCTCGAACCGCTGCGCCCGCCGGGACGAGACCTCGCTTCTGTTCCAGTCCAAGATCGAGATCAGCTTCTGCTGCCCAGGCGCGAGCGGCAGCGAGTAGAGCAGGTCGCCGCGCGAGTACCCGTCCGCGCGCCAGACCTGCTTCATCGTCAGCAGGTGCCCGTGGGCGATCGTGGTCGCCTGGTACGGGTCGGGGATCTGCTCCCAGTCGATCTGGTGGGTGTCGTCCAGCTCGTGGCGCCCGGGGTTCGGCGTGGCCAGCAGGCCGACGGCCGTCCGGAACGACCGGACGACGCTCGTCTGCTCCGCCTCGAGCAGGCGGCGCGAGGTGACCCCGCCGGGCTCGCGGACGAGCTCGCCGATGACCGATGCCTCCAGGCGAAGCGGCTCGCGGTCGGCGACCCGCGCCGCCAGTGCGCGGCGCGCCATGGTGTCGGGCGGGTCGGCGAGGAACGTTCCGCTGTCCAGGTCGATGCCCGGCAGGATGCGCCGAGCCGTCCGCAGGGCGGCCGTCACGACGTCGATCGCGGCGCCGCCCCGTCCGATATCCGTCACCTCCAGTCCGGGGTTGTCCGCTGCCTCGCGGGCGGTCAGCGCCGGTGTGGTCGTCACGTTGCTGCGGATGAACCGCCCTCCCGCGACGCGGTCGTCGAACGCCAGCCCAAGCTCAGCCAGGTTGGCAAGGCGGTCGATCAGGACGGGCGGGATCACGGGCGGACGCCGGGGAACGGTCCCCTTGAGCGCCGGCTGGGTCGTGCGGACCACCGCCTGGTAGGTGACCTCCTCGACCGTCCGGCTGGGGATCGTGAAGTCGACGCAGCCGGTCGCGTCGCGGGCGAACGCCTCGGGGTTGCCGGCCAGGTCGACCTGGTCCGGCGAGCGAAGCGGACCTGTCTCGTGGCACTCGCAGTCGTCGTCGTGCGGCTGCGCCGGAGCGACCGGCACCACCAGGATCAACCGGCGAGGCAACCGCGAGTCTTCGAGTGCGATTGGGATCGGCTCACCGCCCGACACCACCCCGTAGGCCTCCGCGTAGGTCTGCGACACCCACGGCCCGGAGATGTATCCCGCCTGGGCGGTGCGGGTCACGCTGACCGGAGCGGGATCCTCGCCATCGGCCCGCGCCCAGATGACGGTTATCAGGCCCGCGTCGACTCCGCGGCCGGACGGGTCGATGACCCGCCCCGTGTACTTGAGCTGCTCGCCGAGGGTGATGTCGTCGCTGGGTGTGACCGACGTCGGCGTTCCCAGTGCGACCTCGACCACGACCTCGTCGAACGGGCCCTCGGCCGCCAGCTCGACCTCGCCCGTGTCGAGCCCGTCCCTACCGTAGGCGGTGATCGTGACCGGACCGCGCCGGCCGTCTGCGTCGGGGACCTCCAGATCGAACTGCCCGCCTGGGCCGGTCTGGGTCTCGCGGCGGCCAGGGCGGAAGTCGCTCGCGTCACCGATCTGGACGCGCTCCTCGAAGGTGGCGACCACGCTCAGGCCGGACAGATCACCCGCTGTGTCGGAGGTCAGCTTGCCGGCGATGCGTGTCATGGTCGTCCCCTCAGACGTTCGGCGGCTGGTAGCTCTGGCCGCTGTCGATCATTTCCTTGCCCAGATACCCCACCCGCACGGCTGCGCCCACCGGCGGCTCGGCCTCCAGGAACCCCACGACCCCTTCCTGTTCGAACAGGCTGATCAGGTCGCGCACCGGGATGTCCCCGACCTGCGCGACGAGCTGGGGGCCCGACCTGGTGAGTCCGGTCCCGACGATGCTGACGCGGAGCACGTAGGCGGGGTCCGGCGGGTCGTCGGGTCGCTCGAAGATGACGTCGGTGACGTTCATGGCGAGTCCTTTCACTGCCTGACGAGCTGAAGCGAGTCAAAGAACATGACGTTGGTGAAGCTGGCGCGCGGCAGGATCTCGACGACCTTGACCTTGGTCCGGTCGATCCCCGTGAGCGACGTGACCGGCACCGCGATCGTCTGCAGCCGGATGACGGTGCAGTTCTCGTTGCCACCCGGGGCGCCATACGTGTGGAAGACGGGCTTCGGCGGAGTCTGGAGCTTGGAGCTCGGGACGATCGCCGTCTTGCCGGCGTCGTCGATGATCCGTAGCTCGTACTCAGGGTTGGGGGAGGCGGCAATCGTCGCCGCGGTGGAGAGATCCGCGTCGACGGCCAGCCGGAAGGTCAGCTGGTCGAAGCCCGTCCAGTCCTGCGGGCTCGGCAGGTCGAGCCGGTAGGTGGTCAGCGCCGGGCCGAGCTGCCCCGGGGCAACGGCGAGCACACCGGCCTGGTGGTTGGTCTCCATCTCCAGTCTTGCCGTCCCCGCGCCGCGCGGCACCTGGATGTCGGGCATCAGCGCAACGGCGGAGTCGACCAGCGTGCGGGTTCCGGCGGGCGGCGCCACGCCGGGCTCGAGCTCGTCCAGCGGCTGGCGTTTGGCGCCGAACGACCACTGGATCGACGTCGGTGTCCCGCGGCCGTTCACCTTCTTCCCGGTGAACAAGTCCCGCTGCGAGGTCTGGCCCAGGAGCTTCCAGCGGAACAGGCCGCCGATGTACTCGCTTGCCAGCTTCTGGTGGTCGGCGGCGACGAGCAGGCGTCCGCCCGGCTTGGTGTCGTCGGGATGGATGGTGTCCTCTTCAGGCGTCCACTGCGTGTTGAACCGGTTGTGGCATGCGTGGTCGATCATCACGATGGACTTGTCGCTGCCGGAACGGTCGTAGGTGCGGAATCCGGTACCCTCCCAGCTCCGCGCGCCGCCGTCCCCGCCGAGGTCTCCGTCGAGCCCCGGGTACAGAACGAGCAGGAACGGCGTCGACGCCGCGTCCGCGGTGATGACTTGGGCGGGCACCAGGGTGCCGGTCCAGTCGGTCGGCGAGAGCGCGCAGACGGCCTTGACGCCGTACTTGTTGGTCGTGCGGGCGGCGTTCAGCCGGGCGGCGGCAACGGCGGCCTCCCCACCCCGGGAGTGACCCATGACACCGACCTTGTCGAAGTCGAGCCGCCCGAAGAACCGGGAGGTCTTGTCGGCGTCCATCGCCCTCAGCCGGTCGAGCGCGCCCAGGAACATCTCCGCGCGCATCTCGACGATCGACCGGAAGAAGTTCGCCGCGTTCATGTCGACCGACACCGACACGATTCCCTGCCCCGCGAGGGCCTCCTGCAGGTACGTGTACCCCTCGTGGCTCGGGTGGGAGGCCCCCAGGGACCAGTTCTTCCCGAACATACCGTGGGCGATCACGACGACGGGCAGGCGGCCGGAGCCGAAGACCCGCGTCGGCGCCTTGGGGTCGGCCGGGTAGGCAATCCGAAGCTGGCTTCGCAGCTGGTATTTGGACAGGTCGGCGGGGTTCTTGCGAACCTTGACATCGGCCTCCATCTTGGCGAGGCCGGCACCGAGGACCTTGGCGAGCTGGGCGTAGGTCGTCACGCGCCCGCTGTTCAGGGAGCGCGCCCCAGGCGCGGCGTTGAACGACGCCGGCTGTTCGATGACGATGTCCTGGTCGACGAACGGGTCCGGCGGATCGAAGATCTGCGGCTTCGCCCCTCCACCAACCGCTGGGGCGGAAGTCTCGTCGAAGCTGACCTCGACGGTCTCGGTGGGGTTCGTGACCTTGATCTCGGCCTTGTCCGCCTGCGAGGCCTTGTCCACCACGTCCTTCACCGGGTCCGGTGTCCCAGGCGTGGCCTCGTCCTTGCGCGGCTCGCCGACGAGCCCCTTGAGCGCCGAGTTGGTGAGCGCCTGCGCGCTGGCATCGGTCAGCAGGCCGTCCTTCTTCGCCTGGCTGATGCGGTCGATCATCCGGCCGGCGTTCTTGCCGAGCTCCTGCTGCGTGGCGAGGGTGTGCGCCTGCTCGCCGAGCGCCGACGCGGCCGACAGGGCACCCTCGAAGGCGGCGCGCGCGTTCTTCTGCGTGCCCTCCAGGCCGGTGATGTCGCGGAACAGGTCGGGCTTGGAGATCAGCTCGAACGCGGACTTGAGCCCGAACGGGTCCGGGACCTCGGGGGCGTTCTGGATCGAGACCAGCGGCGTGGGGAGCGGCGTGGGCGTCAGGTCCGGCTCCTCGCTGGCGCGGCTCGCGGTCGAGACGGGGCTGATCTCGGGCAGGGCGAGCTGCCCGTCGGGCGTCCAGCGCCAGTAGCGGCTGTCGTCGATCTCCTCGCAGGCGCTGCACTTGCCGGAGACGGCTTCGGCGTAGACGCCGCGGGTGGGGATGCTGATGCGAAGCGGCGGGCTGGGCGGCGTGGCGTAGGCGTTGATCAGCTCCACGCGCCCCTGCTCGGGGTCGAGGTCGGCGAGACTCGGGTCGAGGCGCTGTCCGGGCGCGACCGGCAGTACGAGGTTGTTGCCGACGATGCCGATCAGCTCGTTGGTGCAGACGCTCGCGATGCTCTTGCCGCCGAGGCCGGGCACCAGGACCGCGTCCAGCAGCATGTAGCGGCGCTGTGCGTCCAGACTCACCCAAATCGCCTGGTGGTAGTACTCCAGCGCCTGGTTGAGGTGGGCGACCAGGCGGTCGGCGAAGTCGCGGTCCTCGTCTCGCGGGTTGCGAAGCTCGGCGCGGCTGACCGGGGTGCTGACGATGACCGGGTCGCCGGAACGGATGTCGTCCAGGATCCGCGGGTCGTCGAACAGCAGCGCGCTCGAGTGCGCCGCGTTGTAGCGCAGCCGGCCGCTGTGGACGATGATCTGCGCGTCGGGCGGCAGCGCTGTCCCCGCGTACCACAGCTTGAAGTGCGCGATGTCCTCCCGCGGGACCGCAGGAAGGGAGCCGCGGGGGTTGAGGGTGACGTACAGCGGCGTCCGCTCCGCGTAACGCGAGACGAGCGTCGCGTCGAGCGAGATCTCCGTCTCGCCGCCGTCGGCTCCGACGTACGCGAAGCGCAACTGGTTGACGAGGTTCTTGGCGATCTCGGGTGCGACCTCCTCGCGGAAGATGCGGTCGCGCTCGCGGGCGGTGCGCTCGTTGAGCCGGGCGGTCCAAAGCTCGAGCGCGTCGGTCGGCAGGAAGGGCAGGAGCCACTTCCACTGGTCGACCTGGAACTTGCCATCCTCGTCGTCGCGGGGTCGCGGCAGCAGGAAGCTGATCCGCAGCTCGCCCTCGAGCGACTCAGGGGCCTCCTCGCTGTACCGGGACTCGGGGAAGTCCCACCCGACCCAGTTGTCGGCGACGCGCTCGATCGCGTCGAACCCGCCGCGAAGGCTGCGGTCCCTGAGGTAGCGGGTCAGGGGCTCCCTCCAGCGAAGCGCCTTGCCGCGGTCGAACTCCCCGACCGGCAGCGGAACGAACAGGCACTCCTGAACGTCGGCCAGCTCGTGCGTGACCAGCAGATGGCGCAGTACCTGGAAGTACTCGATTGTGATCGCGTGGCAGTGGTTGTAGTTGGCGACGAGCTCGGTCTCAGCACGCAGGGTCTCGCCCTGGGCGACGCTCTGCACGACCGACGAGCGCAGGCTGCGAGTCGACGAGGCCCGCTGCGACACGCGATCGCGGAGGCTCTGCAGCGAGTCAGCGGCGAACTGCCGCGAAGAGCGCTGCCACGAGCTCGAGTCCGAGCCTCCGGCCCCGCCGGCCACACCGCCGAAGATCCCGAAGCCGCTGCCGATGAATCCGGCACCGATGCCGCCGGCGACTCCCCACGTCGTGTTGCGCGACCCAGCCGACGTCTGCTCGTGAAGGTCGGAGCCGACGATCTCCCTGATATCGCGGTCGCGAGCCAGGAGCGCGTCGAGCTCCTCCTCGAACTCGAGGCTCTCGGTCCGCGCCGAACTCGCGCGCCGGTCCCAGTCCACGACCGCCACCTGGCGGCGCTGACCAGGCGCGAGCGGCAGCGAGTAGAGCAGGTCCCCCAGGGAGTAGCCGTCCGCGCGCCACACCTCGCGGTACTGCAGCACGTGGCCGTGCGCGATCTGGATGGCCAAGTGGACGGTCGGCGTGTCGTCCCAGTCGATCGCGTGGTCGGCGTCCAGCACGGTGCGGCCGGTGTCGACGCGCAGACCGGCGTCGATCAGCTCCTTGGTCTGGCCGACGCTTGAGAGCCAGGCGGCCCGCCCGATCTCGGCGACGCTGGGCGGCCGGTCGGTGCGCACAAGCACCTTCGCCGTGGCGGCGTCCAGCATCAGCCCCTGGACGGGCAGGCGGCTCAGGGACCCGGTGACCACCTCGCCCTTGAGCGCCTGCGAAGCGACCGAGACGGCGAGCAGGTCGGCGATGAGGACGTCGGGCACCGCGGTGCGGGTGCCGAGGGTGACGCCCTTGACGGCGGGCTCGGACGTGCGGACCACGGTGAAGTAGCTGAACTCCTCGAGCGTGCGGTCGGGCATCGAGAGCTCGACGCAGCCGCCGCCCAGGTCCTGCGAGAACGCCGTCGGGTTGGCGGTGACGTCTCCCGGGTCGACGGCGCGCGGCGGCGTGTCGGAGCACCCGCAGGTGTCGTCGGGGTCGAGGCCCTCCACCTCGTCCAGGTCGACCACCAGCAGGATGCGCGCGGGCAGGCGCCCGGCGTCGTCGAGCGGAACCGGCACGGGATCGGCGCCGGAGACGCGACCCTCGGCCTCGGCCAGGACGTCGGCAGGCCAGTCCGCGGAGAAGCTCCCGCCGGACTGGGTCTCGGTCACCAGCAGCGGCCGCGGGGCCGGCTGCGCCCCGTTGGCGGACGGGTCGGTCGCCCAGATGACAACCGGCAGCGCGGCGGGCACGTCGCGGCCGTGGGCGTCGATCACCTCGCCGGTCAGGCGCGTGCGGGCCCCGAGCGTGGGATCGTTGCTCGGCTCGATGTCGAACTTCGGCCGGGTCTCGACCCGGATGCGGAGCGGCCGGCTTGCCTCCTCGAGCGTGTATTCGGCGCTGAAGACGCTCGTGCCATCCGGGGCGCTCACGGTGAGGGTCAGCGGCCCGCTGGGCTCACCCGGCCCATCGACGGCGAACTCGAACGTACCTGGCGCTTCGAGCCGGGCGCGCCCCGACGCCGGCACCTCCACGGACTCTCCTGCGTCGCCGATCACGCGCTTTAGGCGCCCTTCGACCGTGTACCCGGCGACGGAGCCGCCCTGCCTGCGCGGGCGGACCCCTCCCTTGACGACAAATGGCTCAGCCACCTGGTCTCTCCTCGAACCGACGAGACCGTCCACGAGGATTGAGGCGCTGGATCCGCTCCTGATACATGCCCGCCCCGACGATTGCGGAGGGCGCGCCCACACGGGGGCTACCCGTGGCGCACCGGCCCCCACGTCGTGCCACCTGCTTGCGGACGACGCCGAACCGGCGGCCCGGCCAGGACAGCGTCATCACAGCCCCGCCAACCTCGGTCGAAAGCGGTGACGGGCATTACAGGGAAGGCGATGTGCGTCCATCGTGCGTCCATCGGCTCCAACACCAGCCAGCACACATCAGCACGGCACAGCACCACCGTCGCGACGAGTGGATCGAGCTCGGCGTCTTCAGCACCCTCAAACAGATCGCTCTGGACGCCTACGACCGCATCGTCGGCTGGAGCTGAAGCGGATCGCCGTCGACGGCGCGATCACCAAGGCCCCCGGAGGCGGCGAAGCGGCCGGCCGCTCCCCGGCGGACCGGGGCAAACAGGGCCTGAAGCGTTCCGGCGTGACCGACGGCTACGGCATCCCGCTGGGCAGGGTCCTGGCGGAGGCGAACCGCCACGACTCCCCACTGCTCAAAGCGACCTCTAAGGCTCCCAGACCGCCGCCGCGCTGGATGAGCACGGCCGGCTGCTGGACCAGCAGCACTTCCCAGCTACCCACGTTGGCTATCAGCACTTGCGTGAATGGGCTGGGCCCTGGCCGCAGCGATGCTGGGCGGTTGAGGGCGCGCATGGGGCCGGCCGGGCATTTGCCCAGCAGCTGGTCGCCGATCAGCACAGCCACCTGGCAGTCACGGCTGGCTGAGTTCGGCAATAGGTGAACTGGAAGGCTTCATTTCGGGCCCATGCAAGCGCCGCGCCGGTGTGGCTGGCCGGCTCCGTTTTCGGACGATGGAGCCCAGGACTCGCCGGACGTCCCACCGGTCGAGGGTCCTCCGGCCGTCGCCGCGGCCGCCACCGGAAAGCACACTGAACGTGGAGATATGCCCCCACAAGGAGAGGCGGCAATGCGTGAGATCATGATCGGCGTGGACGGCTCGGACGCTGCAGCGGACGCCACCCGTCGGGCTGGGCAACTGGCCAAGGAAAC
Source organism: Actinomycetes bacterium (assembly GCA_036392615.1). GTDB lineage: Bacteria > Actinomycetota > CALGFH01 > CALGFH01 > CALGFH01 > DASVXQ01. The sequence continues at coordinate 19,698 of DASVXQ010000414.1, read as the reverse complement.
CGGAGCCACCCTCACCGTCGTCCACGTTCACTACCTGCCCTCACTCGGGACGCCCCAGGTGCTCGGCTTGGAGGACTTGCAGGCGCGCTGGAAGGAGGCGGACCGGCTGGTGACCGAGCGGACCGCCGAGGTGCTGGACCCGCTGGGCGTGCCCTGGCGCTTCGAGGTGCGCACCGGTGAGCCGGCGGCCGAACTGGAGGCCCTGGCCGCCGAGCATGGTGCGGACGTGGTGGTGGTCGGCAACCGCGGCCACGGCCTGGGCCACCGGCTGCTGCTGGGCTCGGTGTCTAACCGGCTTGTTCACCACGCCGACCGGCCAGTCCTGGTCGCCCGCTAAGCCTCCGGACTGCTGCCACCGGGGCGTTCGCAGCTGGTCCGACGCCGTTGAACCACCACGGAGGGCGCAAGCTCGCTGTGCGGTCTGGCGTGATCCGCCGGGGTCGTTGCCACTGTGATCGGCTTGAGGAGGCAGAGCAGCCGCTCCCCAAGCACCCGATGGTTGCGTCCGGAACTCCGCGAAGGCGCCCACCTCCCCGCGCTACTTTCGCCGCAGCTGACACGGCTCGCCCTGACAGGAGGCTGTCCAGACGGCTAGCCGGTGACGGCCGGGATGATCGTCTCGCCGATCAGGTTGTCGGCATCCTCGCGCTGCTGTAGGCAAAGCGGGTCCCCGGTGTTGTGGCCAGCCGCCCGCCCAGGATGTGGCGGACCCAGTCGCGGCTGCCAATCAGGCCGTCCATCACGCTTCGGTCGCCGCCCAGCGACGGGTCGTCGCCGGCCAGCCCGCTGGTCATGGTCAGCAGCTGCTCGACGGCGACCCGGGCCAGGCGCGGGTCGGCGCCCTTGGGCAGGTGACGGGCGAGCAGCTCGCCGACGGTCTGGTCAAGGCTGGTGAGCTGCTCGAGCAGGCGGTCCGCTGGGATCCCTACAACGAGGAGCTGTACCAGCAGATCATGCGCGTCCACGCGCAACTCGGCCACGTCGAGGAGACCCGCCGCACCTATCGCCGACCGGAGCTGCGCATGGCCAACCTCGGCGACGACCCCTCCGAACCCACCCGCCAGCTCCGCGACCAGCTACTGCGCATGACACCTTCGCGGGACCACGCTGTCGGCCAGTAAGTGGTACGCGGATGGCACGGCCGCTGGCAGGATGCACGGCCAGCAGGTTACCGGAGCGGCCCTGGATGCCTTGGGCCGCTTCACGTCCGGCGCCAGAGCCGAGTCGGCTACGCCTTCTGGTGCTCGACGGGAGCGCGTGCGGGTGGACGCTCAAAGGCGCCGCTCCGACACGGCCGACCAGGCGGCCGCCAGACACGCGTACCCCGTCGCGATGGCGCCGGCGGCCGGACTGAACAGCCCGGCGACCGGGACGATCGTCCCATCGCTGCCGGCCACGATGGTCGGCGCGAAGATGCTCACCAGCGCGACCGCGCCCCAGATACCCAGCACGGCCACGGGCAGGCCCCACCGCGCCATCCGGTCGCGGGTCGGGAAAGCGGCGCCGAACAGGACGAAGCCGGTAGCCACCGCCCCCCAGATCCAGATCGTGATCGCCATGATGGGCACGTGGTCCTGGTCGCTGGAGATCAGGTCCGGCGCGAACACGCTGCTGAGCGCCATGGCCAGCCACAGGCCGCCGACGGCGACCGCTGTCGGGAGCATCCGTCCGGTGCGCTGGTCACGCTGGGCGTCATGGGCTGTCTGTGTCACGACTTCGGTTGCTGTCATACGATCACCATCCCTGCTGGATGCGCTGGCGCACGCCACGTCATGGCGACGGCCGTGCGCCGTCACTGACATGTGGCCATTTCGCGCGCTTGGCCGGAAGGGTCGAACGTCCCCCGCTGTGCAGCCCATCGGCCGGTGGCCAGAGGGTGTCTGAAAAGCTGGTTGTGGCCGTGGAGGCCTTGATCTCAGGCGTGCCCGCCGGGTCGCTGGCCACCCGCCAATCTCGGCCTGGGTGTTCCTTTCGCACGGATTGATGTGCCAGCTGGACCGCTCGCCGCACCGCTGGTTCCTCTTTTGCCCAACAGTGCGTTCCTGCCCGACGGCGTGATCCATGCTCGGCGCTTTACCCGGACTGACCAGGCGTCCTGAACCACTCGCGGCGTACGCTGCCGGGGATGAGCGGCCCAGCGGGGCGATCGCCATGAGAAATCAGGGCCTGCATTGTGCCACTGGCGCAGAGCGTACCGAGGAATTTGCCAGACAGTCGGCGTCAAGGCGGGCGCTGGTAGCCGCCTGCATCGGGAACGCCGTCGAGTGGTATGATTTCGCCATATATGGTGCCTTCGCAACCGTGATTGCGAGTAGGTATTTCCCACGCGCTGATCACACCGCCGGCCTGCTGGCCGCCTTCGCGATATTTGCCACCGCATTCGTGTTACGTCCGGTAGGTGCGGTGCTGTTTGGCCGACGCGGCGACCGACGCGGCCGCCGGCACGTACTCGCCACCGTGATCATCCTGATGTCGCTGGCGACGGCTGGCATCGGGATACTGCCCGGTGCCGCGTCGATCGGCCTGGCGGCCCCGGTCCTGCTGGTGGTGCTCCGGTCCGCGCAGGGACTCTCGGCGGGCGGGGAGGGCGGCAATTCATCGGCGTTTGTCGTTGAGTACGCGCCGATGCACCGGCGCGGGTGGTACGGCGCATAGCTGTGGGGCACGCTGGCGCTGGGTCTGGCGGCGGGCATCGGCATGGCCGCCGTCCTGGTCGGGCTGCTGCCACGGGCCACGTTGGAGGCATGGGGCTGGCGGCTGGCTTTCCTGCTCGCCCTGCCGCTTGGATTGGTCGGGTTGTACCTGCGGCGGCGTCTCGACGAGACGCCGCGTTTCCGCGCCATGCTGCGCGCCCGGGTCGTCGCCCGCCGGCCGGCGATCGAGGCGGTGCGCGCCTATCCGGGGCGGCTGCTTGTGGGCTTTGGGCTGGTCGCCGCCGCCTCGCTCACCTTCAACACGTTCTTCGTCTTCCTGCCGAGCCATCTGGTGGCTGCGCGGGGCGTCCCGCTCATCAGGGCACTGGCGGCCACACTGGTTGGCTTGGCGTTGATGGTCACCACCGCACCCGCCCTCGGGCACCTGTCCGACCGCGTCGGCCGAAGGCCACTGTTGACCGCTGGGACGCTCGGCCTGCTCACGCTCATCGTGCCGGCCTACCTGCTTGTGCATCGAGCCGGACCCATCGGGCTCCCGTTGGGGTATCTCCTGATCGGCTTGGCGCTTAGCTGCTTCGTTCTGCCCACCTACCTGTCCGAGTTGGTGCCAACGCGGGTCCGCTCCTCCGCGCTGTCGATCACCTACGGGCTGGCTAGCGCGATCATCGGCGGAACCGCTCCCTTTCTTGGATACGCTGCTGGTCCGGCGCACCGGCAACTCCCTCATTCCCGCCTACTACGCCAGCACCGTCGCCCTGGCCGCAGCGATCAGCCTCCCGCTGATCAGGGAGACGGCGTTCCAGCCGTTCGGCACGCCGCAGACGCCCTCAACCAGCACGCCGAGGGCGGTGCGGGAGCGGGATTGAGGCAGGCAGCCCCGGGCGTCGTCCGTTCAGGGCTCGCCGCACGAACTGACAGCGCGACATATGCCGTCTGGCCTTCCCCATCGTGGCCGTCTTGTGCGGCCGAGCCTGAGAGGGGCGGAAGAGTGCTCGGGAGTACCGGGTGCTCGAGCGACCCGACGGCGCCGTCATGGAGGTCCTGCGTGACGGGCTGGCGCTGACCGAGGCGGCCGAACGGTGGGTTCCCGCCAGAGTGTGTACGCCTGGATGGATCGTATGCGCACGGCGGCCTGGTCAAGGGAGGCGCTGGAGCCACACCAGGGCGAGCGTGCCGCCGGCAGCCAACAGCAGCAGCGCGGCCGCGGCAAACGCGACGGTGATCTCCCGGTCCTGGTGGACGAAGCCGATGCGGGTGCCGATCTGGCGGTAGACCCGCCCAAGGTTTGTCGCGGTGGGCGCGGTGAAGGCCTGCCCGCCAGTGCGCTGTGCGATCTGCTGGAGGCCGCCAGGGTCTGGCGGTACGGAGGTCATGCGGGGTTGGCCGGAGAGGTCGGGCAAGTTGACGGTGCCATCCTGGGTGCCCAGCGCGATGGTGTAGATCGGCACGCGGAGCTGATGAGCGTCGTCAGCGGCGCGCTGTGGTGGCGTGCGGCCGGAGGTGTTGGCGCCGTCCGACAGCAGCAGCAACGCCATCGGCAGGGTGCGGAGCGCCGGGTCGGGGGCCGGGCGGGCTGGGACGTTCGCGGAGCTGCTGGTGGGGGGCGGTCTCCGCAGATCCAGGGCGCGTTCGATGGCGTCGCCGATGGCAGTGCCGCCCTTCGCTCGGAGTGAGCTCAGCCCGTCGTGGACGGCTTGGCGGTCGGTGGTGGGCGTAGCGACGAGCTGGGCGGTGGTGGAGAAGCTGATCAGCCCGATTCGGAAGCCGTTGGGGAGCCGGTCGACGAACCCGCCGGCGGCGTCGGCGGCGGCCACCAGCCGGGAGGGGGCGACGTCGACGGCGGTCATCGAGCGTGAGACGTCCATGATGAGGATCACGTTGGCCTGCTGCTTGGGGACCAGGACGGTCGCTTGCGGGCGGGCCAGCGCCAGCAGCAGGCAGGCAAGGGCCAGCAGATACAGCACAGCTGGGAGATGGCGACGCCAGCCCGGCGAACGTGCAACCACGTTGGCGAGCAGGTCCAGGTTGGCGAAGCGCGCCGTGTAGCTGGTGCGGCGTCGCTGGCCGAGCAGGTACGCGGCGATGGCCACCGGCAGCAGCAGTAGCGCCCACAGCATGCCCGGCCACAGCACTCGCACGAATATCGTCCTCCCCGATCGGGGCGGCCGGGGTTATGGCCCGAATCGTGAGACTTCGGGGCGGCCGGTCAACGCCGGAGCGGGGCCGGCGCCGGCCGCCCGGCAGCTCGGCAGCTCTGGGCGAGCGCTACGTATTTCTCATCCCCCCATCACATCGGACCGGTTGCTGTCGAGCTGGGCGGGAGCCTCTGGAGAACGCAGTTCCTGCGCCAGCGCTCTGCCATGAGCCGCCAGCGCCCAGATGACAAAAATGTTGAGCGCGATAACCATGAGCGCCCAGAACGGGTAGAAGGGAATGAAGAAGAAGTTCACCAACGCCGACAGCGACGCGAGCGTGATTCCCATGATCCGGGCCCACAGCGCTCCCCGCATCACGTAGAACCCTGCCAGCAGGACGATGAGGCCGCCAATGAGCACGATCCAACCCCACGTCGTCACGCTGGAACCGTAGGGGTAGTTGGCGGCAGCGGCGTAGAAGCGGCCGCTTTTCAGCAGGGCGCCCAACCCATCCTGCCCCCACATCCGAGCGTTGCTCCTGCATGGCTCCTCCTGTCCTGCGCGGATGAGGTCGTGACCAGCTCAGGCTGGCGCACCGAGGCGAGCCCTCCATCACCCTGTTGGGGCGAAACGAGCGCAGGGATCGCGATCATCGGGCAGGCACCCGTGAGGGTTGTGGCGCCGTTCAGCACCCGCGGCGCCACGACCCAGAGCCATGGCATCACCGCTCCCATCTCTCGGGTTCCATGGCAACTGTGGAGACCGGCGGCCACATCCGCCCAAATGGGATGATCCATCGCCCACCACCCCTTCGTTCCCCCAGATCGGGTGATGCGCGCGCACGGCCGTCCAAGGACCATCGCCGCGACGGTTCCTCAGCGCTGGAGCTGCCGATGACTTCTTCCGCTTCGACCGATCCCGCCTCCTCGCGGCCCGACCCGGTCGCGCTCCTCCGCAGCCAGGCCTACCTGCGGCTCCTGGTGTTCGCCGCGGTCCTCGGGGTGCCGGTCTCCGCGGCGGCGTTCGGCTTCCTCAAGCTGGTCAGCCTCATGCAGGGATGGGTCTTCACCGACCTTCCCGAGGGACTGGGCTTCCACGGGGCGCCGGTCTGGTGGCCCGTCCCACTGCTGGCCGTCGCCGGCGTCTTGGTCGGGTTGACCATCCGCTACCTGCCCGGACGCGGTGGCGAGTCGCCGGCCGAGGGGTTCAAGCCACATGGTGCGCCCTCCCCCGTCGAACTGCCGGGCATCACACTGGCGGCCCTGGCGACCCTCACCTTCGGGGTGGTGCTCGGGCCCGAGATGCCGCTAATTGCCCTCGGCGGCGGACTGGCCGTCTGGGCCGTGCGGCTGGCCAGGCGCGACACCCCCGCCAGCGCCATCGCCGTGCTGGCCTCGGCGGGCGGCTTCGCCGCCATCAGCACGCTGCTCGGCTCGCCAATCCTGGGCGCGTTCCTGCTGATGGAGGTGGCGGGGATCGGCGGGCCGATGCTCGGGCTGGTGCTGGTCCCGGGGCTGCTGGCGGCCGGAATCGGTTCGTTGATCTTCGTCGGCCTGGACGCCTGGACCGGCTTTGGGACCTTCTCGCTGGCGCTGCCCGACCTTCCCAAGTTCGCGCGGCCGGACCTCGCCCAGTTCGGCTGGGCCCTGGTCGTCGGTGTCGCCGCGGCGCTGCTCGGCGTCGGCATCCGCCAGCTCGCCCTGCTGGTCAGGCGCGCCGTCGAGCGCAGGGTCGTGCTGCTCACCCCGGTCATCGGCCTGGTTATCGCGGGGCTGGCGATCGCCTACGCCGAGGCGACCGGCAAGAGCTCCTCGGACGTGCTGTTCTCGGGACAGACAGCGATGGGACCGCTCATCTCCAACAGCGCCGCCTACTCGGTGGGCGCGCTGGTGCTGCTGGTCGCCTGCAAGGGACTCGCCTACGGGGCGTCGCTGAGCAGCTTCCGGGGCGGCCCTGTCTTTCCGGCGATGTTCCTGGGCGCTGCCGGCGGGATCGCGATGTCTCACCTTCCCGGCCTGCCGCTGGTGCCGGCCGTCGCCATGGGCATCGGCGCGATGTCGGTGGCGATGCTCGGCCTGCCGCTGACCTCGGTCCTGCTGGCCACGCTGTTGCTGCTGTCGGACGGCCTGGCGGTCATGCCGCTGGTGATCGTGGCGGTGGTCGTCAGCTATGTCATCTCCGCCAGGCTCAGAAGGCCCGCGCCCGCGGCGCCGGCCCAGGCCCCGGCCCGAGCCCCGGCGACGCCGGTCGAGGAGCCGGCCCGGACACCGTGAGCGCGACGATGGGTCCCGGGAGGTCCCGGGGCGTTGGTCTCCACGAGGGGGCATGCCGATGCCTCTAGGGTGACACGGAGACCAGTTCGTTGCGGGACGCAACCGCGGCGGAGCCCGCAACCTCGGGGACCCGCCGCCAGCGAGCATCTGCGATCCGCGGTCCAGGGGGGCCCGTGATGATCCAGACAGGACCGACCAAACTGCGCCGCGATACGGTGCCTCGGACTGACCTGCTCGAGCGCCTGAAGGCCTCAAGCGCCGTCCCGGTCGTCGCCATCGTCGCGCCGCCCGGGTACGGCAAGACGACGCTCCTGAAGCAGTGGGCAGAGCGGGACCCGCGGCCGTTCGCCTGGCTCTCCGTCGACCGGCACGGCGATGACCCCACCACCCTGCTCACCGACGTCGCCGCCCTTTGCCGAGAGGAGCCGGGCGTGGTGGTGCTCGACGACGCCCACCGGCTCCAGCACTCGGATGGTCTGGGCGCGCTCGTGGAGCTGGCCAGGCATCTCCGTGGAGCGTCGCAGGTGGTTCTCGCTGGCCGGGCCCAGCCGCCGCTGCCGGTCGCGCGGCTGCGCGCCGAGGGCGGCGTGGTCGAGATCGGCCCCGACGATCTCGCGATGGACCAGGACGAGGCCTCCTCGCTGCTCCGCCGGGTCGAGGTGGACGTCTCCGAGGCCGACGTCGCCGAGCTCACCCGCCGCACGGAGGGCTGGCCGGTCGCGCTGCACCTCGCCGGCCTCTCGCTGCGGATGCGGTCTCCCCAGCGTCCAAGCACGGCGTGGGTGGCCGACAGTCGCTTTGTGGTCGACCACCTACGATCCGTGCTCCTGGAGGGCTTGGACGACGAGCACGTCCGGTTCCTGACGCGGACCTCGGTGCTCGACCGGCTGTCCGGGCCGCTCTGCGACGCGGTGCTCGAGCGCTCGGGGTCGGGCAAAGTGCTTGAGTCGTTGGAGCGATCAAGGCTGTTGCTGGTCCCACTCGACCGTAACCGGTGGTGGTACCGGTACCACCAACTGTTCCAGGAGCTGCTGCGTTCGGAACTCGAGCGCCGCGAGCCCGGTCTGGCCGGTGCGCTCACCCGCCGCGCGGCGCAGTGGTGCGAGCGCAATGGCCTGCCCGAGGACGCCGTCGAATACGCCATGCAGGCGGGCGACGCCGATCGGGTCGCCCGCCTGGTCCTGGAGGCCGCGCTCTCCGTCTACAACCAGGGGCGCGCCGCCACCCTGCAGCGGTGGCTCGACTGGTTCGAAGACCAGCGGCTGGTTCAGCGCTATCCGGGCATTGCGGTGCTCGGGGCCTGGGTCCACCTGCTCGCGGGTCACCCCGCCGACGCCGAGCGCTGGGCGGACGAGGCCACGGGCGGATCGCTCGAGGAGCCCTTGCCGGACGGCAGCGCCTCACTCGATGGATGGCTGGCGGTGCTGCAGGCGGGGATGTGCCGCCAGGGCGCCGAGCGGATGGGCAAGGACGCCGCCATAGCGCTGGAGCGGCTGCCCGTTTCCAGCCCTTGGCGGGCGCGCGCGCTGCTCCTCCCGGGGATCTCGCAGCGCCTGACCGGGGACATCGACGGCGCGGACACCGCCCTGGCCCGCGCGGCCGAGGTGGCGGAGGACCTCGGCGCGGCCGAGACCGTCTCGGTCGCGCTCGCCGAGCGCGCCACGCTGGCGATGGACCGGGACGACTCAAACGAGCCCACCAGCCTCGCCGGACGGGCGGGCGCGGTCGTGCGCGACCACCGCCTGGACGACTACGCCAGCAGCACGCTGCTGTACGCCGTGGGGGCCCGCCTGGCCATTCACCGCGGCGACATGCCCGCGGCGCGCGAGCACCTCGACCGGGCCGAGCGGCTGCGGCCCCGCTGCACCGAGGCCGTGCCGTTCTACGGGGTCCAGACCGTGCTGGAGCTGATCCGCGCCCGCACCGCCCTGATGGACGTGCGTGGCGCCAAAGACCTGCTCCGAGAGGTCGACGACGCGCTCCACCGCTGGCCCGACCTGGGGGTTCTTCGTGAGCAGGCCGACGAGCTGGCGGCCCGGCTCGACACCATTCGCACCGACGTCGTGGTGGCGTCGCTGCTCACCGCGGCGGAGCTGCGACTGCTCCCACAGCTGGCGACCTACCGCTGCTTCCGCGAGATCGGCGAGCGGATGGACCTCTCGCCGCACACGGTCAAGACGCAGGCGATCTCGATCTACCGGAAGTTCGGCGTCTCGTCCCGCAGTGGGGCGATCCGGCGCGCTCAAGACCTCGGCCTGTTGCTGGGGTAGCGGGCCGCGACCTGCTGGCAGTCGCCGCGTGCCAAAGGAAATGAGGGTGAAACAGTCGTCACGAAACAGGCAGCGGGCCGGCCGGGACCCGCGCCGCCTGGTGCGCTCGTTCTGGTCGTCCAGCAGCTACGGGCCGGCGCTGCTGATGATCCTGGCGACCTACGTCCTGGCGGCGTCCTCGACGGGAAGGATTGGCACGTCGATCCTGCTGATCGTCCAGATGGCCACCGTCTGGCTGGCGCTGCGCATCTCGATGACGCGGCGGGAGCTCAGAGTGGCCGTTACCGTGCTGTTCATCCTGGCCGGCATCGCCGCGGTGACCAATCTCGTCGCCCGGGGGGACGGGTGGTTCCTGGCCTTCGCGTTCACGGCGGCCGCCGCGTTGTACTTCGTGGCCCCCGCCTCGATCGTCCGTCACATCGGCTACCGCCGAACGGTGGACCGGGAAACCCTGCTCGGGGCCCTGGCCGCCTACCTGTTCATCGGCATGGCGTTCGCGTTCGCGTACCGGCTGCTGGGCGTCGTCCAGATGGCGCCGTTCTTCGGCGCCAACGGCGACGGCACCCTCGCGCAGGACCTGTTCTTCAGCTTCATCACGCTCACCACCACGGGCTACGGCAACCTTGTCCCGGCCGGCAACCCGGGCCAGAGCTTCGCCGTGCTCGAGGCGCTCGTGGGCCAGTTGTTCCTCGTCACCGCGGTCGCGAAGGTCGTGAGCGCCTGGGTGCCACGAAGCTGGCGGGAATAGGCCTCGTCGCCAGCGGCTCCCGGGTCATCAGTAGGGATCCCCGTCGAACGCCTCCAGCGCCGCGTCCAGGTCGTAGCCGATCGCCGGAGCGATCCTGGGGACGGACGAGATCACCCGTGGGAGCCCGATGATCGGCGCGACCGCGATCAGCGCCCCTACCACGTCATCGGCGGTCGCGCCCGCGGCCAGCGCCGCCTCGATGTTCGACTGGTAGGAGACCGGGCACGCCCCGAGCGCCATCAACGCCGCCAGGCGGACCAGCGCGTGCGTCCTCGCGTCCAGGCCGGAGACCGCGACGTTCTTGACGTCCATGGCGAGCATCGACGAGATCCAGTCCTCGTCGTGCAGGGCCAGCCGCCGTAGGTTCTCTTCGTGTACCGGCACGTGCATCTCCTCCTGGACCGTCCAGGCACCCGAGCTGGCGGTCACGTGCTTGTCTCCAGGCGAACACCGCCACCGGGGTGGCGGCATCGTCCGATGCGTATGAAAGGGCGATGCGCCGCGGGCCGCGCTATGCACCAGCAGGCCGCCCTCGCGGGCGCGTTGGATCGCCTCACCACGGGAGGACACGCCGAGCTTGTGGTAGATCGAGATCGCCTGCGTCTTCACCGTGTGCCGCGACACGTACAGCCGCTCGCCGATCTCGCGGAACGACAGGTGGGTGGCCAGCAGCGGAAGCAGTCGCAGCTCGGCTGCTGTCAGCGCGGAGGCGCCCACGGTCCCGCCGCGGATTGCGTCCAGCTCCATCCACAGCTCGGCCGCCTGCTTGGGAAGGGCGCCGAGGTCGGGTCGCTGCTGGAGGACGTCCGCCGCCTCCCGCATGACCACCCTGGCGCCCGCGGCGTCGCCGAGCCCCAGGGAGGCACGCGCCAACTCGAGCAGCGTCTGGACCGCCAGCGTCGGGATCGCGCTGCTGAGCTGGGGGCGCAGGTGGGCCGCCCGAGCCAGGTGCTCGCGGGCCCCGGCCGCCTCGCCCCGGCGCAGGGCCGCGCGGGCCGCCACCGCGTAGGCCAGCGCGCTCGGGCTGTAGTCCTCCAGGTGGCCGCGCCGCACGATGTCGAGCGCGCGCTCGGCGAGCGCGTCAGCCTCGCCGACGGCCTGCCGGTCCATCGCCACAATCGAGCGCTCCGCCAGGATCACCGTCGCGGCGGGCATCGCGCCGCTGCCCATCGCCGCGTCGAGGGGGCGCACCAGGATCGGGTCGGCCCGTTGCGCGTCGCCCCCGAGGATGTACGAGAGTCCCTGCAGCAGCAGCGCCGTCGCTCGCAGCTGGCTCTGCGGACGGAGCCCGGCCAGGGCAAGCTTGGCGTCGCGCCGCATCCGCTCCACGCCGTCGCGGCACAGCAGCCCCCGCAGCAGCGCCAGCCAGCTCTCCATCGAGCTGCCGTCGGGTAGCGTCCCCTCGGACGGCGAGCGCTCCGCCGCGTCGGCCCAGCGCTCCGCGCCGGCGGCGTTGCCGCCCAGTGCCTTGACCAGGGTTCCGAGCACGGCGATCGGCGGGTACCGTCCGGGGAGGCCCTGCCGCTCGAACCAGTCGAACCAGCGCTCGACCGTCTCGACATGACCGCCGGCGTAGGCGGGCAGCGCCAGCCCGCCGACCAGGCGGGCGACCCGATCGGCGTCGCCCGCGGCCTGGGCGTGGTCGATGGCCAGCGCGGGCAGGCCGTTGGCCTCGAGCCACCCGGCCGCGCGGGCGTGGAGCTCCGGCACCAGGTCGGGCTCGCGGCGCTCCAGCTCCGACCGAAGTAGATCGCGGAACAGGTGGTGGTAGCGGTACCACTCCTGGTCCTGGTCGAGCGCGATCACCAAGAGGTTCGAGTGCTCCAGCGACGTGAGCACGGTGCCCGAGTCACCGCCGCGCAGGAGGTGGTCGCACAACGGCCCGGACAGCCGGTCGAGCACCGAGGTCCGCGTCAGGAACGACACCCTGCCCGGTGAGAGGCGGTCCAGCAGCTCGGACCGCAGATAGTCGGCCAGGAGCCGGTCGTCCCCGGTGAACGCCGCGCCGGCGCTCGCCGGCGGGTTGCCGGCCCGCAGGGCCAGCGCGGCCAGGTACAGACCGACCGGCCAGCCCTCCGTCCGCCGGGTGAGGTCGGTCGTGTCCGCCGCCTCTAGTTCGACGCCGGCGCCCTCCAGCAGGGCCCGCGCCTCCCACTCATCCATCGCGAGGTCGCCGACGCCGATCTCCAGAAGGTGACCGTGGTCCCGCAGGAGCGCAGCCGGGATCGGCGGGGTGTCGCGGGCGGCCACCGCCAGCTGCGAGCCGTCCGGGAGGCGCAGCGACAGCTCCGCGACCACGTCCCGGCAGAGCGGGTCCTCCAGCTGCTCCACGTGATCGAGCACGAGAGTGATCGGCTGGCCCATCGAGGAGAGGGCCGACCCCAGCCGGGGTAGGACGCTGGCGACCACCGAGGCAGCTGGCGAGGCGAGGGAGTGAAAGATCTCGGGGTTGATCGGCTCAACCCGGTCAAGCGCCAGGGCGATGTTGGTCAGCAGGACCACCGGGTCGTTGTCGTGCTGGTCCACGGAGATCCACGCCAGCGGCCGTCCGGTCGCCTCGGCATATTGGGACAACACGGTCGTCTTGCCATAGCCGGGCGGGGCGACGACCGAGATCACCGGCACGGCGCGCGCGTCCAGCAGCCGGCGGACCAGCGCGGTCCGGCGCACGATGCCGGGGCGCGCCGGAGGTGGCCGGAGCTTCGCCTCCAGCAACGCGAATGATAGCCCTGACCAGGAACGATGGTCCCGGGTCCTGGTGGAAGACCCCCCATACAATCGTCACCGCGCACGAGCCTAACGCCACGCCTGCACCTCTTCAATGCAGGCCGCATTCCAGATGGGTGGCAACCGCGCTTGCCGCGCGGCCGCGAATCAGCGGCCCCAGGCGACGGTCAGGGCCATCTTGCGCAGCCGCCGCCAGTCCATCTGCGGCTTGGGCGGGGGAACGCCCGGACGATGGCGAGGGACCCTGATCCGCAGGGCGTCGCGCCGTATGGTGCAGTGCACCGGCGTTGGCAGCGACAGCGCCTCGCCGTCGACCCCGACTGGGATGTCAGGCTGGTCAGCGTCGATGAGGACCTCGCTGGCGGAGAGGATGGTGAGGCCCTGGGCGTGCCGGCCTCGCAGCAGGCCGGCGGCCTGCATGGCGCTGCCAACCTTGATGGCGACGACGCCGAGCACCCCCCCGTCGAGCCGTGCCCTGCGGCCGAGACCGGCGACGTCGCCCATGCCATAGGTGTTGTTGCTGACCAGTACCGCCTGCGGGCCTTGGATGCTCGTGTCCGCCGTGCGCGCCTGCAGGCGGGGTCCACGATGACCGGCAATCAGGTCAGGGAGCATGTCCAAGGTGGTGTGGGCCTTGTCGGCGCGGTAGGCGGGACTTTGCACCACGGTGGCGTAGGCGCCGAACGAGGCGTTATTGACGAACGGACGCCCACTGATCAGGCCGAGGTCGACGTGCAGCTCGACGCCGTCGGTCAGCGCGTCCAGGCAGCGCGACGGGTCTTCACGGTCGAGTCCGAGGTCCAGGGCGAAGTGGTTGCGGGTGCCCGCGGAGATCACCAGCAGCGGCAGGTCGTGCTCGGCGGCGACACCTGCCACCAGTGCCTGCGTTCCGTCGCCGCCGGCCACGCCGAGCAGGTCGGCGCCATCGGCCACCGCCTTGCGCGCGAGCTCGGCCACGTCGACCGTCCTCGGTCCCTCCAGGAGGGCCACGTCCGCGCCGAGCGCCTTGGCCTTGTCGACCAGGCCGAATTTCGCCACTTTGCCGCCACCGGACCGGGGATTCATGATCAGGAAGGGCCGCTTCGGCGGCGTGGCTTCGTATTCCGGCATCCGCTTGGGGGTGACGTCCCGGCTCAAGGCGGCCCGCCCGGCGACGACCGCCACCGCGCACAGCCCGAGCGTGAGCAGCACCAGCCAGGTCAGCTGGGCGAGGACGTAGAGGCTGAGCAGAACGGCCGGCACGAGTACCACGAGCGCGACCGCCAACCATCGCAGCACGCCCCGATGGGTCAGCGCCCACCACCCGCCGGCCGCGATCAAGATCAGCGCGCCCACCGCCGCCGCGACCAGGACCAGGCTCTTGGCGCCGGCCACGCCCAGCATCACCAGCACCGCCGCGGCAACGGCCGCCAGGCTCAGGCGCGCGAGCCACCGCTCGGCAACGCTCGCGTGCCCTGGTGTCCGCCGCTCGCCAGTGGCCATCTCACTCATCACCTCCGAGCAGCCAGTCTCGGGGCGCCGCGCGGCCCGGTCATCATCCAGAAGGGGTGACCTGGCTGCCCGCCTCGGCGGCCACGCTGCCGTACGCGGCCCCCAGGGATCCCCACAGACGCTCGCCTCACGCATCGCGCCGATGGGATGAAGCGCCTCTGGCGGAGCGGTTTCGTCCGATCGGGGTGATGCCCGAGCGGCGAAGGCGGGGTGTGGTGGGATCGTTGCCCGTCGAGTTGGCTTCGTACGGGCGCGGCTCGAGGAGGTGCCCGATGGAGGAGTGGGTCGTCGCCGGGCTGGTCGGCGCGATCGCCGGCTACGCGATACGTGTCTGGCAGGAGAAGGTACCCGACGCGGTCAAGCAGCCTGCTGGGAGTGTCGCGCGGTCGGCTGGATCGGCGCTCGGCACCGGCGCCAGGCTGGGCGGCAGGGCGGCCAGCGCGGGGGCGTCACTTGGCGCGGGCGCCGTGCGGGGTGGCGTGGCAACGATGGCTTCGGGCGCTGGCGCGGCCTCCAGGGTCGCCAGGCGACCCTCGGCGGGCGGCGCCCGCGGCAGGACGCTGAGGAGAGTCCCAGTGTCCAGTCGAAGCGAGGCCAGAGCAGCCAGGACCCCTCGTCCGCGCGCCGGGTCGTCCAAAGAAGCCGGGCGCGCTTCCAGGCAGGCGGTCAGGACCAGCAGCGCTCGGCGTCGGAGCCGCTCATCCTGACGTTCCACGGCGGGCGCGGGTCACGCCGGGCCCGGCGGCGTCACTCGCCGACATCTCATCCTCACCGGGCGATGACTGCCACTCGGGCCCTTGGGATGGTGGCACCAGCGTGCATCCTTGGCGGGCTGCGGGTCGGCGTGGGCACCTCGCGCTGGTCATTGTCCTTGGAGGTGTTCATGGTCTGGCGCTGCCCGCCGTGATGTGCACGACGTGACCGCCTGAACGGGCTGCGACGACGATGCGGGAGGGGCAGGATGGCTGGCAGGCGCCACGAAGATCACAACCACGCTTGCTGCCGCGCACGGCCTGACGGAAGCTGCGCGGGCCTGGCGGTCCGGCGGCTGGACTCCGAGCGGGTGCGCGAGCTGGCGGAGGAGATCTGGACCGCATCCACCGGAAAGGTCGTACGGGAGCGGTCAGCCCTCGACCCACGCGACAGTCAACCTGGTGCATCCGCGCGAGCCGCCTACCTGCGCCACCGTGAGGAGGAGCTGGAGGCCTGGTGCCGAGGCTGGTGGTGGCGCGTGGGGACGCTGGCTGCCGCGACCATCGGCGGTGGCCTGCTGATCGGCCTGACGGTCGGTGGTTGGCTGGGGTGGACCATGGCCCTGGTGGCAGGGCTGGTGACCGGTGGGCGGCTACGCTTCCGCCCGTCCGCGAGCGCCAGCGTGTGGCGCCGCCAAGCCGCGACGCAGCGCCGCACGGCCGAGGCGTTACGGCCACTGGAGCGGGAAGGCCACCTGGTACTGCACGACGTCACCCTGCCTGGATGGTCGGCCAGCCTCGACCACCTGGTGGTCGGCCCAACCGGGGTCTGGGTCATCCAGTCCTGGCAGCGCGTCCGACTGCCATCGCTGCCCGGGGCCAAGGGGAGGTCGCCATGGCCTGGACGCGGCACCACCGCCGGCCCGCTGCCCGAGCTGCGCTGGGAGGCGGCAGCCATCGCCGACATCTTCGCGGACGGCTCCTCGATCCCCGTCCGGCCCCTGCTGTGCGTCCACGGCGGCACGCTGCCCGAGGGGCGCACAGTGGGCAGCGTCCAGGTGGTGCCCCACCGGCGGCTCGCCGAGACCGTCCGGCACGGGTCGCTGCTGCAGCCCGGTGACGTCGAGCGGGTCACCGCTCGGGCCCTGCAGGTACTCCGCCCGGCCGTCTGAGCGCCCCGCTACCTGTTGACCCGCGGCGCGGCCGTCGGAGCCGTCGCGGATTCTCCCAGGCTGGACCTGGCCTTCACAGGTCGCACCTGAGATTCATGCAATCTCAACTCAGGCGGCCGAAATGTCGCCGTGGCAATGGCGAGGCAGCGTACGTATCGCGCTTGTCGAGGCCGGACCGCCCCTGGCGCTGGGAGGCGACCAGCTCGAGCAGCGCCGTCCCGAGGAACTCGACATCACGCGGGTCCACATCATCTCAGCGGATGAATAGCGTGGAGTTTGAACGTCTGGATTCGCTCGCAGATCGGGCAGCGCCCGGGTGGGCCTCCGACCTGTCATGCCGGGGGTGGTGGGGCGCTGGGGCTCGCCTCGGGTGGCCGTCCGAGGAATTCGATGAGTGCGAGCACGATCAGGAGCAGCGCGGCGAGCACGATGATGACCTTGCCGGTGGGCTGGCCCCAGAACACCAGCGCCAGCCCGGCCACCGCGACGGCGCCGATGCGCAGCAGCTGCTTGTGCGCGTAGACCCAGCCGCCAACCGGGCCGGTCCGCAACCCCACCGATTCGCCGCGACCGCGCAGCCAACCCAGCCCGCGTGCCAGGCCGTCGCGGGTTCGCACGGCCGTGACCGACGGGCCGGTGAGGAACGCGGCGATGGCGATCACCAGCGCCAGGACCAGCACCGCACGCAACCCCAGGCGCAGGTAGCGCACCAGCGTGTCGTACAGGACCGCCGCGGCGGCATGCGAGACGCTGGCGGGCAACGCGTTGAGGTAGACCGATCGGAAGATCGCCAGCCCAAGCGCCAGCACGATCATCCCCGCGGCGACGCCCAGGCACGCGCCGAGGAGCGCGCGGCGGTGGCCCTTGGCGACGTAGACCCCTAGCGCGATCAGCGCGAGCACGATGACCGGCAGCCAGATTCCGAGGGTGTCGAGCAGGTTGAAGCCGCTGTGCGCCTTGGTGATCGCGGGGGACTCATACAGCACGAAGGAGGCGTTCGTCTCGGGGATCTTGGCGGCCAGACCAAACCCGGAGGCGGTGAGCTGCTGTTTGACCGTGTGGATCAGCGGCCCAAGATCCAGCGTCACGGTGTCGTTGTGGACCGTGACCGCCCCGCCGCCCTTGCCGGTCATCGCCTTGACCAGCGCGGCGTGCGCTTGGCGGTTGACCTGCACCCAGGCGTTGGCGAACGCGGCGCTCTGCACGATCTTGCTGACCTGCGAATGGGTGAAGCTCTGCACGCCGTTGGCGACCGGCTGCTCCAGGCTTCGCAGCTGCGCGACGCGGGCGGGGGGCAGCCCCTGCTTGGCCAGGACGTCGATGGCCTGGTCGGTCAGGGCCGTGACGTCGATGCTGGCAAAGATCGCGTTGGTGATCCGGTTGGCCAGGGCGTTCTGGACGGCGGGGTCGCTGGCCAGCGGCGCCATGGTGCGGACGTACCGGTCGGTGTTGGTCACCTGGTTCTTGGTCCACACGGCCACCACCGACAGTGGCGCCAGCACGCAGGCGACCACGATGAGCAGGATGGCCAGGCTCGTGCGCCACCACTGCCGCGTGCCCCGGCCGCCCTCTGCGGGGCGAGGCTCACCGTTCTGGCTCCTCTGGCTCAGCTGCGAACGAAGACTGGCGACCTCGGCGCGCAGCCGCTCGACCTCGACGTCCTCCTGCCCGCTGGACTCGAGTTCCCTGGCCATCTGCATCACCATCCCCTACGGCCGGCAGGAGCTTCACAATCCGGCGCTCGATGTAGGGTCTGAGCGGCAGGGCGCCTTCCGGATCCCGGTCCCCGAGCAACGCCATGGCGACGCCGTTCAGACTGGTCCATCCGGACTTGGCGAGGTCCATGGCCGCCCCAGCCCGTAGCTGTCTTGCCCAGATCCGTCGACTCGGGCAGTGCCCAGTGAAGGACCGCCAGTCGCCTCATGCATCACTCCAACGGGATGATTCCTTCCGTTGGTAAGAGGCCACGGCAGGGCCGAGCATTCTCCACGATCAAGCCCGGCGGGTGGCCAGCTGGCGACCGCGCCGGCAGCCGGGTGGTTTCCACGACTGGGCAGGGAAGGCGTCGAGGGCGCCGCCGCGATTCTCGCCGGGCTCGGTGCCGCGCCGCGCGTCAGGCATCGATTGCTATGAAAAACAACGATTGATACTTTTGGTGAGAACTGCTAGGACTGCCCAGGTGGCGTGGTTGCCTGGCGCCGCCCGGAATGCGACCAGCGTCATCGCGGATCCCTGGAAGGAGCGCACCATGCGTCGTCGCAGGCTCTGGGTATTGGCGACCCTGACCGCCCTGGTGCTGCCCCTTGTCACCACCACGGCAGCCCGGGCGGCGCTCCCTGCCGTCAGCGCGAGTGCCACCACGGCGGCCAGGACCGTCACGGCCGTCAAGGGCGACTGGCCCCAGGGCAGGCACGACCCCGCGCACACCAGCTTCAACCCTGACGAGCGACAGATCAGCCCCAACAACGTCGGCCACCTGCACGTCGCCTGGGAGCAGCCCGGCCTCATCTCGACCCCCTCCGAGACCCTCGAGGGCAATGTGGGCACCCCGATCGTGGCCGACGGCACGGCCTTTGTTCCCAAGTCGAACAACGACGCGGGCGTTGGGGCTCTGGCCGCCTACAATGCAAGGACCGGCAGACCGAAGTGGCAGGTCCGCACGGACTGTGTGGTGGGCCAGGCCCTGCACGCCGGGCTCTTGCTCGTCGGCCAGGTCGGCTGCCGCCCGTCGTCGTTCAGCTCGGACCTCATGGCCCTGGACCCGGCGACCGGCAACCAGCTCTGGAGGATCAGCGACCGGGAGCAGACCAGCGCTCCGACCGCCGCCGACGGGGTCATCTACGTCAGCAGCGCCAACGAGGACGTCATCCCGCCGTTGACGCACGAGGTGCGTGCGGTTGACGCGCGCACCGGGCAGATCAGGTGGACGGTGCCAACCTCGGAGCGGTCGGGCCAGCCGGCCGCCGCGACGGGCCGCATCCTGTTCTGCAGCGGCGCGACCTTGTCTGCGGTGGCGGCCGCCGATGGCTCGCCGCTTTGGAGCGCGGCCCTGACCGGTGACCGGTGCGGCAACGCCGTGCCCACCGTCTCGGGCGGCATCGTCTACCTGCAGACGGCCTTCGAGGGCATCGTCGGGGACGGCGTCTGCCACCTGCACGCCTTGCGGCTGGAAGATGGCAGCCCGCTGTGGCAGCGCGTGGTGGCCTGCGACGGTGGCGTGGCCGTGGCCTACGGCCAGGTCTTCACCAGCGCCGCCGACTTCACCCTCCTTGCCCTCGACGCCAGGACCGGCGCGCAGGCCTGGACGTCGGCCGACAGGCTGAACGCCGGCGGGACGCCCACCGTGGCCAACCACGTCCTGTACGCCCAGACCACCGACGGCTTCGCCGCCTACCGAGCCTCGGACGGAGCGCGCCGGCTGCTTTTGCCGCTTCGTGGGTTGGGCCAACCCGTCGTCGCGCACGGGTTCGTCTATGTCGGCAAGGTCACCGCTTCGTTCGAGGGATCGGTCCTCCAGGCGCTGCACAAGTAGACCG
>DASVXQ010000413.1:0-2335 GCA_036392615.1 Actinomycetes bacterium | reverse complement strand
CGGCCCGCCACCACCCGGCGACGGGACCCCTGGACCAAGGCCCAGCTCGACCTCGCGCTGATCTGGAACCAGCAGGGCATGCGGCCCGACGAGATCGCCGCCAAGCTCGGCCTCAGCACCTGGACGGTGACCCAGATGCTGCTCGTCGGCCGGGGCCGCCCCAAGCCCTGACCGGCCCGAACGCCGCCGCCCGAACCGGGTGTTAGCCTGGGCGGCGTACGGGTACCTGTCCCGTGCGCTCTGCCATCCGCAAGCGACAGCCGCCGAGAACATCTGCAAGCTGGGACGCAGTCCGGTCCCGCGGTCCGGGCGGCGACGCCGAACGGCCGCTCCGTGGCGATCCAGCAACGAGCCCGCCGCGCAGGATCACGGTCCTGCTGGCGGGCTCGAATGGTCTCCGGAGCCCGTCGGCGCGGCCGCGCCGGTCACGGCCCGGTCAGGCCATGCACAGGGGGATGCTGGATGGCTAAGGCAGTGGGTATCGACCTGGGTACCACCAATTCGGTGATCGCTGCGCTGGAGGGGGGCGAGCCGAGCGTGATCCCGAACGCGGAGGGGTCGCGCACGACCCCGTCGGTGGTGGCCTTCACCGACAGCGGCGAGCGGCTGGTCGGCCAGCTCGCCCGGCGGCAGGCGATCCTCAACCCCAAGGGGACGATCTACTCCGCCAAGCGCTTCATCGGCCGCCGCTACGAGGAGGTCAGCGACGAGATCAAGGCGGTGACCTTCGACGTGGTCGATGGGCCGGAGGGCATGGTCCGCTTCCGGGTCCGCGACCGGCTGTACGCCCCCGAGGAGATCAGCGCGCTGGTGCTGCGCAAGCTGGCCGAGGACGCCGGCAGGTTCCTCGGCGAGCGGGTCACCCAGGCGGTGATCACCGTGCCGGCGTACTTCAACGACGCGCAGCGCACCGCCACCAAGGACGCTGGCCGGATCGCCGGGCTGGAGGTGCTGCGGATCATCAACGAGCCGACCGCCGCCGCGCTGGCCTACGGCCTGGACAAGCGGCAGCACGAGACGGTGCTGGTGTTCGACCTGGGCGGCGGCACCTTCGACGTCAGCATCCTGGACGTCGGCGAGGGCGTGGTCGAGGTGCGCGCCACCGCCGGTGACACCCACCTGGGCGGCGACGACTTCGACCGCCGGCTGGTCGACTACCTGGCCGACCAGTTCCAGCGGGAACAGGGCATCGACCTGCGCCAGGACCCGCAGGCGCTGCAGCGGCTGTTCGAGGCGGCCGAGAAGGCCAAGGTGGAGCTCAGCTCGGTGACCCAGACGCAGGTGAACCTGCCGTTCATCACCGCCGACGCCGCCGGCCCCAAGCACCTGACCACCACGCTGATGCGCTCGACCTTCGAGCAGATCACCGCCGACCTGGTGGAGCGCTGCCTGGGCCCGGTGCGGCAGGCGATGAGCGACGCCAAGGTGACCGACGCCGACCTCGACGAGGTCATCCTGGTCGGCGGCTCGACCCGGATCCCGGCGGTGCAGGCGCTGGTGCGGCGGCTGACCGGCGGCAAGGACCCCAACATGACGGTCAACCCCGACGAGGTGGTCGCGCTGGGCGCGGCGATCCAGGCGGCGGTGTTGACCGGCGAGGGCCCGGACGTGCTGCTGCTGGACGTCACCCCGCTGTCGCTGGGGCTGGAGACGCTCGGCGGGGTGATGACCCGGGTGATCGAGCGCAACACCACCATCCCCGCCCGCCGCAGCGAGGTGTTCTCCACCGCCGAGGACAACCAGCCGGCGGTGGACGTGGTGGTGCTCCAGGGCGAGCGGGAGCGCGCCGCCGACAACCGGGTGCTTGGCCGCTTCCGGCTGGAGAACATCCGCCCGGCCCCGCGCGGCGTCCCGCAGGTCGAGGTGACCTTCGACATCGACGCCAACGGCATCCTCAACGTCTCGGCCCGCGACCGCGACACCGGCGCCGAGCAGGCCATCTCGATCACCGAGAGCAGCAACCTGGACCGCGGCGAGGTCGAGCGGATGGTCGCCGAGGCACAGCGCAACCGCGAGCAGGACGCCCGCGTGCGCGAGCTGATCGATGCGCGCAACGAGCTGGACTCGGCCGCCTACCAGGCCGAGCGGGCGCTGCAGGAGCTCGGCGAGCGGGTCCCCTCCCACGAGCGGGCCCGCGCCGAGATGCTGGTCGCCGACGCCCGCCAGGCGGTCAAGGAGGAGGCGCCGCTGGAGCGGGTGCGCCAGCTCACCGGCGAGCTCCAGCAGGTCCTGCAGAGCCTGCGCGCGGGCGCGGCCGCCGGCGGACCGGGCGGCGGCCAGCCCGGCCAGCCCGGCGGGCAGCCTGGCCAGCCCGGCGGGCAGGGCCAGGGACCCG
>DASVXQ010000412.1:0-2013 GCA_036392615.1 Actinomycetes bacterium | reverse complement strand
CCTGAGCGTTCATCGTCAGTCCCTCCCGATCCAGGCGTGCGCCGTCCGCAGGTCCGGAGCATGCGCGCGGCGGCGGTGTGAACGTTGGTGACCTGTGGTAGGCACCATCGGCTCACGATGCTGAGGTCGTGAGTGGGGTCTGCGGCTTTCGGGACGCTCGCGAGCTGTGGCGTTAGCGTGTCCCGCATGGACTTCGACCGGGCGGTGCTGTGGCTGCGGCTGCGGACGCGGCGGATGACGGTTGCCGGCGTGCGACGCCTTCCCGTCACGGTCGCCGAGCGCCTTCGTGGGCCGGTCGCCGGGGCGTCGCGATCCCCATGGCATCGCGGGCACGAGGCGCTGCTCCAGGCGTTGCGGCGGGGCGGCATCCCGGCAGGCGTGCGGACCTTCGCGCTCGGCGACAACCCGGAGCTCCGCTTCGTCAACGCGGAGTCGCTGGTGCTCCATCAGCTCTACTGGTTCGGGGAGCGGGGCTGGGAGCCCGAGCTGCTGCCGTGGTGGCGGCGGTGCTGCCGGCGCTCCGCCGCGATCCTCGAGCTGGGCGCCAACGTCGGCTACTTCACCGTGCAGGGGGCGAGGGCGGCGCCGCACGCGCGCTATGTGGCCGTGGAGCCGTACCCCGCCTCCACCCGCGTGTGCCGCGCCAACCTCGAGCTCAATGGGGTGGAGTCCGTCGAGCTGGTCGCGGCGGCGGCGCTGGCCGGGGCCGGCCCGCCAGCGGTCGAGCTGCGCGTCCCCGAGGACCAGCTGGCCAACCCCACGGTCGCATTCCTCGGCGCGGACACCGAGCTGCCGGAGCCGATGCGCCGGCACGTCGGCCGGACCGTCCGGGTCCCGACCGTGGACGTGCGCTCGCTGCTGCCCGGGGTCGACCTGCTCAAGCTCGACGTGGAAGGGCAGGAGCACGCGCTGCTGGCGGCCGGCCGGGAGCACCTGCGCGCCCGCAGGCCGACGGTGTTCGTCGAGGTGCTACCCGGGACCCACCGGCTCCGGGAGCTGATCGCCGAGCTGTGCCGCGACGACGGCTACCGGTGCTACCTACCCCGTGGCGACTCCCTGGTGCGGCTGGAGATCCCGGAGATCCTGGGCGCCCCGCTGCTCGACCGGTACGGCTGCCAGGACGTGATCCTGTCCGCGGAGCCGGACCTGGAGACGGCCGGCGGCGACGGAGGGCCGGGCTCGCCGGGCCGCTAGCGGGGGAGCCGGCCGGTCAGGTAACGCCGGATGGTCGGGCCGAAGCGGGCGACCAGGGTGTCGTGGTCGAGCTCGGCGACGGCCGGCAGGCGCAGGACGTGGCGGCACAGGGCGAGGCCGAGGATCTGGCTGGTGACCATGCCGGTGCGGGCCTCGGGCAGGTCGGGGGCGACGGCGGCGACCGCCGGGGCGACCTGCTCCAGCAGCATGGTGCGCATCCGCTCGGCGGCGTCCTCGTTGGTGACCGCGGCGCGCAGCAGCACCAGCAGCGCCTCGTCGACCTGCCCCTGCTCGCCGCCGGGTCCCGGCGGCTGGGACAGCAGGGCGGCCGAGACGCCTTCCCAGCGGCTGAGGAAGTGCGCGACCAGCCGCTCGCCGAGCCGTGAGCGGGGCGCCCCGCGCAGGTCCGGCAGGCGCAGGTCGATCTCGGCCGCGGCGGTGAACAGCCCCTGCTTGCTGCCGAAGTAGCGCATCACCATGGATGGGTCGATGCGCGCGTCGGCGGCGATCGCGCGGATGGTGGCGCGTTCGTAGCCGTCGCGCGCGAAGCGGTGCCGCGCGGCCTCGAGGATGCTCGCCCGGGTGCGGTCGGACCGGCGTGGGCGGGCCTGGCCCTTCCCGGCGGGCACCGCCTCGGCGGCCGGCTCACCGTCCCTGGGGGACGCCTCGGCGCCGCGTCGCTCGCGCATCGTTGCCTCCCTTCGCCGGCCGGCCCTCCAGGTATGCCCACAAGTGTAGGCCAACAAGGGTTGCTAACGGTACCGCCGAAGCCTACGATGTCAACAGCTGTTTGCCAACGAATGTAGGCATGGCAGCGGG
>DASVXQ010000411.1:0-5119 GCA_036392615.1 Actinomycetes bacterium | reverse complement strand
GACCGGCCAGAGCCGCCGCCCTGCTGGCCCCTGGGGTTGCGGGCCTGGGCGCCGCCGCTCTTGGGGCGCCCAGCCGGCCGCCCGCTCCCCGGGCCGGTGGCTCCCCGGTCGGTACCGCGCTCATCCATCCGTCCTCGATCCTCCTGTGCACCTGCCGTGTCACGGCCGTGCCCGGGTGGGTACCCTTCTGCCTTGCGAACATGCTACGGGAGAGGGAACCGCTGGAGGTCGTCATGGCAGGCAATAGCTTCGGGGCGCAATCGGGGCTCGAGGTCGGGGGACGGTCCTACGAGATGTTCCGGCTCGACGCCCTGAGCTCGGTGGCGGACGTCGCACGGCTGCCCTTCTCGCTGAAGATCCTGCTCGAGAACCTGCTCCGCACCGAGGACGGCCACGCCGTGACCGCCGAGGACGTCGAGGGGCTGGCCCGCTTCGACCCGAGGACCTCCGAGCCCGCCGAGATCGCCTTCCTGCCCGCCCGCGTGCTGATGCAGGACTTCACCGGCGTGCCGGCGGTGGTCGACCTGGCGGCCATGCGCGACGCCATGGTGGAGCTGGGCGGCGACGCGGCACGGATCAACCCGCTGGTGCCGGCCGAGCTGGTGATCGACCACTCGGTGGTGGCCGACGTCGCCGGCCGGCCGGAGGCGTTCGCGCGCAACGCCGAGCTCGAGTTCGAGCGCAACCGCGAGCGCTACGCCTTCCTGCGCTGGGGACAGGACGCCTTCGACAGC
Source organism: Actinomycetes bacterium (assembly GCA_036392615.1). Taxonomy (GTDB): domain Bacteria; phylum Actinomycetota; class CALGFH01; order CALGFH01; family CALGFH01; genus DASVXQ01. Next base: position 4,385 of record DASVXQ010000411.1, on the reverse strand, counting down.
TTCAAGGTGGTCCCGCCCGACACCGGCATCGTGCACCAGGTCAACCTCGAGTACCTCGCCAAGGTCGTCTTCGTCCGGGACGGCAGCGCCTACCCCGACACGGTGGTCGGCACCGACTCGCACACCACCATGGTCAACGGGCTCGGCGTGCTCGGCTGGGGCGTCGGCGGCATCGAGGCCGAGGCGGCCATGCTCGGCCAGCCGATCTCGATGCTCACCCCCAGGGTGGTCGGCTTCCGGCTCCACGGCGAGCTGCCCGAGGGCTCCACCGCCACCGACCTGGTGCTCACCGTGACCGAGCTGCTGCGCCGCCACGGGGTGGTGGGCAAGTTCGTCGAGTTCTACGGACCGGGCGTCGGCAACGTGCCGGTCGAGAACCGCGCCACCATCGGCAACATGTCGCCCGAGTACGGCTCCACCGTGGCGATCTTCCCGGTCGACCAGGAGACCCTGCGTTACCTCGAGTTCACCGGCCGCTCGCCGGAGCAGATCGCGCTGGTCGAGGCCTACACCAAGGAGCAGGGCCTGTTCCACGACCCCGACGCCGAACCGCTCTACTCCGAGCAGATCGAGCTGGACCTGTCGACCGTGGTGCCGAGCCTCGCCGGCCCCAAGCGGCCGCAGGACCGCGTGTCGCTGACCGACGCCAAGCGCGACTTCCGCGTCGCCCTCAACGAGATGCTGCCCGAGCCCAAGGCCACCCCCACCGCGCAGGACGCCGCCGGCCAGGCGGCGGGTCCGGACGAGGCCTCGGCCGAGTCGTTCCCGGCCAGCGACCCGCCGGCGGTGAGCGGCAACGGCGACCCCGCGCCCGGCTGGTTCGAGCCGGACCCCAGCGGGGTCAGCGGGCGCCCGAACGTCTCGGTGCCGGTACGGCTGCCGGACGGCGCCGGCTTCGACCTCGACCACGGCCACGTGGTGATCGCCGCGATCACCAGCTGCACCAACACCTCCAACCCGTCGGTCATGCTGGCCGCCGGCCTGCTCGCCAAGAAGGCGGTCGAGCGCGGGCTCGAGGCCAAGCCCTGGGTCAAGACCTCCCTGGCCCCGGGCTCCAAGGTGGTCATGGACTACTACGAGCGCGCCGGGCTGATCCCCTACCTCGAGAAGCTCGGCTTCCACCTGGTCGGCTACGGCTGCACCACCTGCATCGGCAACTCCGGCCCGCTGGCGCCCGAGATCTCCCAGGCGATCGACGAGAGCGACCTGGTGGTCTGCTCGGTGCTGTCGGGCAACCGCAACTTCGAGGGACGCATCAACCCCGACTGCCGGATGAACTTCCTGGCGTCACCGCCGCTGGTGGTCGCCTACGCGATCGCCGGCACCATGGACCTGGACGTCTACAACGAGCCGCTCGGCGTCGCCCGGGACGGCACCCCGGTGTACCTGCGCGACCTGTGGCCGTCCAGCGACGAGGTCAGCCAGCTGATCGGACAGGCCGTCCAGTCCGACATGTTCCGCAAGAGCTACGCCGCGGTCTTCGAGGGCGACGACCACTGGAACTCCCTCGACGTGCCCGGCGGCGCCCGCTTCGCCTGGGACCCCGACTCCACCTACGTCCGGCGGCCGCCCTACTTCGAGAACATGCCCTCCGAGCCCGAGCCGCCACGCGACGTCCGCGGCGCGCGGGTGCTGGCGGTCCTCGGCGACAGCGTCACCACCGACCACATCTCGCCCGCCGGAGTCATCAAGCGCGACAGCCCCGCCGGCCGCCACCTCACCGAGCACGGCGTCGACGTCAAGGACTTCAACTCCTACGGCGCGCGGCGCGGCAACCACGAGGTCATGATCCGCGGCACCTTCGCCAACATCCGCCTGCGCAACCGGCTCGCGCCGGGCACCGAGGGCGGCGTCACCCTGCACCTTCCCGACGAGGAGCAGATGACCATCTACGACGCCGCCATGCGCTACCAGCAGGAGGGCGTGCCGCTGGTGGTCCTCGCCGGCAAGGAGTACGGCTCCGGCTCCTCCCGCGACTGGGCCGCCAAGGGCCCGCTACTGCTCGGCGTCCGCGCCGTGCTGGCCCAGAGCTACGAGCGCATCCACCGCTCCAACCTGGTCGGCATGGGCATCCTGCCGCTCGAGTTCCTCGACGGCGACTCGGTCGAGTCGCTCGGCCTGACCGGCCACGAGACCTTCGACGTGGTCGGACTCGAGGACGCCGGCGCCGGCGAGTTCCCGCGGGAGGTCACCGTCCGCGCCGACGACAAGGAGTTCCGCGCCCGGGTGCGGATCGACACCCCCAACGAGGTGGAGTACTTCCGCCACGGCGGCATCCTCCAGTTCGTCCTCCGCCAGCTCCGCGGCTGACCGGGCCGGCCGCCGCCCGGCCGCGCCGGGCGGCCCCGGCATGCCGGCGCTCGGCCTCAACCCCGCGGACCCCCGGCCCTGGGCTCGGCGGGAATGGCGGTGACGGCGCCATCTGGTATTTCGATACATGGATGCGCGAACCCGTTCTTTAAAACGATCGCCCGAAACGAACGTTTCAAGGTATTCCTGCTAGAATCCCACGGTTGCGTCGGCCGACCGGCCACCCGGTCGGCCGTTCCCCCAGCGGTCGGGGCTCCCCACAGCCGACCGGCCGCGACAACCCCACCCAGAGGAGGTGACAGGATGACTCGCCTCAAGGGCCACGCGGCCCGCGTCGCCACCGCACTGGCGGCGCTGGCAACGCTGGCCATGACGGGCGGCGCGATGCACAAGTGGTAGACGCCTTCGATCGCGGGCTGTCCGGGCGGTGTTGCCGCCTGGGCGGCCCGTCGCGCTTGCGGGCCTGTTTTGGTTGGCGGAACAACGATACTGTCGGGTGGTTTGACAGGGAAGCTCCCCTCTTATTTGCTATGCACTGGGGGATTCCGCTCGAGAGGATCGGCGCGATGGCGAGCCACTTCCAGCTTCCCTTCTCGCGAGCCAGGCGCTCCCCGAGCACCTTGGACGTCTACGTCGGCCTGGTCATCTCGGCTGGGCTGCTGGTCTGCGGCGCGCTGCTGGGCGACGCGCTCTCGGGCGCCCGCCACGCCGACCCGACGTTCTGGGTGCTGGCGGCCTGCGTGCTGCCCGCGGAGATCATGCGGATCACCATCTGGCAGCGGGGGGTGGCCAACCAGATCACCATGTCGCGGCCGTTCGCGCTGGTCCTGCTGACCGGCTGGGGGGCGCCGGTGACCGTGGTGGTGTTCGTGATCGCCAGCGTGGTGGCCGACCTGATCCACCGCAAGCCGTTCATTCGGATCCCCTTCAACGCCGCCCAGTACGCCCTGTCGATTGGCGCCGCCGGCGCGGTCTACCAGGCGCTCGGCGGCCGGCCGTCGCTGACGCTCGCGCAGGTGCCGGTGTTCATCGCGGCGGCGGCGGTGCTGATCCTGGTGAATCGCCTGCTGGTCCGGATCGCGGTGGCGCTGCACGAGCAGCGCTCGCTGACGGTCGGCTACCTGATGAGCGAGGCGCAGGTCGAGCTGGTCGAGGGCGCTGTGCAGTTCAGCATCGTGCTGGTGGCGCTGCTGGTGGCCGAGCACCGGCTGATCCTGCCGGTGGTGCTGGCGCTGCCGGCGGTGCCGATCTTTGTGGCGGGCCGTGCCGCCGAGCGGGCCGAGGAGCTGAGCCGTGACTACGCTGAGCAGGCGCTGCGCTACCGGCACCTGTTCGTGGTGGCTGACCGGTTCCGCCGCCAGGCGGACGCCGGCGGGACGATCAACAGCGTCCAGCTCGCGGCGGTCGCGCTGGACCTGCGGGCCTCGACGTCGATGCTGAAGGGGCTGCTGGGCACGATCAGCGGCGAGGCCGAGCGCCGGCAGCTGGCCTGGCTGCGGGAGCTGGCCGGCAACGGGGTGGAGCACACCGACCAGCTCGCCGGCAAGCTGGAGCAGCTCCAGCAGGCCGGACCGCCGCAGCGGGCGACCGCGGAGCACGAGCACGTCGACGCGACCGACCTGGTGCGGGTGGCCGAGCAGCTCGCCAGGACGATCTGCCAGGGCCGGCCGGTGGTGGCCGACGCGCCCGAGAAGCGGCTGCCGGTGCGTGTCAACCAGGACGAGGTGCTGGACGTGCTCGGCAACCTGGTGCTGAACGCCCATCGCTTCGCCCCGCCGCTGTCTCCGATCCACCTGGCGGCCGAGGTCCAGGGCGGGCAGGTGGTGCTGGCGGTGGAGGACGACGGCGTGGAGGTGACCCCGGAGCGGCGCGAGCGGATCTTCGACGAGGAGGCCGGGCGGGACGGCCGGCTGAGCGGCGGCCTGGCCCACGGGGTCGCCATGGCCCGCCAGCTCGCCCACGCCAACGGTGGCGAGCTGCGCGCCGTCGACCCGGACGCGGCGGGCGGCAAGGCGCGCTTCGAGCTGTCCCTGCCACTGGAGCCGGCCTCGGCGCCGGGCGGAGCGCCGGAGCCG
>DASVXQ010000410.1:0-12970 GCA_036392615.1 Actinomycetes bacterium | reverse complement strand
GCGCCTGTCCGTGCGGATTCCAAGCGTCCGCACCCAAGTGGCGTCGCTCTCCGGAGGCCAGCGCCAGTCGGTCGCCATCGCGCGGTCGATGCTCGGCGAGCCCAAGCTGGTGGTGCTCGACGAGCCGACCGCGGCGCTGGGTGTCGCCCAGACGGCCCAGGTGCTCCAGCTGATCCGCACCCTGCGGGAGCAGGGCCTCGGGGTGGTGGTGATCAGCCACAACCTGGCCGACGTGTTCGAGGTCGCCGACGACATCACCGTGCTGCGCCTCGGCCGCCAGGTCGGCGTGCTGGAGGCCAAGCGGACCAACTCCGAGGAGGTCGTGGCGGCGATCACCGGCGCGAACCTGCGGGAGGAACCGGCGGCGGAGGTGAGCGAGCGGTGAGCATCTCCGATCTCGACCCCCGGCTGATCACCGACCAGCCCGGCCTCGCCGGCGCATGGGCCGGCTTCCGCCGGCGCCTGCAGCAGGGGGAGCTCGGCAGCGTGCCGGTGGTGTTCGGCATCGCGATCATCTGGCTGATCTTCTGGATCGCCAACTCCCGCTTCCTCAGCCCCGGCAACCTCACCAACCTGGTCCTGCAGATCGCCCCGGTGGGAACCATCGCGGTCGGGGTGGTCCTGGTGCTGCTGCTCGGCGAGATCGACCTGTCGGTCGGCGCCCTGTCCGGGCTCTGCGCCGCCATTATGGCGGTCCTCAACGTGCAGCACGGGGTCCCGGGATGGCTGGCGATCCTGGCCGGGCTGGCGACCGGCGCCCTCATCGGCGGGTTCCAGGGGTTCTGGACGACCCGCTTCAGGATTCCCGCGTTCGTGGTCACCCTGGCCGGGCTGCTGGCCTGGCAGGGAGCCCTGCTGTTGGTGCTGGGCAACACTGGCACCGTCAACATCAGCGACAAGACCATCAGCGGGCTGGAGAATACCTTCTACGTCCCGCTGGACACCTGGATCCTGGCGGTGGTCGTGATCACCCTCTACGCCGGCAGCAAGCTCTGGGAGTTCCGCCAGCGCAGCGCCGCCGGCCTGCCGGTCCCGCCGCTGCGGACCCTGGTGGTCCGCATGGTCCTGCTGGCGGCGGTGGTTCTGGCAGTGGCGGCGGTGCTGAACGCCGACCGCGGGCTGCCGCTGGCGCTGATCATCTTCGTCGGGCTGGTGATCATCGTCGACCTGCTGATCCGGCGGACCACCTTCGGCCGCCACGTGCTGGCCGTGGGCGGCAACAGCGAGGCGGCCCGCCGCGCCGGCATCGGGGTCGACAACGTCCGCCTGATGGTCTTCATACTCGCCTCGACGCTGGCCGCCGCCGGCGGGATCCTGGGCGCCTCGCGGCTGTTCGCGGTCAACCAGTCCTCCGGCGCCAGCGACACGCTGCTGAACGCCATCGCGGCGGCGGTGATCGGCGGCACCAGCCTGTTCGGCGGGCGCGGGTCGGCCTGGTCCGCCCTGCTCGGCGCGGTGGTGATCGGCTCGATCGCCAACGGCATGGACCTGCTGGGCGTCCAGTCGTCCACCAAGTTCCTGGTCACCGGCGGCGTGCTGCTGCTGTCCGCCACCGTCGACGCGCTCTCCCGCCGCGGCCGCCAGGCCGCCGGGCGCGCGTAGCCGTCCCTGTGGTGGGGGGAGCCCGGCGCTCCCCCCACCCGCCCGGGACCCGAGCTCAGCCGTTGATGACGGACATCATCGCCGGGGCGTAGCGGTCGCCGGAGGCGGCGCCGCGCGGCGAGATCTCCTCGATGCCGGCGAGCTCCTCGCGGGTGAGCCGCACGTCGAGCGCGCCGAGGTTCTCCTCGAGGTAGCCGCGGCGCTTGGTGCCGGGGATCGGCACGACGTCGTCGCCCTGCGCCAGCACCCAGGCGATCGCCAGCTGCCCAGGGGTCACGCCCTTCTGGTCGGCGAGCTGCCTGATGCGCTCGACCACGGCGAGGTTGCGTTGGAAGTTCTCGCCCTGGAACCGCGGGTTGTTGCGGCGGAAGTCGTCCTCCGCGAAGTCGTCCGGGCTGGTGATCTGGCCGCTGAGGAAGCCGCGGCCGAGCGGGCTGTAGGCCACCAGGCCGATGCCGAGCTCCCGCAGGGTGTCCAGCACCTCGCCCTCGGGGTCGCGGGTGAACAGCGAGTACTCGTTCTGGAGCGCGGTGATCGGGTGCACCGCGTGCGCCCGGCGGATGGTCGCCGGGGACGCCTCCGAGATCCCGAGGTGGCGGACCTTGCCCGCCTCGACCAGCTCGTGCAGCGCGCCCCAGGTCTCCTCCACCGGGACGCCGCGGTCCACCCGGTGCTGGTAGTACAGGTCGATGTGGTCGACCCCGAGGCGCTGGAGCGAGGCGTCGCAGGCGCTGTGGACGTACTCGGGCCGGCCGTTGATCACCCGGGTGCCGTCGTCCAGCCGCTGGTTGCCGAACTTGGTGGCCAGCACCACCTCGTCGCGCCGGTCGGCGATGGCCCGGCCGACCAGCCGCTCGTTGGTGAACGGCCCGTAGATGTCGGCGGTGTCCAGGAAGTTGCAGCCGAGGTCCAGGGCGCGGTGGATGGTGGCGATCGACTCGCGATCGTCGGCCGGGCCGTAGGACTGGCTCATCCCCATGCAACCCAGGCCGAGCGCCGAGACGGTCAGCTTCTCGCTTCCGAGCACACGTTGCTGCATACCGCTCCTCCAATCGTCAAGCGGCCAGGGTAGCGCGGGCCGTGACACAACGGCCCGAAACGCCCCCGGCGCCAGCCCCTTCCCAAGATTCCACTTGACCTTCGCGGTTATGGGAGTGACTATCACTTCGGAGTAACTGTCGAAAGGTTGTGACTCTCATGAACGCTCTCGGTTCCCGGAGGTGGTGGGCGCTCGGCGCGCTCGCCCTCGCCCTGCTGGTGGTCGGCCTGGACAGCACGGTGCTGAGCATCGCGCTGCCGACGCTGAGCACCGAGCTGCACGCCACCACCAGCCAGCTCCAGTGGTTCGTCGACGCCTACCTGCTGGTGCTGGCCGCCAGCCTGCTGCCCGCAGGCCTGCTGGGCGACCGCTTCGGCCGCAAGAAGCTGCTGCTGGGGGCGCTGGCGGTGTTCGGCGTGGCCTCGCTGGCCTGCGCCTACGCCAGCTCGTCGGGCATGCTGATCGGCGCCCGGGTGGTGCTCGGCCTCAGCGCCGCCTTCCTGATGCCGCTGTCCATGGCGGTGCTGCCGGTGCTGTTCTCGCCCCAGGAGCGGCCAAGGGCACTCGGCATCTGGGTGACCGCCACGGCCGCCAGCTTCCCCATCGGGCCGATCGTCGGCGGCTGGCTGCTCGACAACTTCTGGTGGGGCTCGGTCTTCCTGATCAACCTGCCGGTGGTGGTGCTCGGGCTGATCGCCGTGGCCGTGCTGGTGCCGGAGTCCCGCAACCCGCGCGCCGCCAGGCTCGACGTGATCGGCGCGCTCACCTCCAGCCTCGGCCTCGCCGGCCTGACCTATGGCTTCATCGAGGCGGGCGAGAAGGGCTGGGGCGACGGCCGCGCGCTGGGCGCGCTGGCCGCCGGCGCGGTGGTACTCGCCGCCTTCGCCGCCTGGCAGCGCCGCGAGACCCGGCGGCCGGACGGCCAGCCGCTGGTCGATCTGCGCCTGTTCCGCTCGGCCAGCTTCACCTGGGGCACGATCCTCGCCACGCTGATGAACTTCGCCCTGTTCGGCCTGCTGTTCGCACTGCCGCAGTACTTCCAGGCGGTGCAGGGCGAGGACGCCCTCGGGGTGGGACTGCGGCTGCTGCCGCTGATCGGCGGCCTGGTGATCGGCGCCAGGGTCGGCGGTCGCCTGGCGCCGCGGGCCGGCGCCAAGGTCACCGTCGCGATCGGCTTCGCGCTCACTTCGGCCGGGCTGGCGCTCGGCGCGGCCACCGGGGCCGGCAGCGGCTACGGCTTCGTGGCGACCTGGATCACCGTCATCGGGCTCGGCGCGGGCTTCGCCATGCCGACCGCGCTGGACGCGGCCATCGGCGCGCTGACGGCCGAGCGCGGCGGCGTCGGCTCCGGCCTGATCCAGGCGGTCCGCCAGGTCGGCGGCGCCATTGGCGTGGCCGTGCTCGGCACCGTGCTCAACTCCGCCTACCACGGGCGGCTGGACCTGACCGGGCTCCCCGCCCAGGCGGCCGGCGCCGCCCGCGAGAGCGTCGCCACCGGCGTCGCCGTCGCGCGGGAGATCGGCTCCCAGCCGCTGCTCGGGGTGGTGCGCAACGCCTTCGTCCACGGCATGGACGTCATGTTCGGTGTCTGCGCGGCCCTGGCCGTGGTGGCGACGCTGCTGGCGCTGGCGCTGCTGCCGTCCAGGTCGGCGCCGATTGTCGCTGCCGAGAGCGCTCCGGCAGAATCGGAGCATGCAGGCGTCTGAGGTGGCCAGCGGATCGTCGCTCGGGCGCCGGGAGCGGAAGAAGGCCCGGACCCGAGCGGCGATCCGCCACCATGCCATGCGCCTGTTCCGCGAGCAGGGCTTCCAGGCGACCACCGTCGAGCAGATCGCCGAGGCCGCCGACGTCTCGCAGAGCACCTTCTTCCGCTACTTCCCGACCAAGGAAGCGGTGATCCTGGAGGACGACCTCGACCCGCGGATGATCAGGGCCTTCCGCTCGCTGCCGCCGGAGATGGGGCCGATGCCGGCCATGCGGACGGCGTTCAAGCAGGTCCTCGCCGAGATGTCGGCCGAGGAGCGGGAGGAGGAATGGGAGCGCAACCGGCTCATCCTCGAGACGCCCGAGCTGCACGCGGCCATGCTCGACGAGTGGATCCGCACCATCCGGATGATCTCCCGGATGCTCGCCGAGCGGAGCGGGCGCGACCCCGACGACCCCAAGGTGCGCCTGTTCGCCGGGGCGATGGTCGGCGTCGCGCTGTCCGCCATGATGACCTGGGCCGAGGACCCCTCGACCGACTTCTACACGCTGATGGACGGCGCCCTGTCCTATCTGGAGGCGGGGCTGCCGCTCTGAGCGACGACGCTAGGAAGCGCCCCGGCCGGTGGCCTCCTGGAGGTGGTCGATGCGCTTGGACGCCTCCGCCTTGGTCAGCGAGTCGTCGAACGGCTCGCCCGCCTGGTCCGACAGCGTCTTGAGGTAGGAGGCCTGCGCGCCGGTCATCGGCTCGTCGGCGGTCTTCCAGTCGTCCGGGTCCTTCTCGAGGTTCGATCCTCGCAGCTCCTGCTGGGCCATGTCGGTCCTCCTGTGCGCCTGCGAACACCAGTTCGACTGCACGTCCAGTCTCACCACGGGTGGCGGACGCCAAACCTTGGGGATGAGGTTTGAGCCTCTCCGGAGCCGGCAATGATGGCCATGCTGGGGACGGGTACCGGAGTGTCGATGGCATCGTGGTTGCCGTCCGCTCCGACCCCAGGGGTCTCGGACCGGGTGATGGGGTCCGAGACCCCTTTCATGTGGTCACCCGCAGACTGGAACCTCCGCGCCAGCGCAAGGCGGCGCTTCACGTCGGCGGGAGGCGCACCGTCAACTTCCGCACACAGGCACCCTGGTCAGAGATTCAGCAGGAGCCGTAGGCGATCTTCAACAACGTGGAGGACGTCGGGAGGCACCCTGCCGGACGGTTGGGGAGCAAGGCGATCCGCCGCGATGCTCCGGACCTGCTCGCACATCGCGAAGCCCAGCTCACGGCTACTCGACTTGCCCATCCCCGGCCGACTGGGCCTGAGTGAGCCGGCCGGCATGCAGGCGTGACACGGCTGCATCGGTGGAGAGCTGGGGCCGGGCGTCAGGGTGCTGGTGGTAGTGGCGCAGGGCTTGGAGGAGCAGCGACGGCTCGACGTCCAGCGTGCGGATGGGCAGCGCGAGGTCGGCGGCGATGCGGCGGTTCAGGGGCAGCAGCAGGCGCTCCAGCGGGCCGGTCTCGATTGCCTCCGGGTTGCTCAGGTCGATGCCGATCAACGGCTCGCTGACCCGCACGCCGCGGGCGTAGGTGGACACCTCGGTGGCCCGCACCTCCCGGATGGCATCCCACGGGACGACGGTTCGCGCGCGGCCCGTCGCCAGCACGATCGCGGAGGGAGTGAGCACCAGCCGCCAGCGCCGCCCCATGCCTCGACGCGCGGCCACGAGCGCCCCCAGGCCGAAGAACAGCGCGCCGACCGTGCCGACCACGCGCACCGGCCACGGCGACTCGCCAGGATCGTCGGCGAACGAGCCGGCGAACACCACCAGCCCCAGGCACGCCAGCCCCACGCAGGCGCTCGCCACCAGCGCCAAGACCGTCCCCGAGCCGGAGTAGGGCACGACGACGCCGCGTTCCCGCGACCGCCCCAGCTCGACCGTCTCCAGCCGCGGGCGGCCCCGCCGCCGCCTCGGCCGGAACAGCGGCGCGATCAGCGCGCAGGCGAAGAAGAACAACGCGATGCTCGCGCCGGCGCCACGCTCGGCGCCTCGACCGGTCAGCGCCATCGCCACGCCGGCCGCGGACAGCAGACCGCCGACCAGCAGCATGAAGGCGAAGCTTCCCCAGCCGCCGGCGAACGGTCGCCTCCACGCCTGCGGCTGCTCGCGCGCCGGGGACCGGGCCGTCCGTGACCTCCGGCGAGGACGGCGGGCGGCCGGCAGGAGCAGCAGGACCAGGGGCACGGCGCCGACCGCGGTGACGAAGCCGCCGACGACCTCGGGGTCGCGCGCCAGCGCGACCAGCAGCAGCACCGTGACCAGGCCGGCGACCGTGACGCCGAGCCAGTAGCCGGCACGCCCGCCCCACACCAGCGCGACCGCGCTCGCCAACAGCACCGCACTGGTCACCAGCACGTCGACCCCGAGCTGCCGCTCGTCGGCCTCGATCAACACCAGCAGGACCCCGAACAGGCCGAGCAACCCGGCGGCCACGCGCACCACACCCGGCCGCGAACGCCAGCGCGCGGCCAGCCCGGCACGCCGTACCGATCGCTCCGCCATGACGGCTCCATTCAGTTGTCAACAGGTCGTCGACCCCCGGAGGCTGCTGGCCGCTTCCTTCCCATGGAAGCCGTTGTGAACTCTCCGGAGTGGGCGTCACACCAGGCAGAACTCGTTGCCTTCCGGGTCGAGCATGACGATGAAGAAGTCGTCAGGGTCGGTGGAGCGGTTGCGCATGGTGGCGCCGGCGGCGACCAGCGGGGCGACGGCGGCCTCGATGCGGGCGCGGCGCTCCTCCTCCGAGCCGCCGGCCTGGCCGGCGCTCACGCGGACGTCCATGTGGAGGCGGTTCTTGGCGGTCTTCGGCTCCGGGACCGGCTGGAAGAAGATGCTCGGGCCCTTGCCGTCCGGGTCGACGATCGAGTAGCCGGCCTCGTTCCCGGGCGTGCCGTTGGCGGCGTCGTACTGCTCCCAGCTGTCGTAGCCCTCTGGCGGCGGCCGCTCCATGTAGCCGAGCGCCAGGCACCAGAAGGTCCCCAGCCGCTCCGGGTCGCCCGCGTCGAAGGTCAGGCCGATTGGGACGCCCACAGCTCCTCCATTCTGCTGAGCAGCGTTTCGAGCTGCTCGCGGGTGCGGTCGGTGAGGCCGAGATCGGCGGTGGCCGGCCAGCTCCGGACCTCCGCCTCGGCGGTCTCGCTCCACTCGAGCAGCAGACCGAACAGCTCGACGTAGAACCCCGCGAACAGCGTGATCAGGTGGAGCCGCTCGGGGAACGGCCCGCCGTCGGCCAGGTAGCCGCGCACCTGGGCGAGCGCGTCGGGCAGGTAGCTCCGCGCCCAGGTCCGGGTGGCCCGGATCGCCTCCAGCAGCTCCTCCTTGCCGCCCTGGTCGGCGTAGAGCAGGCGCAGCATGACCTCGAGCTCCAGCCGCGGCGGGCTCGGCGGCGTGGCGAGCCATTCGGCGAGCAGCCGCCGTCCCTGCTCGGTGATCTCGTAGATGGTGCGCGAGCGGCGGCCGGCCGGCTCGCGCTTGGCGGTCGCGAGGCCGAGCTGGACCAGCCGCTTGGGCTCGCTGTACAGGACGCTCTCGGCCTTGGGCCAGCAGTAGTCGAGGCTGCGGCGCATCTGCCTGGTCAGCTCGTAGGCGCTCCAGGGCCGCACCGCCAGCATGCCGAGGATGGCGTACGAGGTGGTGGAAAGCGGTGGCCTTGGCGCGCTCATGGGCTTGACACTACTCCGGATCGGAGTAGATTGCATGTACTCCGAATCGGAGTAGTTCTGTGGGGTGTGAGGATGGCGACCATGCAGACCACCGCCTCGTTCCTGGACCGGGCCGTGCCCGCGATCGACCGCGCTGCCGACCGGTTCACCACGCTGACCACCACCGCCGATCCGACCGTCCGGGTGCCCGCGTCGCCGGAGTGGACCGTGCGGGAGGTCGCCGCCCACCTGGTCACGGTGGCACCTCGCTACGCCGACGGCCCGAGGGGCAAGGGCAGCTGGGCGGCCACGCCGCCCGACCTCGCGGCGCTCAACCAGGAGCAGCTCGTCGGCCAGCGTGACGCCGACACCGCCGAGCTGGCCGTCAGGCTGCGCACCAGCCTGGCGGACCTGGTCGCGCAGATCAGCGGCTATGGCGGCGAGATCCCCTCGTTCCGCTTCCACGGCGGCGAGCGGACCAGGGCCGACGCGGCGCTCGGCATCCTGCTGGGCGAGCTGCTGGTCCACGGGCACGACGTGGCCCGGGCGGTCGGCCGGCCGTGGCCGATCGAGCCGGGCGACGCCGCGCTGGTGGTCGAGGGCGTCAACCCGATCCTGCCCGGCTGGGTCCGGCCGGACGCGGTCCAGGGATTCAGCGCGGGCTTCGAGATCCGCCTGCGCGGCCAGGCCAGGCACGTCTGGTCGTTCCAGGACGGGCGCCTGGAGGTGAACCCGTCCGAGCCGGGCCGCATCGACGCGCACGTCTCGGCGGACGCCGGCGCGCTGCTGCTGGTGCTCTACCGCCGCGAGTCGCAGTGGCGGCACATCGCCGCCGGCCGGATGCTCGCCTGGGGTCGCCGCCCCTGGCTCGCCCTGACCCTGACCCAGCGGTTCCATCAGCCCTGAGGGCGGGCAGGCTCGGGGGCCGTGGGGGCCGCGGGCCCGAGGGCGATCCGGTTCACGGGCGGGGCGGGCCGGCGCGGACGCGGTCGCGGGCGGTGGAGGGCGGCCCGTGGAACCAGCCGAGCTTCTCGACCCACCAGGTGAGCCCCACGGCGGCCAGCGCGGCGACGCGGTCGTGGTCGGCGGCGCGGTCGCGGCCGCCGGTGTGCCCCTCGGCGACCACCTCGAGCGGGCCGAGGCCGGCCGGGCGGTGCGCCAGGGTGTAGCGCACGATCTCGTCCAGCTGGGCGGGCGTCATGGTGCCGGCGTGGTCGACCCCGGCGTGGGTCGGCACCACCCCGTCCCAGTGGGCGGCACGGCGGAACGGCGCCCGGTTCGGCCAGCGGCCCGCCACCCACAGCGGGATGCGCGGCCGCTGCACCGGACGCGGCAGGAAGACCGTCTCGTCGACGCGGTAGTGCTCGCCCTCATAGGTGAACACCGCACCGCTCCACAGGCCGTCGAGGATCTGCAGGCCCGCGTTCAGCCGGCGGGCGCGCACCCGCGCGTCGCCGTCCTCGCCGAATGCCGCGTACTCCTCCTCGGCCTGCGAGCCGAGGCCGACGCCGAGCACCAGCCGGCCGCCGCTGAGCTGGTCGAGCGTGGCGGTCTCGCGCGCCAGCTTCCACGGCCGGCGCCGCGGCAGCGCGGCCGCCAGCATGCCGATGCGGACCTGGCTGGTGGCCATGGCGATGGCGCTGAGCACGACGGTCGGGTCGGCCACCGGCCAGCCGCGCCGGCGGTAGGCGACGTGGTCCCACAGCAGCACCGCGTCCCACCCGCTGGCCTCGGCGTCCCGGGCAAGCTCGACCAGCAGCCCCGGGTCCCCATAGTCGCCGACGTTCGGGATCCCCACCGCGTAGCGCATGCCAGATTCTGGCAGACCACCCCGACGGTCGAGGGGTGGGGCCGAGGGGCCGGCCCGGGCGACCCCGCCGGATCGCCCGCGCGCCCTAGAGCCGCTGGCGCAGGGCTTTGCGGTCGACCTTGCCCACCGGGGTGAGCGGCAGGTCGTCGAGCAGGTGGACCTCGCGCGGGTACTTGTAGGCGGACAGGCGCTCGCGGGTGAAGTCGATCAGCTCCTCGGGCACGACCTTGGCGCCGGGGCGGAGCGACACGAACGCCACGACCTCCTCGCCGTGGGCGCTGTCGGGCCGGCCGACCACGCCGGCCATCGCCACCGCGGGATGGGCGACCAGCGCCTCCTCGACGTCACGGGGGAAGACGTTGAAGCCGCCACGGATGATCAGGTCCTTCTTGCGGTCCACCACGTACAGGTAGCCGTCGGAGTCCATGCGCCCGATGTCGCCGGTGTGCAGCCAGCCGCCGCGCAGCGTCTCGGCGGTGGTGTCGGCCGCCTTCCAGTAGCCCAGCATCACCCCGGGCGCGCGGCAGCAGATCTCGCCGCGCTCGCCGAGCGGCACCTCGCGGTCCTGCTCGTCGAGGATGCGGACCTCGTAGCCGGGCAGCGGCAGGCCGACCGATCCGAGCCTGCGCCGCCCGGCCGGGGTGCTGGAGATGACCGCGCCGGACTCGGTGCAGCCGTAGCCCTCGCGGACCTCGAGCCCTGGCAGCCGCCGCTCCAGCTCACGGACGGCCTCCGTGGGCAGCGGCGCGGCGCCGCAGACCAGGTAGCGCAGGGACGACAGGTCGTAGTCCTCCAGCGGCTGGGTCAGCAGCAGCTGGAGCATCGACGGCACCACCGCGCCGGACTGCACCCGGTGCTGCTGGATCAGCTCCAGGAAGCTGGTCGGGTCGAACCAGCGCAGCAGCACCGAGCGGTAGGCCTCCACCGCGTGCATGCCCACGATGGTCACGATCAGGCCGAAGGCGTGCGACAGCGGCAGCGGCACCACGTGCCGGACGATGCCCTCGACGCGCGAGGACTCCTGCGACGCCTTGCCGCAGCGCCAGAGGTTCTCGTGCGAGAGCATCACCCCCTTGGCACGGCCGGTGGTCCCGCCGGTGTAGAGCAGCGCGGCTAGGTCGTGGTCGTCGCGTTCCACGATCCCGATGGGGTCCGCCTGCTCCAGCGAGGCCAGCGGCACGACCTTGCCGTTGCCGCCCTCCCCCGGCCCGGTGGAGATCACCCACTCGAGCGAGGCGAGCCCCTCGGTGGCGGTCAGCACGGTGCCGAGCAGCTCCGGCGCTGTGACCACCGCGCGCGCCTCCGAGTGCTCCAGCACATAGCGCAGCTCCGGCGGGGGCAGCAGGAAGATCACCGGCGTGATGGCGGCGCCGGCGCGCCACAGCGCGGCGTAGCCGAGGCCGACCTCTGGGCAGTTGGGCAGCATCACCGCCACGCGGTCGCCGGGCGAGACGCCCAGCTCGCGCAGCCCGCCGGCGAGCCGGCGGCCGCGTTCGAACAGCTCGGCGGACCGGTGCCAGCGCCCCTCGAAGAACAACGACTCGTAGTCGCCGTGCCGCTCGAAGGACGCCTCGGCGAGGCGGGCCAGGTTGTAGTCCATGCGCGCCATGTGGCCCTCCACTTTCTGGTCATAATCGCCCACAGCACTGCATCTTGGCCATGCCCGCCGACTGCGCGATCCCGACTGGACCGTGCTGGGCATGGACAAACGGTAAGATATCCACCATGACACGGACCCTCTTCCAGGGCGGCCAGGTCTTCGACGGCACCGGCTCGCCGCTCGCCGAGGCCGACGTGGTGGTCGAGGCCGGGCGCATCCTCGAGGTCGGCAGTGGGCTCGACGGCGACCAGGCGGTCGACGCCGGCGGCGCGACCCTGCTGCCCGGACTGTTCGACTGCCACGTCCACGTGGTGGTCTCCACCATCGACCTGCTGGTCGAGCTGCAGCAGCCGTTCAGCTACCAGTTCTACGCCGCCGCGCGGAACCTGGAGCGCACGCTGGACCGCGGCATCACCACCGTGCGCGACGCCGGCGGCGCCGACCTGGGAGTCAAGCAGGCGGTCGACGACGGCCTGATCTCCGGGCCGAGGCTGCGGATCGCCATCTCGGTGCTGGGCCAGACCGGCGGCCACACCGACGGCTGGATGCCGAGCGGCCAGCGGGTCAACCTGTTCACGACGCATCCCGGGATGCCGTCGAGCATCGTCGACGGCGTCGAGGAGATGCGCCGCAAGGTCCGTGAGCTGCGCCGCGCCGGCGCCGACGTGATCAAGATCTGCACCTCCGGCGGGGTGCTGTCGCCGCGCGACAACCCCAGGCACGCCCACTTCAACCTCGACGAGCTGCGCGCCTGCGTGGCCGAGGCGCGGGCCGGCGGGCTCGAGGTGATGGCGCACGCGCAGGCGACCGAGGGGATCAAGAACGCCGTCCGCGCCGGGATCCGCTCGATCGAGCACGGCATCTACCTCGACGACGAGGCCATCTCGATGATGCTGGAGGCGGGCACCTGGCTGGTGCCGACGCTGGTCGCGCCGGTCGGCGTGCTGGAGGCGGCCGAGCGCGGCGCCTCCCTGACCGAGGCGGCCATTCGCAAGGCCCGCGAGGTGGTGGAGGTCCACAAGGACTCCTTCCGGCGCGCGGTCGCGGCCGGCGTGCGGGTCGCGATGGGCACCGACAGCGGCGTCACCGCCCACGGCGAGAACCTGCGCGAGCTCGCGCTGATGGCCGACGGCGGCATGAAGCCGGAGGACGTGCTGGCGGCGACCACCTCCTCGGCGGCGCGGCTGCTCGAGGTCGACGACCAGCTCGGCACCATCGAGCCGGGCAAGCTGGCGGACCTGGTGCTGGTCGACGGCGACCCGTTCGACTTCGGCGCGCTCCCCGGCGCGATCCGCGAAGTCTGGAAAGAGGGCACCCGGGTGCGACCCCGCGGGGCGCCCTCGGCGGCGTAGGGCCTACTTGGCGTCGGCGTAGCGGGTCACCACCGCGCCGTCGAGCGGGAAGCGCACGCTGGTGTCGCCGAACACCAGCCGGGTCGCCTCCCCGGCGGCCTCGGCCACGGCGGCGACCACCTCGCCGGCGTCGGCCTGCCGGCAGTGCACCACCACCTCGTCGTGCTGGAAGAACAC
>DASVXQ010000409.1:0-21383 GCA_036392615.1 Actinomycetes bacterium | reverse complement strand
GAGCGCCTGGCGGGCCGCGGCTCGGGCGCCGGCTCGACCTCGGCCTCGACGGCCGCGGTCTCAGGGTCGGACGGCTCGGTCTCGGCCTCGACGGGCGCGGTCGCCGGCCCGGAGGCCTCGGTCCTGGCCGCAGCGCCGGTCGTCGGCGTCTCGGAGATCTCTGGTGCGGCGGTGGTGGTTGCGGTGTCAGCGGCCTGGGACCGGGCGGTGGTCTCCTCGTCGCCGTCCTCCGGCTCCGGCTCGGCGGCGAGCGCGGCGGGCGCCTCGGCCGACGCGGGGGCGGGAGGGGGCGGGCCGGCCGGGCGGAAGGCGGCCGTGCTCTCGACGGTGATCACCTGGAAGCTCGGCGTCGGCGCCGGGGCGATCTCGGTCTGGCTGAACAGCGGTTGGGTCGGGGGCGGCGTGGAGACGGGGGGCGGGCCGCCGGCGAACGAGGCCATCCCGCGGGGCCGGCCGGGCGAGACGGTCTCGGTCTGGGCGCCCGGCGCGTCGCCGTTGCGCTTCCTGACCGTGGCCGGCTCGGCTTCGGCCTGCTCCTCTTCGGGTTCCTCGAACAGCGTCTCCTGTGGTGCGGGTACGTCAGGCAGGCCCCGGGTATCGTCGACCTGGGGCTCCTCCCTGGAAGCCATCCATGCTCCTCATCAAGTTCAGGCGGCCGTCGACGGGGGCGGCCGAAACCTCTTGCGCGCACGGGGTCGAGCTCCGATCCCGGCTGAACCAGGCTGGACTCGCCGCCGTCGTGCGGAGGCATCGAGTCTTCCGCCCGGTCAGGCGGCGCCGCCATGCCATCCGGATCAACGGGACCCGACGCGATGCGTCAACGGTGCCCGCCGATGCCGCCCGTCGCCTGGTGGTGACGGCCGCGAACGCAGGGCCCTCGTCCGCTCACGCTCTAGCACATTGCTCGTGGGTCAGCGCGCCAGGCATGGCGAGCCGCTGCGAGATTTCAGCGCGAAAGCAACGAGCACAACAACGTCGGGCCGCACCACAGGTTCGGCATGGCGCAAGACTACTGCCTAGTCTGCCAGATGCGCCCCTGCCGGGCAAAGACATGCGCGCCGCGGTTCGAACGGGTCGGCGATTGCCATCCCATCCGCCTGCGTCCCGCCGCCCGGTCAGTGGGCGGCGAAGCGCCGCATGTGGACGTTCTCCAGCAGGCCGACGGCCAGGAAGCTGGCGATCAGCGACGAGCCGCCGTAGGAGACGAACGGCAGCGGGATGCCGGTGATCGGCATGATGCCGATGGTCATGCCGACGTTGATGAAGGTCTGGAACACCAGCATCGAGACCACCCCGGCGGCGATCAGCGAGCCCGCCGGATCTCGGGCCATGGCGGCGATCCGCAGGCCGCGCCAGAGCAGCACCCCCAGCAGGGCGAGCAGCAACGCCGAGCCGACGAAGCCGAGCTCCTCCCCCACCACCGTGAAGATGAAGTCGGTGCGCTGCTCCGGCACGTACTGGAGGTTGGTCTGGGTGCCCCGCAGGTAGCCCTTGCCGGTCACCCCGCCGGAGCCGATGGCGATCAGCGACTGGCGGTAGTTGTAGGTGAAGCCCCGGCCGCTGGCGTCGGCGCTGGGGTTCACGAACGCCGTCAGCCGCTCCTTCTGGTACTCCTTGAGCACGTTCAGCTTGAACATGCCCACCACGCCGACGCTGCCGATCAGCAGCAGCACCAGCAGCCAGCGGAACTTGATCCCGCTGGTCAGCAGCATCCCGAACAGGATCGCCACGAACACCATCATGGTGCCGAAGTCCGGCTGGAGCAGGATCTCGCCCGCGACCAGGCCGAGCGCGGCCAGGGCCAGGGCGAGCTTCTTGAGCCCTGGCCGCGCCGGCCGCTCGCCGCGGCCGCCGAGGATGGCCGCCAGCGTGAGGATCAGCGCGACCTTGGCGAACTCTGACGGCTGGAGCTGGAAGGGGCCGAGGCTGAACCAGGACTGGGCGCCGTTGGCCTGCGAGCCGAGCGGGGTCAGCACCGCCGCCAGGGCGAGCACGATCACACCGTAGGCCAGCGGTACCCAGGCGACCAGCCGCCGGTAGTCGACCAGCGTGACCAGCGCCGTGGCGACTAGGCCGACCACCAGGCTGACGAGCTGGCGCTGCGCGACGGTGCTGCCGGCCAGCCCCTGCTGGCGCAGGCTCGCGAAGGTGGCGGAGTAGATCGCCGCCAGCCCGAACACCGCCAGCGCGCAGGCGGCCAGCGTGGTGATCGGGTCGTAGTGGCGCCAGGGTGCGCGCCAGGCCATCTGCCGCTCGCTGGCCGCTTCCCAGCCGAGCCGCGAGACCCGGTCGCTCCACGATCCCCAGCTCTCTTGCATCCGATCCACTCTCTCCGGTCGATCCAGTCGCTCCGGTTGGTTCACCCGCTCCGGTCGTTGCCCGCCACGATGGGTTGTATCGGCAGACCGAACAGCTTGTCGTAGAGGGCGCGGGCAACCGGCGCGGCGGACTCGCCGCCGTGGCCGCCCTGCTCGACCATGGCGACCACAACGTAGCGAGGCTTCTCCACCGGGGCAAACGAGGCGAACCAGGCAAACGGAGCCTTGGGCGGGAGGTCGGCGGTGCCGGTCTTGCCCGCCACCGCGAAGCGGTTCAGCGGGAAGCCGCTGAAGGCACTGGCCGCGGTGCCGCTGGAGGGCACCGTCGCCAAGCCGCGGGCCACCGCCGAGAAGTCGCCCGCCGGGATGCGCGCGACCTGCGCCACCTTGGGCTGGATGGCGTGCAGCAGCTTGCCGGTGCCCGGGTCGGTCACCGCCCGCCCGACGTGCGGCCGGTACACCGTGCCGCCGTTGGCGATCGCCCCGTAGCCGACCGCCAGCTGGAGCGGCGAGACCAGCAGCGCGCCCTGGCCGATCGCCACGTTGAGGTCCTCGCCCCCCTGCCAGTGCCAGCCATCACGGCACAGCTCCTTGTAGAGCCGGCTGGTGCCCTTGCAGTAGACGTCCTTGTTCTGCTCCCAGTAGCGCTTGCGCCATTCCCTGGTCGGCACCGTGCCGAGGGTGGAGAAGGGCAGGTCGAGCTCGGGCCGCTTGCCGAAGCCGAGGCTGCGGGCGGTGGCCTGCATGTCCTCGCTCGCCTTGTCGCCGCGCGCCTCCTGGGTCGCCTCGGAGCGCGCGAACTTCGCGCCCAGCGTGTAGTAGTAGACGTCGCAGGACTGCTCCAGGCTCCTGGTCAGGTCGACGGTGCCGTGTCCCTTCGGCGTCCAGTCGTGCTTCACCGAGTTGCCGAACTGGTAGGAGCCCGGGCAGTGGAAGGCGGTCGACGGCGTGATCAGGTTGCGTTGCAGCGCGGCCAGCGCGGTCACCGGCTTCCAGGTGGAGCCGGGCGGATAGGCGGACTGGATCGCGCGGTTGAGCAGCGGGATGGCCGGGTCCCTGCTGTAGGCGGCGAAGTCCTTGCGCGAGATGCCGCCGACGAACTTGCGCGGGTCGTACGCGGGCAGGCTGGCCAGCGCCAGCAGCGAGCCGTCGTTGGGGTCGAGCACCACCGCGGTGGCGGCCGGCGCCGGGTACCTGCCGCCGC
The DNA here is from genome assembly GCA_036392615.1 of Actinomycetes bacterium. Taxonomy (GTDB): domain Bacteria; phylum Actinomycetota; class CALGFH01; order CALGFH01; family CALGFH01; genus DASVXQ01. Next base: position 17,861 of record DASVXQ010000409.1, on the reverse strand, counting down.
GCTTGCTGTCGGCCAGGCCCCGCGCCAGCTTCATGCCGTCGGCCAGGGACTGCTCCGCCTGCTTCTGGATGTCGAGGTCGATGGACAGCTGCAGGTCCTTGCCCGGCACCGGCGGGCGGCCGCCCAGCGAGCGGACCACCCGGCCGGAGGCGTTGACCTCGAAGTCCTCGACGCCGTCCTGGCCGCGCAGGGAGCGGTCGTAGGTCAGCTCGACGCCGGCCTTGCCGACCGTGTCGCCCTGCCGCAGCCCCTTGAACGCGCCGGAGGAGAGCTCCTCGCCGGAGATCTCGCCGACGTAGCCGAGCACGTGGGCGGCCAGCTTGCCCAGCGGGTACTGCCGCAGCGCCACCACTTCGGGCGCCACCCCGGGGAAGTCGTCGGCGTGCTCGGCCAGGTAGAACAGCTTCTCGACGGGCACGTCCTCGGCCACCGGGACGCCCCGCAGCGGCGAGCCGTTGTAGTCGCGCAGCCGCTCGTCGATCTCGGCACGGGAGATGCCGAGCAGGCTGGAGACGCGACCGAGCACGAGGACGCGCTGCGCGGCGTCGCGCAGCTCGGTGGGCTTGACGGTGATCGCCCAGGCGGCGCGGTTGCGCACCAGCACTCGGCCGCGCCGGTCGAGGATGCGCCCGCGCGGCGCCTCGACCACCACCTGGCGGACCTGGTTGGCCACGGCCAGGTCGGTGTACCGCTCCGCGGCCAGCACCTGGAGGAACCACAGCCGCGACAGCAGCGCGAGCAGCAGCACGCTCACCACCACCGACAGGACGGTGATCCGGGGACGCAGCGGCGAAGGTGGGCGCATCGGCGGTGACCTACAAGCGGACGGTCGGCACCGGCTCCAGGCGGCGCAGCAGGGCCCGGACCGGCGGGTAGACGAACGGGGTGAGCAGCAGGTTGTACAGCGCCACCATGGGCGCGGTGCGCAGCAGGTAGTCCCAGGAGGACAGGTCGAAGACCCGCAGGACCAGCCCGGCGAGCCACACCGAGACGAAGCTGGCGAGCCCGGCGAGCAGCAGGTGCAGCGGGGTGCTGGTGCTGCTGATCCAGGCGCGTCCCATGCCGGCGCCGAAGCCGATCACGGTGTAGACCAGCGCCGAGATGCCCACCTGGTTGGCGAACAGCAGGTCGGCGGTCAGGCCGGCGACGAAGCCGAACACCGCCGCGACCACCGGGCCGTTGGTCATCGCCACGGCGATCACCGCGATCACCAGCACGTCGGGGTGGACGCCGCCGACCCGCAGGTGCGACAGCAGGGTCGACTCGAGCACCAGGCTGACGACGATCACCGCTCCCAGCAGCAGGACCCGGCGCATCGCTCAGCTCCCTCCCCTGGTGGCCGGCGCCGGCGGGGCAGCTGGCTTGGCGACCACCACGGCGACCACGTCCAGCGCGGCCAGGTCGGCGTAGGGCCGCACCGCCACCTTGGCCACCAGGCTCTGCGCGCTGGCGCGGTCGACCCTGGCAACCCCGCCGATGGGGATGCCGGCCGGGAAGACCCCGCCCTGGTAGCCCTGGGTGACCACCGAGTCGCCGGCGCGCACGTCGGTGCCGGCGCGCACCGGCTCGAACAGGAGATCCTGCTCGCCCTGGCCGCGCAGGATCCCGGGGGCCTTGTTGCGGCCGATGCTGGCGGCGACCCCGCTGGACGGGTCGCTGATCAGCAGCACGGTCGAGTAGTCGCCGGCGACCTTGCTGACGCGGCCGACCAGCCCGCTGGCGTCGATCACCGCCATGTCGGCGGCGACGCCCTGCTGCGCGCCGGCGTCGATGGTCACCGACCACTGGAAGTTCGACGCGGAGCTGGCCACCACCGAGGCGCCCACGGTGCGGCAGCCGCAGCGCTTGGCCATGCTCATGGCGCCGCGCAGGCGCTCGTTCTCCTTGAGCACGTCCTGGTAGGTGCGCGCCTGGGCGCGCAGGCCGTTGACCTCGTTCTGGAGCCGGCGGTTCTCGCCGCGCAGCCGGCCGAGCTGGGCGACGCCGCCGAAGAAGTCGCCGACCGGCCGGAGCACCGCCTCGGTGCCGCGCTGCAGGGGGCCGAACACCGCCACGACGGCGTCCTGGAGCCGCCCCACGGGGCCCTGCCGTCCCTGACGGAAATCGAGCGTGATGACCACGACCGCCGCGATCAGGAGCACGGCCAGGACCACGCGGCCACGCCGACGAGGTCGGTCGTACATGGGAAGCCCTCGATTGTCAGTAGCTGTTGGAATGGGACGAGATGAGTACCCGTTTCAGGGCCTCGAACTCCTCGATGCACTTGCCCGAGCCGATGACGACCGAATGCAGCGGCTCGTCCGCAACGTGGATCGGCATGCTCGTCTCGTGCTTGAGCCGCTCGTCCAGGCCGCGCAGCAGCGCTCCCCCGCCGGTCAGCACGATGCCCTTGTCCATCACGTCGGCGGCCAGCTCCGGCGGGGTGATGTCGAGGGTGTTCTTGACCGCGTCGACGATCGCGTTGACCGGCTCCTCGATCGCCTTGCGGATCTCCTCGGCGCCCACCGTGATGGTCTTGGGCAGGCCGCTCACCAGGTCGCGGCCGCGGACCTCGGCGGTGGGCTCGTCCGCCAGCGGGAACGCCGAGCCGAGGCTGATCTTCAGCTCCTCGGCGGTGCGGTCCCCGAGCAGCAGCGAGTACTCCTTCTTGACGTAGCTGATGATCGCCTCGTCGAGCTCGTCGCCGCCGATCCGGATCGACTGGCTGGTGACGATGCCGCCCAGGGCGACCACCGCCACCTCGGTGGTGCCGCCGCCGATGTCGACCACCATGTTGCCGGTGGGCTCGTGCACCGGCAGGCCGACCCCGATGGCGGCGGCCATCGGCTCCTCGATGATGAAGGCGGCGCGGGCGCCGGCCCGGATGGTGGCGCCGAACACCGCGCGGCGCTCCACCCCGGTGATGCCGGACGGCACGCAGACGACCACCCGGGGCTTTGCCGCGAACTGGCGGCGGTGCACCCGCTGCACGAAGTAGCGCAGCATCTTCTCGGTGGTGTCGGCGTCGGCGATGACCCCGTCCTTCAGAGGGCGGATCGCCTGGATGTGGCTCGGGGTGCGGCCGATCATCGCCTTCGCCTCGGTCCCGACCGCCAGCAGCTGGTTCGTCTTCATGTTGATCGCCACGACCGACGGCTCGTTCAGGACCACGCCCCGTCCGCGCACGTAGGCCAGCGTGTTCGCCGTCCCCAGGTCGACCGCCATGTCACGGCCGAGGAAGCGGAAGGCGTTCTGCAAGGTGACCACCCCCTTCGAGCAATTGTCGGCGTTGACGTCCAACAGGGGACGGCGGTTGGGCCATCAGTGCAGATTCGTGATCAAGCCGAGAGGTCTGGAAAGAACAGCTCGACCTCGCGGGCGGCCGAAGCCGCAGAATCGGACCCGTGCACCAGGTTACGGCCGATGTCGAGACCGTAGTCGCCGCGGATCGACCCCGGCGCCGCCTGCACCGGGTTGGTCGGGCCCATCAGGGTCCGCACCGCGGTGACCGCCTCGGGCCCCTCGACGCAGATGGCCACCAGCGGGCCGCTGGTGATGAACTCGACCAGGTCGTCGAAGAACGGCTTGCCCTCGTGCTCGGCGTAGTGCGCCTTGGCGACCGCCTCGTCGAGCACCCGCAGGTCCATGGCCACCAGCCGGAGCCCCTTGCGTTCGAGCCGGTCCACGACCTCGCCGACCAGACCGCGCTCGACCGCGTCGGGTTTGCACAGGACCAGGGTCCGTTCGACGGCCACCGATGACCTCCAAGCGTGTTCAGGGCGGGAATTCAACGTCCGGTGGCGATCATACCGGCTGTGCGGTCAGGCCGGGCCCGGGCCCATGAGCAGCTCCCTTGCCTCCCCGACCGTGTAGATCGAGCCGGTGACCACCACCGCCTCGGACTCGCCGGCCTCGTCGATCGCACGGCGCACGGCGGTGGGCACGTCGCGCTCGGTCTCGGCCACCAGGCCGACCGCCTCGGCCTCCTTCTGGAGCTGCTCCGGAGTGGCCGATCGTGGGCTGGAGTTCGCGGTCACGATCAGCCGTCCGGTGGCCGGCGCCAGCGCGCGCAGGATGCCGCGCACGTCCTTGTCGGCCAGGCAGGCGACCACCAGGGTGCGCCGGTCGACCACGAACTCCTCCAGCAGCGAGGCGGCCAGCGCCCGGGCGCCGTCGGGGTTGTGGGCGCCGTCGAGCAGCACCAGCGGGTCGCGCCGGATCACCTCCAGCCGCCCTGGCGAGGTCACCGTGGCGAACCCCTGCCGCACGGTCGCCTCGTCGAGCTGCCGGCCGCCGAGGAACGCCTCCACCGCGACCAGCGCGCTGGCGGCGTTGTCGGCCTGGTGGCGGCCGTGGAGCGGCAGCAGCACGTCGTCGACGCCGCCGGCCGGTGTGTGCAGGTCGACCAGCTGGCCGCCGTAGGCCAGCCGGCGCCGTTCCACCGAGAAGTCGCGGCCGGCCAGCAGCAGGCGGGCGTCCCGGTCGCCGACCCGCTGCTCGATCACCGCCAGCACGTCCGGGTCCTGCTCCTGGCTGACCACCGTGGCGCCGGGCTTGATGATGCCGGCCTTCTCGCCGGCCACCTCGGCCGGGGTGTCGCCCAGCTCGGGATGGTCCAGCCCGACGTGGTTGAGCACCGCGACCTGGCCGTCGACCACGTTGGTGGCGTCCCAGGAGCCGCCCATGCCGACCTCGATGACCTGCGCGTCGACCGGCAGCTCGGCGAACCAGACGAAGGCCATCGCGGTCAGCGCCTCGAAGAAGGTGACCGGCTGGTCGTGGGCGCTGTCGACCTCGGCGAGGAACGGCTCGAGGTAGGTCCAGGTCTCGGCGAACTCCTCCTCGGAGATGACCCGGGTGGCCAGGGCGATCCGCTCGCGCACGTCCTGCACGTGCGGGCTGGTGTAGCGGCCGGCGCCGACCCCGAAGGCGGTCAGCAGCATGGTCGCCATGCGGGCACTGGTCGTCTTGCCGTTGGTGCCGGTCAGGTGGATGGCCGGCGCGGTCCGCTCCGGGTGGTCGAGCAGCTCGACCAGGTGCCGGATGCGGGCCAGGGTCGGCTCCATGCGGGTCGGCACGCGGGCGTAGAGGGCCCGGACTGCCTGGCGGTACTCCATGACGTTGGTTGCTCCCGGGAGCTGGCGGGCTGGTCGCCGCCGATTGTAGTGGCGGTCGCGGGATGGCCCGCGGCCCCGGCCCGGCGGCGACCAGCCCGGCGGCCTTCAGGCCGGGTCGGCCAGGATCACCTCGACGCCAGGCTCGGCGCCGGGTTCCAGGCGCAGGTCGTCGACCACGCCGGCGGAGCGCAGGTCGCCCGCGGCCGCCCGCAGGGCGGCGACCCGCTCGGGCGCGTCGACCACCAGCAGACGGGCCACCGGGGCGCGCATGGAGCGGCTGGCCTGGGTCTTGGCACGGCGTACCGCGGCCAGTGCCTGGCCGCTCGCCTCCAGCACCAGCGGGTCGCCCGGCGGTCGCCGACGCGCCGGCGTGGCCGGCCAGGACGCGCGGTGGATGGAGCCGTCCCGCCACCAGGACCAGACCTCCTCGGTGACGTACGGCAGGACCGGCGCGAGCAGCCGCAGCTGCACCTCCAGCCCGACCGCCAGCGCGGCCGCCGCCGAGGCGCGCGCCGCCTCGCCCCTGGACCCGTAGGCGCGGTCCTTGACCAGCTCCAGGTAGTCGTCGCAGAAGCTCCAGAAGAACCCCTCGGTGCGCTCCAGCGCGCGGGTGTGGTCGTAGCCGTCCAGCAGCGCGGTCACCTCGGCGACCAGGGCGTCGAGCGCGGCCAGCATCGACCGGTCGAGCGGCTCGGTGACCGCCGCGGAGTCCGCCGCGCCGGCCTGGTCGCCCAGCCGCTGGAGCACGAAGCGGCTGGCGTTCAGCACCTTGATGGCCAGCCGCCGGCCCACCCGGACGCGCTGCTCGTCCCAGGTGATGTCGGTGCCGTAGCGGCCGCCGGCCGCCCAGTAGCGCAGCGCGTCGGGGCCGAAGCGGTCCATCGCCTCGGCGGGGGCGACCACGTTGCCGCGCGACTTCGACAGCTTGGCGCGCTCCGGGTCCACCACCCAGCCGGAGATCGCCGCGTGCGCCCAGGGCAGCACGCCCTGCTCCAGCTCCGCGCGCACCACCGTGTAGAACAGCCAGGTGCGGATGATCTCCTGGCCCTGCGGCCGCAGGTCCATCGGGAACACCCGCTGGAAGCGCTCCGGCTCCTCGCCCTCGCCGCCGGCGATCCTGGGGGTGAGCGACGAGGTCGCCCAGGTGTCGAACACGTCGGGGTCGCCGGCGAAGCCGCCCGGCCGGTCGCGGTCCTCCGGCGCCCAGCCGTCGGGCACGTCGACCGCCGGGTCAACCGGCAGCCGCTCGGCCCGCGGGACGATCGGGTGGTCGTGGTCCGGCCGGCCGTCGGCGCCGAGCGGGTACCACAGCGGCACCGGCACGCCGTGGTACCGCTGCCGGCTGATGAGCCAGTCGCCCGACAGTCCCTCGACCCAGTCCTCGTAGCGGCGCCGCATGAAGGGAGGGTGCCAGTCCAGCTCCCGGCCCCTGGCGAGCAGCCGCTCGCGGTGGGCCAGCAGCCGGATGAACCACTGGCGGCTGGTGACGATCTCCAGCGGCCGGTCGCCCTTCTCGTAGAAGCCCACCGGGTGGGTGATCGGGCGCGGCTGCCCGACGAGCGCGCCGTCCTCGGCCAGCAGCTCGACGATCCGCCGCCGGGCCTCGGCGACCTGGAGCCCGGCGAGCTGCTTCCAGGCGTCGCCGGCCGGCACGCCCTCCGGCGGGTCGCTGCGGATGCGGCCGTCGCGGGTCACGATCGAGCGGACCGGCAGTGCCAGCTCGCGCCACCAGACCACGTCGGTCGAGTCGCCGAAGGTGCAGATCATGGCGATCCCGGTGCCCTTGTCCGGCTGCGCCAGCCGGTGCGCCCGCACCGGCACCTCCACCCCGAACAGCGGCGTCCGCGCCAGCCGCCCGACCAGGTCGCGGTAGCGCCCGTCCTGCGGATGCACCACCAGCGCCACGCACGCTGGCAGCAGCTCCGGCCGCGTCGTCTCCACGACCACGTGGTCACGCGCCCCGGCTGGGCCGCCCCGACCCCCGGCGGCGCCTCGGGCACCGCCGCTCCCAGGGGCCCCGCCGCTGCCCGGGCCGCCGCCGCTCCCCTCCCCGGCGATCTCGAAGCGGAGCTGGACGGCGGCGGAGGGGACCTCGCGGTCCTCGATCTCAGCCTGGGCGACGGCGGTGCGGAAGGTCACGTCCCAGTAGGTCGGCGCCTCGGCCTGGTAGGCCTCGCCAAGCTCCAGCAGCCGCAGGAAGCTGCGCTGCGACACCAGCCGGGAGCGCTCGCCGATGGTGTTGTACTGCAGCGACCAGTCGACCGACAGCGCCAGCCGGCGCCAGACCTCCTCGTAGCGGCGCTCGTCCTCCGCCGTCAGCCGTTCGCACAGCTCCAGGAAGTTGCGCCGCGACACCGGCAGCTTGTCCCCGCCCGGCCGGCCGCCCCGCGACGGCGGCCGGAGGTCGGGGTCGTACGGCAGCGAGGGATCGCAGCGCACGCCGAAGTGGTTCTCGACCCGGCGCTCGGTGGGCAGGCCGTTGTCGTCCCAGCCGACCGGGTAGAACACGCTCCGGCCGCGCATCCGCTGGTAGCGGGCCATCAGGTCGGTGTGCGTGTAGGAGAACACGTGGCCGACGTGCAGCGTGCCGCTGGCCGTCAGCGGCGGCGAGTCGATCGAGAACACCCGCTCCCGCGGCGCGGTCGGGTCGAACCGGTATGTCCCCTCGGCCTCCCAGCGGGCCTGCCACTTCGCCTCCAGGCCGTCGATGGTCGGCTTCTCGGGGACCTGGGGGCGTCGCATGGCCCTATCCTCCCGTGGTCGCCGTGACCTCCTGGATCCGCTCCACTACCTTCGCCCGGGCGGCCTCGACCTCGGCCAGCCGCGCGCGGGTCTTGTCGACCACCGCGGGCGGGGCCTTGGCGACGAAGTCGGCGTTGGCCAGCTTGGCCTCGGCCCGGCGGGCCTCGGCGTCCAGCCCGTCGCGTTCCCTCTCGAGCCGGGCCAGCTCCTCGTCCAGGTCCAGCAGCCCGGCCAGCGGCAGGTGCAGCTCCGCCCCGGCAGCCAGCACCTTGGCGGTGGGGCCGGCGTCGCCCGGCGGCGGCCCCACCTCGACCGACTCCAGCCGGGCGAGCCAGCGGATGCTGTCACGCTCGGCGCGCAGCAGGTCGGACTGGTGGTCGCCGCCGGCGGCGATCGTCAGGCGCGGCTGGCGGGAGGGCGGCACGCCGTGCTCGGCGCGGAAGCGGCGCACCGCGGCGATCACCTCCTGGAGGTCGGCCATGTCGGCCTCGGCGGCCTCGTCGAGGTCGTCGGGCCGCTCCGCCGGCCAGGGGCCGAGCGTGATGGTGTCCACGTCCTCCAGCGCCCGCCCCAGCTCCTCGGTGACGAACGGCATCACCGGGTGGAGCAGCCGCAGGGTGACGGCCAGCGCGTAGGCGAGCACGGCGCCGGCCCGCCGGGCGTCCTCGCCACCAGCCGCAAGCCGGGGCTTGGCCAGCTCGACCGCCCAGTCGGCCAGCTCGCTCCAGGCGAAGGCGTGCAGCAGCCGGGCCGCCTCGGCCGGGTCGTAGGCGTCGTAGGCCGCGGTCACCTCGGCCCGGGTCCGCTCCAGCCGTGACAGCAGCCACCGGTCGGCCAGCGCACTTCGTGGCGTGCCCGATCGATGTGGGGGGAGCTCGCTCCCCCCACGGCCCCCCAAGAGCGCCTGTGCCGGACCATCGTCAATAGGTTCGCTTACCGGGAGGTCCTGCGGTTTGGTGCCCTCCGGGATCGACGACAGCACGAAGCGGCCGAGGTTCCAGAGCTTGTTGGCGAAGTTGCGGGCGCCCTCGACCCACTCGGGAGCCAGCGGCACGTCGCTGCCCGGGTTGGCGCCGCGGATCAGCGCGAAGCGCAGCGCGTCCGTGCCGTAGCGGTCCATCAGCTCGAGCGGATCGATGACGTTGCCGAACGACTTCGACATCTTCTTGCCCTGGGCGTCGCGGACCATGCCGTGGATCGCCACCACCCGGAACGGCGCCGGCGGCTGGAAGTGGCAGCCGAACATCATCATCCGCGCGACCCAGAAGAAGATGATGTCGTAGCCGGTCACCAGCACCGACGTCGGGTAGAAGGCGCGCAGGTCCTCGGTCTCGTCCGGCCAGCCGAGCGTGGAGAAGGGCCACAGGCCGCTGGAGAACCAGGTGTCCAGCACGTCCTCGTCCTGCCGCAGCCCGGTCGCGCCGCACTCCGCGCAGGCGCTCGGGTCCTCCCTGGCCACGGTGACGTGGCCGTCCGGGCAGTACCAGGCGGGGATCCGGTGACCCCACCAGAGCTGCCGCGAGACGCACCAGTCGCGGATGCTCTCCATCCAGGCGAAGAAGGTGCGCACGTAGCGGGGCGGCTCGAAGCGGGTCTCGCCGCTGTTGACCGCGTCCATCGCCTTGGCCGCCAGCGGCTTGGTGGCCACGAACCACTGCAGCGACAGGCGCGGCTCCACCTCGGTCTTGCAGCGGTAGCAGTGCCCCACCGCGTGCGGCGCCTCGGTGACCTTCTCGAGCAGGCCCTCGGCGGCGAGAGCGTCCTTGACCGCCTGACGGGCGGCGTAGCGGTCCAGGCCCTCGAAGCGGCCGCCGTTGGCGTTGACCACCGCCTCCTCGGTGAAGACGTCGACCGCCTCGAGGCCGTGGCGCTGGGCGATCTCGTAGTCGTTGGGGTCGTGCGCCGGGGTGACCTTGACCGCGCCGGTGCCGAACTCGCGGTCGACCGCGGCGTCGGCGACCACCGGGATCTCGCGGCCCAGCAGCGGCAGACGGACGGTCCTGCCGACCAGCCCGCGGTAGCGCGGGTCGTCGGGGTGCACCGCCACGCCGGTGTCGCCCAGCATCGTCTCGGCCCGGGAGGTCGCCACCACCAGCGAGGCCGACCCGTCGGCCAGCGGATAGCGCAGGTAGGCGAGCTCACCGGGGATCTCCTCGTGCTCCACCTCGATGTCGGAGAGCGCGGTGAGGCAGCGCGGGCACCAGTTGATGATCCGCTGGCCCCGGTACAGCAGGCCCTGCTCGTAGAGGGTCACGAACACCTCGCGCACGGCGCGGGAGAGGCCCTCGTCCATGGTAAAGCGCTCGCGCGACCAGTCGACCGAGTCCCCCAGCCGCTGCATCTGGCCGAGGATCCGGCCGCCGGACTCGGCCTTCCACGCCCAGACGCGCTCGACGAACGCCTCGCGGCCGAGGTCGAAGCGGGTCTTGCCCTCCTTGGCGAGCTCGCGCTCGACGACGTTCTGGGTGGCGATGCCGGCATGGTCCATGCCGGGCAGCCACAGCACCTCGTCGCCGCGCATGCGGTGCATCCTGGCCAGGTAGTCCTGGATGGTGTGGTCCAGGGCGTGGCCGATGTGCAGCGAGCCGGTCACGTTGGGCGGTGGCAGGGCGATGCTGAACCGGGGGCGCGTGCCGTCGGTGCTGGCGCGGAACGCGTCCATCTCCAGCCAGCGCTGGTAGGTCGGCCCTTCGACCACCTGGGGGTCATAGGTCTTGGGCAGCTTGCGCCGCCCTGCGGCGTCGGTCACGGGTGTGCTCCTCGATCGGTTGGGTGTCGCCCGCTCCCGGCGGCGCCTGCCCGCGGCCTGTTGGGACAGGGCGGCGCCGCTTGAGGAGGACGAGGAAGACTGCGGCGGTCCGGTATGCGCGTCAGCCGGATACTCGCAGCGCGGCTGTCTGCGCCGCCAACGTCGCCGCGAACCTGCTCACGTCACCAACCGTCCTCGTCGAGGTGCTCCAGTACGCCAAGCCTACGGGTGATCGCCTGTTTCGCCAAGCCAGGCCGCCGGCCGGCCCGGCGCGCGGGGCGACGCGAAGGGGCAGGTGCCCGGCCGGCGGGGGGAGCCCGGCCGGGCGCCTGGGCAGGGGGCCGGCGCGCCGCCCGGCGGGGCACGCGGGGCCGGGTCAGTCCTCGGTGTTCAGGCGGATGACCGCGAAGGCGCCTCCCTGGGGGTCGGTGAGGATGGCGAAGCGGCCGTAGGAGGAGTCGGTCGCCGGCACGCTGACGCCGCCGCCGAGCTCCCTGGCCCTGGCGACGGTCGCGTCCGCGTCGGCCACCGCGAAGTCGGCCATCCACGACGGCGGTGTGGTGCTGGCCTGCTGGCGGTCGAGTTGCATCGCCCCGCCGACCGGCCGGCCGTCGACCGCGAAGGTGGCGTACGGCGGCCCGCCCTCGCCGGTGTCGACGTCGTCCCAGTCGTAGCCGAAGACCGCCGAGTAGAAGCGCCGGGTCGCGTCGAGGTCGGGGGTCATGAGCTCGTTCCAGCAGACCGTGCCCGGCTCGTTGACCAGCTCGGAGCCGATGTGCCTGCCAGCCTGCCAGAGACCGAAGACGGCCCCCTGCGGATCGGTCGCGACGGCCATGCGGCCCTGGCCCATCACGTCCACCGGGGTGATGTTCACCGTGCCGCCGGCCGCGGCGATCTCGCGGACGGTGGCGTCGACGTCGTCGGTGGCGAGGTAGGTGGTCCAGGCGACCGGGATGTCGTCTGGCTTGCGCTCGCCGCTGAGGCCGGCGACCGCGAGTCCTCCGATGCGGGCCTGGGTGTAGGACATGGTTTCCGGCGGTCCGACCTCGAGGTCCCAGCCGAACAGGCCGCCGTAGAACGCGCGGGCCGCCTCGGGATCGCTCGTCATCAGGTCGAGCCAGCAGGGCGTGCCGGCGGCATAGGACTTGACCTGGGGCATCCTGCCTCCCATCGACTCGAACACCAGTTCGAGCAGGACGATAGCACGTCCCGCCGGGCGGATGTTGGATCCGCGCAAGGTTGTGGATACCTCAGCGGACGGATACCGCAGCGGGCGATACCGCAGCGGGCGGATACCGCAGCGGGCGGATACTTCGGCCATGGACGGTGAGCGCTCGGAGCCGGCGCCCTCGGCGTCGGTGCGGTCGAGCGAGCTGCTGGGGTTCGCCCCCGACGCTCGCGTGCTGATCGTCAACGCCGACGACCTCGGCATGTCCCGGGCGATCAACCTCGCCATCGTCGACTCGATCGAGAACGGCATCGCCAGCTCGTGCAGCCTGATGGCGCCCTGCCCCGGCGCGTCGCACGCCATGCGGCTGCTGCGCCGGCTGCCGGCGATCCCGTCCGGGGTCCATCTCACGCTGGTCCGCGACACCGCCGCCGACCGGTGGGGGCCGCTGACCGCCAAGGAGCGGGTGCCCTCGTTGCTCGACGAGGCTGGCGCGCTGTTCACCTCGGGCGAGGCCGCCCAGCTGCTCGCCCGCGCCCGCCTCGACGAGGTCGAGCTGGAGTTCCGTGCGCAGATCGACGCGGTGCTCGACGCCGGGCTGGCACCGACGCACCTGGACTTCCACTGCCTGGCCGATGGCGGACGGGCGGACATCTTCGCCCTGACCGTGGCGCTGGCCGGCGAGTACGGCCTCGCGGTGCGCGCCTGGCTCGACCCGGGGCGGCGGCGGCTGCGACGGCGAGGCCTGCCGGTCACCGACCAGCCGTTCCTGGACAGCTTCTCGCTCGACCTCGACGGCAAGCCGGCCCGATTTGCCCGGCTGCTGCGCGACCTGCCCGCCGGCCTCAGCGAGTGGGCGGTGCATCCGGGGCTGGGCAACGCGGGGTCTCGGGCCGCCGACCAGGGCTGGCGCGTGCGCCGGACCGACTACGAGTTCCTCATCTCGCGGCGGGCGCGTGAGCTCGTCGAAGCGGAGGGAATCGTGCTGATCGACTACCGGCCGTTGCAGCGGCGCTGGTCCCAGGCGCCCTAGGCGGAGCGCTCGCGGCGCTGGCGGTCGCGGATCGGGGCCTCCCGGTCGCGCGGCACCAGCGTGGGGTTGACCCCCTTGGAGACGACGTCGGCGGTGATCACGCAGCGCCGCACGTCGGAGCGGGAGGGCAGCTCGTACTGCATGTCGAGCAGCACCTCCTCGAGGATCGCCTTGAGCCCGCGGGCGCCGGTGCCCCGCAGGATCGCCTGGTCGGCGATCGCCTCCAGGGCGTCGTCGGAGAACTCCAGCTCGATCCCGTCGAAGTCGAACAGCCGCTGGTACTGCTTGGCCAGGGCGTTCTTGGGCTCGACCAGGATGCGGCCGAGGGCCTCCTTGTTGAGCGAGTGGACCGAGCAGATCACCGGCAGGCGGCCGACGAACTCGGGGATCAGGCCGTACTTGAGCAGGTCCTCCGGCAGCACCTGGGAGAGGATCTCGCCGATGTCCTTGTCGCCGATGCGGCGCAGGTCGGCGCCGAAGCCGATGCCCTTGCGGCCGATCCGCGACTCGATGATCTTCTCCAGGCCGGCGAAGGCGCCACCGCAGATGAACAGCACGTTGGTGGTGTCGATCTGGATGAACTCCTGGTGGGGGTGCTTGCGGCCGCCCTGCGGCGGGACGCTGGCGGTGGTGCCCTCCAGGATCTTCAGCAGCGCCTGCTGCACGCCCTCGCCGGAGACGTCCCGGGTGATCGAGGGGTTCTCGGACTTGCGGGCGATCTTGTCGATCTCGTCGATGTAGATGATCCCGGTCTCGGCCTTCTTGACGTCGTAGTCGGCCGCCTGGATCAGCTTCAGCAGGATGTTCTCGACGTCCTCGCCGACGTAGCCGGCCTCGGTCAGGGCGGTGGCGTCGGCGATCGCGAACGGCACGTTGAGCATCTTGGCGAGCGTCTGGGCCAGCAGCGTCTTGCCGCAGCCGGTCGGCCCCAGCAGGATGATGTTCGACTTCTGGAGCTCGACGTCGCTGGAGGCGGTCGCTCCCACCTGGATGCGCTTGTAGTGGTTGTAGACCGCGACCGAGAGGACCTTCTTGGCGTCCTCCTGCCCGATGACGTAGTCGTTCAGGAACTGGAAGATCTCGGTCGGCTTGGGCAGTTCATCGAATTTGAGCTCCGAGGTCTCGGACAGCTCTTCCTCGATGATCTCGTTGCACAAGTCGATGCACTCGTCGCAGATGTACACCCCAGGCCCGGCGATGAGCTTCTTGACCTGCTTCTGCGACTTGCCGCAGAAGGAGCACTTCAACAGGTCGCCACCGTCTCCAAACTTGGCCATCTGTCCGAGTCCTCTCGTGCGGCTCTCGCGCCTCGCCCCGCTGGACCTCGCCTGCTGGAGGGTACGCGTCCGATAGGACAGGTTTCCAGCATCACTTGCAGAATCTAGCGCCTTCCGTTGGAGGACGCCGCGACCAGTTCCTCGGCCACCCGCCTGGTGGCGATGATCTCGTCGATCAGACCGTACTCCTTGGCCTGCTCGGCGGTCATGATGAAATCCCGATCCGTGTCGGCGGAAACCTTCTCGACGGACTGGCCGGTGTGGGTGGCCAGGATCTCGTCGAGCATGCTGCGCATCCGCAGGATCTCACGCGCCTGGATCTCGATGTCCACGCTCTGCCCCTCGGCGCCGCCGCTCGGCTGGTGGATCAGCACGCGGGAGTGCGGCAGCCCGAAGCGCTTGCCCTTGGCGCCGGCGGCCAGCAGCACCGCCGCGGCCGAGGCGGCCTGCCCCATGCACAGGGTGACCACGTCGGGCTTGATGTACTGCATGGTGTCGTAGATCGCCAGCAGCGAGGTCACCGAGCCGCCCGGCGAATTGATGTACAGCTGGATGTCCTTGTCGGGGTCCTCGCCCTCGAGGTGGATCATCTGCGCCATCACCAGGTTGGCGACGGTGTCGTCGATCGGCGTGCCGACGAAGATGATCCGCTCGGCCAGCAGGCGGGAGTAGATGTCGAAGGAACGCTCGCCCCGGCTGGTCTGCTCGACCACCATCGGGACCAGATAGTTCGAGATCGGCCGCATTGCGTGTTACTCCTTTGATGCGTCCTGGTCGCCATCGGCCGTCTCGCTGGCGGCCTCACCCTCCGAGGCACGGACGTCCGCGTTCTCGACCAGGAACGCCAGCGCCTTGGTTCGCAGGATATCACCGCGGATCACGCCCGCCCGGCCCTGCCCGAGCGCCTTGCGGACGTCCTCGGGGTCACGGCCGATGCGCTGCGCCTGGCGCTGGATCTCGGCCTCGACCTCCTCGTCGCTGGCCTCCATGCCCTCGGCCGCGGCGACCGCCTCCAGCACCAGCTGGGCCTTGACCGCGCGCTCCGCCTGGGCGCGGAGGTCGGCCTCGATCTGCTCCTGGGTCGTCTCCGCCCCCTGGAGGTACTGGTCGAGGCCGATGCCCATCATGTTGAGCTGCTGCACGAACCGGCTGGCACGGTACTGGAGCTCGTCGTTGACCATCGACTCCGGCAGCGGCACGTCGACCCGGTCGAGGAAGGCGGTCAGCACCCGCGTCTCGAGCTCGGAGCGGTTGTGGGCCTCGGCGCTCTCCTCGAGCCGCTCGCGCAGGTGGGCGCGCAGCTCGTCGAGCGTGTCGAACTCGCTGGCCTCCTGGGCGAAGTCGTCGTCGAGCTTGGGCAGGACCTTGGCCTTGGCCTCCTTCACCAGCACGGTGAAGGTGAGCTCCTGTCCACCGAGCTCCGGACCGGCGGCCTCGGGCACGGTGGCGTTGAAGCGCAGGATGTCGCCCTTGCGGGAGCCCTCGAGCTGCTGGTCCAGCTCGGGCACGACCGTCTTCGAGCCGACCTCGTAGAGGTAGTCGGTGCGGGTGAGGTCCGGGATCTCCTCGCTGTGGCGGGTCGTGCGGATGTCGATCTGCGCGTAGTCGCCCTCGGCCAGCGGCCGCCCGATGACCTCGAGCTGGGCGAAGCGCTCGCGGAGCTGGTCGATCTGGCTGTCGACCTGCTCGTCGGTCACCTCGACGGTCGGCTGCTCGACCTCGATGCCGCGGTATTCCGGCAGCTCGATCTCGGGCTTGACCTCGACCGTCGCGGAGAACTCCAGCGGCTGGCCGTCCTGGTAGTCCGGCGGGTCGACCTTGGCGCGCGAGAGCGGCTCGACGCCGTGCTCGTCCAGCGCCTTGGCGTAGAACTCGGGGACCGCCTCGTGCTCGATCGCCTCGGCGATCAGCGTGTCGCGGCCGATGCGGGCCTCCAGAACCTGGCGCGGCACCTTGCCCTTGCGGAATCCCGGCACCTTCACCTCACGGCCGAGACGGCGAGCGGTCCGCTCGATCGCCGGGCCAAGCTCGTCGGGGTCGACCACGACGTTGATCTTGACCTTGGTCGGCTCGACGGGTTCAACGGTGCTGCGCACGGGTGCCTCCGGGACGGGATCTGGATGACCGAGCTTCGGCTCGGAAAGCTACGATGCCCTCGGGACCCGATGTGGCCGCGAGGGCTGCCCGCACAGCGCACTGGCAGGCAGGCGCCAGTCTACATCCCTCAGCGTGGCAGGCGCGGCCGGGGCGGCGGGACGGTCGCGGCCAGCAGCTTCGGCCGGACCAGACCGAAGTAGAGCAGCGCTGCCACGAAGCCGACCCCGAAGGGCGCGCCGGCGGACTGCACGCCGACCACCGCGCGGCGGCTCACCTTCGCGGCGATCCAGGCCTGGGCGGGCTGGCTGATGGCGTCGAGCACGCCCCACAGCGGCACCGCCAGCAGCACCACCGCGGTCACCACCACCGCGAGCTGCGGGGTGCCGAGATCGAGCAGCTTGAGGCCCGAGGCCAGCAGGATGATCGCCAGGGCCGGGCGGATCATCCCGTCGCGGGCCCTGGAGGAGACCTTGGCGCCGGCGTAGACGCCCGGCAGGCACCCGGCCAGCAGGGACGCCGTCAGGTCGAGCTTGAAGTCGCCGAACAGCACGTGCCCGAGCGCCGCCGAGCCGACCAGCGGGATCGCCTGGACCAGGTCGGTGCCGACCAGCTCGGAGGAGCGCAGCATCGGGTAGAGCAGCATCAGCAGCACGATCATCAGCGAGCCCGAGCCGACCGAGGTCATCCCGACCACCAGCCCGCCGGCGACGCCGACCAGTACGGTCGGCAGCGGCCGCACGCGGACCTCCCGCCGGCCACCGGCGGCTTCCGCCCCTGGGTCGCGGGCGGCCCGGCGGGCGGCGCGGAACTGGAGCAGGGCCTTGGCCGCGATCGAGGAGGCGGCCGCCACCAGAGCGACGCCGAGCGCCTGCTCGACCCTCGCCTGGACGATCGCGCCGTCGCCGAGGGCGCGAAGCACCAGCACGCCGGCGAACGCGGCCGGGACCGAGCCGACCATCAGCCACCTGACCAGCGCGAAGTTCACCGTGCCGCGGCGCAGGTGGACCCCGCCGCCGACCGGCTTCATGATCACCGAGGCCACCAGGTCGCTGGAGACCGCCGCCAGCGGCTGCACCTTGAACAGCAGCACCAGGATCGGGGTCATCAGCGCCCCGCCGCCCATGCCGGTGAGCCCGACGGTGAAGCCGACGATCAGGCCGGCGACGGCGACCGCGGGATCGATGTGCACGCTGCTGCTCCCCTCTGCCGAACCCGGAACCTCACTATCTCAACCGACATAGTAGGAATGCACCGGTGAGCCGCCAATGGGCCAGGTGGGGCGGCCGGCGCCGGCGCCGGCGGAGGCCGGGGGGGGGGCCGGCGGTCGCGGGAAGCGGGGCGGGAGGCCCAGGCCCCCGGGCGCCCCGCGGGCCCGGGGTGGGAACGCCGCGACCCCGCCTGGGGTGGGCGGGGTCGCGGCGCGGGGCTCAGGTTGCTCGCCCGCGGTTGCGGTGCTCGTGGAGCACCGCTCGGCGCTGGCGGTACTCGTCGTCGTCGATCTCGCCGCGCGCGTACCGCTCGGCCAGGACGTCCTCGGCATCGGGGCCGGCGTCCACGTGCGTCGGGCGGCGCCGGATGAAGTACACGCCGGCGGCCAGCAGGCCGCCCCAGAACAGCACCATCCAGGCGAGCCACAGCCACGTGCCGACACCTCCGTCGTGCCCATGCCAGTACCACGCCATCATGTCCAAGTCACCTC
>DASVXQ010000408.1:0-9849 GCA_036392615.1 Actinomycetes bacterium | reverse complement strand
CCCTGCCGGTGCGGCTCGCCGCGCGCTCGGCCCGGCGGTCGCCACCGGCCGCGCGCGCCGCCCGCGCCGACGAGCTGCTGGAGGCCTTCGGCCTGGCGGAGCTGGCCGACCGCTCGCCGCGCGAGACCTCGCTGGGCCAGCAGCAGCGCGCCGCGGTCGCCCGCGCGCTGGTGCTGGAGCCGCGGCTGGTGCTGGCCGACGAGCCCTCGGCGCACCAGGACTCCGGCTGGGTCCACGACGTGTTCTCGCGGCTGCGCGCGGTCGCGCAGGCCGGCGCCGCCTGCCTGGTCGCCACCCACGACCCGGACGCGCTCAAGTTCGCCGACCGCATCCTGGAGCTGGAGGACGGCCGCCTGCGTGAGGTGGCCGTGTGAGGATCGTGCGCTGCGCCACACCGGACGGCGTCCGCGTCGGCTACCTCGACGGGGACCTGGTCGTGCCGGTCGCCCCCGGCGAGGGCCCGGCCGGCCTGGAGGCGGTGCTGGACCTGGCCGCCAGGGCCGAGCGGCCGCCGGCGCCGGCCGGCGAGCCGTTCCCGCTGGAGGGCGCCCGCCTGCTCGCCCCGGTCGAGGCGCCGCCCTCGATCCGCGACTTCTACGCCTTCGAGCAGCACGCCAGCACCGCCCGGGCGCGCCGGGGCCTGGAGATGCCGCCCGACTGGTACCAGCTGCCGGTGTTCTACTTCTCCAACCCCGCCGCGGTGATCGGCCCCGGCGACCCGGTGGCCGCCCCGCCGCGCTGCGCCGAGCTGGACTACGAGCTGGAGGTCGCCTGCGTGCTCGGCGCCGGCGGCCGCAACCTCCGCCTCCAGGACGTCGACGGGCTGGTGGCCGGGTTCATGGTGATGAACGACTGGAGCGCCCGCGACGTGCAGCGGCGCGAGATGCGCCTGTCGATGGGCCCGGTCAAGGGCAAGGACTTCGCCACCTCGCTGGGCCCCTGGCTGGTGACCAGCGACGAGTTCGCCCCCGCCGGGCTGCGCACGGTGCCGTCGGCCGCGATGGTCGCGCGCGTCAACGGCGTCGAGTACACCCGCTCCAACCTGGACACCGTCTGGTGGAGCTTCGCCGAGATGCTGGTCTACGCGGCCGAGTCCGCCTGGCTGCGCCGCGGCGACGTGATCGGCTCCGGCACCTGCGGCAGCGGCTGCATCCTTGAGCTGGCGCTGGTGCACGGCGCCGACCGGTACCCGTTCCTGACCCCGGGCGACGAGGTCGAGCTGGAGGTCGAGGGCCTGGGCGTGCTGCCCAACCGGGTGGTCGCCGGCGACGCCCCCGCCTTCCAGCCCGACCCCGAGCGCACCCGTCCCCCGAATGGCCCAGTGAGGAGCAGCCATGCCCCGTGACCGCAGCACGCGCCTGCTCGCCGCCGCCGACCGCATCCGCGCCACCGTCCCCGACATGCCGGACGACGCCCGCACCAACGCCGACCCCGAGACCGGCGAGCAGTGGGACCGGGGCCAGGTGCTCGCCCACGTCGCCGAGATCCTGCCGTACTGGTGCGAGCAGGTCGAGCTGGTGGTGGAGCGTGGCGACGGGGTGCCGTTCGGCCGCGTCAAGACCGACGCCGGTCGCATCGCCGCGATCGAGCGCGACCGCGGCCTCGACACCCTGGAGCTGCTGCGGCGCATGGACCAGGGGGTCCAGGGCGCGCTGGCGCTGCTCAACCACCTCGACGAGCAGGCGCTGCGGCGCACCGGCACCCACGAGCGCATCGGCGAGATGACCGCCGCGGCGATCATCGACCGCTTCCTGGTCGACCACCTCGAGGAGCACGCCGAGCAGCTCGAGCGGGGCGCCAGCGACGGCTGAGATCGCTCGGGTTGCGGACGGGTGGTCGCCAGGCGTACCAAGTTCGCATGAGCACACTTGTCTTCGACGTGACCGAGGCCGACTTCGACGCCAAGGTCGTGCAGCGTTCCTACCAGGTCCCGGTGGTGATCGACTTCTGGGCCGACTGGTGCGCCCCCTGCCGCGCGCTCGGGCCGATGCTGGAGCGGGCCGTGGAGGCCCGCGCGGGCAAGGTCGAGCTGGCGCGCATCGACGTGGACCAGAACCCGCAGCTCGCCGTCGCCTTCGGCGTGCAGGGCATCCCCGCGGTCAAGGCGGTGCGTGACGGCCGGCTGGTCGACGAATTCGTCGGCGCACAGCCTCCCCAGGTGGTCGAGCGCTTCCTCGACGGCCTGCTGCCCAGCGAGGCCGAGGTGGCGGCCGCCGAGGCGGCCGGCCTGGACCCCGCCCAGGCCGAGGCGCGCTACCGCGAGATCCTGGCCGGCGACCAGGACAACGTGCCGGCCCGGGTGGGCCTGGCGAGCCTCCTGCTGGACCGCGACGAGCCGGGCGAGGCCGTGGAGACGCTCCAGCCGGTGGCCACCGATCCCGCCGCGGTCCGGCCGCTGGCGCACGCCCGCCTGTTGCGCGAGGCGGCCGAGGAGGACGCCGAGTTCGGCAAGGCCGCCGCGCGGGCGCTGGAGGGCCAGCACGAGGAGGCGCTGTCCGAGCTGCTGTCGGTGGTGCGCGAGGGACCGGGGCAGCGCCGCGACCGGGCACGCGAGCTGATGCTCGACGTGTTCCGCGTGCTCGGCGACGACGACCCCCTGGCGCGCCGCTACCGCAGGGACCTCACCAGCGCGCTGTTCTGAGCCCCACCGTGGCCGCCGCCGCGCAGGGCGGCGGCCACGGTGGGGTCAGTACCTGACGCAGGCCTTGTACGCCTGGTACGACTCGGCCAGGCGGGCCTTGCAGTACTCGAAGGACTGGCCGTGGTAGGTGTAGCCCAGGTACTCCTCCGCCGCTTCGCCCTGGTCCGACTTGTAGCGCGGGCGGTGCTGGACCACCTTGGGCCGGTCGTCCTTGCAGGCCCGCGTCACGCGGCCCATCCCCTCGTCCGGCCCGCACTTTGGTGCCGCCGCGGGGGATCCGGAGCCGGCCGGATCCGTGGCGCCGCGCGACTCCGCGGAGTTGGCGGCGGCACACCCCCCGAGCAGCACCGCGACCACCAGCGCCGCGGCGAACGCGCGGCCGACCGGATGCAGCCGCGAAGCAACCCCAAGAGCAAGCAACGAAGACCTCCCACCTTGACGTCGTTGCCTTTCTTGCTGCCCGGCCAGGCTACACTCGCCGCCCGACAGCGGCCGCCCATCCCGCGCACCCTGGGGAAATCGCGTTGCTCACGATCTCGCGCCGCGGGTAGGCTGCCCGAATAGCCGCATTCCAGATCGAGGAGGCCGCCAGCCGTGGCCAAGCAGGCCGTGCTCACCCCCCAGGGGGAGGACTTCCCCCAGTGGTACCAGGACGTCGTCGCTCGCGCCGAGCTGGCCGAGAACGGCCCGAGCCGGGGGACCATGGTCATCCGCCCGTGGGGGTACGCGATCTGGGAGCTGATGCAGGCGGACATGGACCGCCGCATCAAGGCCACCGGCGTGCAGAACGCCTATTTCCCTCTGTTCATCCCCATGAGCTTCCTCGAGAAGGAAGCCGAGCACGTCGAGGGGTTCGCGCCCGAGCTGGCGGTGGTGACCCATGGGGGCGGCGAGAAGCTGGCCGAGCCCCTGGTGGTGCGGCCCACCTCCGAGACGGTCATCAACCACCTGTTCGCCAAGTGGATCCAGGGCTACCGCGACCTGCCCCTGCTGATCAACCAGTGGGCCAACGTGGTCCGCTGGGAGCTGCGCCCCCGCATCCTGCTGCGCACCACCGAGTTCCTCTGGCAGGAGGGCCACACCGCCCACGCCACCTACGAGGAGGCGCAGGCCGAGACCATGCGGATGCTCGAGGTCTACCGCGCCTTCATGGAGGAGACCCTGGCGGTCGCGGTGGTCACCGGGGAGAAGTCGCCACAGGAGCGCTTCGCCGGCGCCGACCGCACCTACACCTGCGAGGGCCTGATGCGCGACGGCAAGGCCCTCCAGATGGGCACCAGCCACAACCTGGGCCACAACTTCGCGCGCGCCTTCGAGATCACCTACTCCTCCGCCGAGGGCACCCGCGAGTACGTCGCCACCACCTCGTGGGGCAGTTCGACCCGCATGCTCGGCGCGGTGATCATGGTCCACGGCGACGACCACGGCCTGCGCCTGCCGCCCGCGATCGCGCCTCACCAGGTCGTGCTGCTGGCGCTGAGCGACGGCGAGCCCGCCCGCCAGGTCGACAAGCTGGCCGCCGAGCTGCGCGGCGAGGGCGTGCGCGTCCACGTCGACAACCGCTTCCACCTGTCGTTCGGCCGCCGCTCGGTCGACTGGGAGCTCAAGGGGGTGCCGGT
This sequence comes from Actinomycetes bacterium, assembly GCA_036392615.1. Lineage (GTDB taxonomy): Bacteria > Actinomycetota > CALGFH01 > CALGFH01 > CALGFH01 > DASVXQ01. The sequence goes on along the minus strand of DASVXQ010000408.1, from coordinate 5,589 downwards.
GCGGATCGAGCTGGGCGAGCGCGAGCTGGCCGCCGGCCAGGCGACGCTGGTGCGCCGCGACACCCGCGAGAAGCGGCCCGAGCCCCTCGACGGGGTGGTCCGGGCGGCCAGGGCGCTGCTGGACGAGCTGCAGACCAGCCTGCACCAGGAGTCGCTGCGCTTCCGCGACGAGCACACCGCCGACGTCACCAGCCTCGACGAGCTCCACGCCCGCATCGGCGACGGCGGCTTCTTCCGCATGGCCTGGTGCGGCTCGGAAGCCTGCGAGCAGGCGCTCGGCGAGGGCACCGGGGCGTCGATCCGCGCGATCGTGGACGAGCCGCCGCCCACATCGACCTGCCTGGTCGACGGCGCTCCCGCCACCCAGACCATCCTGGTCGCCAGGGCGTACTGAGCGGCTCGGCCAGCTCGACGCGATCTGCGCGCTTCCCGGAATTGTTATCCGGCCTCAGCCCTCCCCCTGGCGAGGTGGTGTTTACTGTCGAGCGCACCAGGGCACCCGTCGGGCGCCCTCCGACCAGACGTCAGGACCAGCAAACGACATGCGGGTAACTTTCCTCGGACAAGCCGGCCTGTACATCGAGACCGGTCACGGGACGATCCTCTGCGACCCGTGGTTCAACCCGGCCTTCTTCGCGTCGTGGTTGCCCTTCCCGAGCAACGAGGGCGTGGACGTCGAGGCGATCTCCCATCCGGACTACCTCTACGTGTCGCACCTGCACCACGACCACTTCGACCCGGAGTTCCTGCGCGACCACGTCGACAAGGACGCGGTCGTGCTGCTGCCCGACTACCCGATCAACCACCTCGAGCAGGAGCTGGGTGAGCTCGGCTTCCACCGCTTCGTGAAGACCCGCAGCGCCGAGGAGGTCATGCTCGATAGCGGCCTGCGGATCATGATCGTCGCCCTGGTGGCGCCGACCGACGGCCCGATCGGCGACTCCGGCCTGGCGGTCGACGACGGCGCCGCCCGGCTGTTCAACCAGAACGACTCGCGCCCCATCGACCTCGAGCCGCTGCGGCGGTTCGGCCATTTCGACGCGCACTTCCTGCAGTTCTCGGGCGCGATCTGGTACCCGATGGTGTACGACTTCCCGCCGCGCATGAAGCAGACGCTGGGCCGCAAGAAGCGCCAGAACGAGATGGCCCGGGCGAAGCGCTACGCCGAGGAGGTCGGCGCCAGCTACATCTTCCCCTCCGCCGGCCCGCCCTGCTTCCTGGACCCCGAGCTGTTCGAGCTGAACGACTTCGACCGCGACCCGAGCAACACCTTTCCCGACCAGACGGTGTTCATCGAGTACCTCCAGGAGCACGGCATGGACTCCGGCCGGCTGCTGCTGCCCGGCTCGGTGGCCACGCTGGAGGGCGGCGGCTGCGAGGTCCGGCACCCCACGCCGGACGCGGTCGAGCGGATCTTCTCCGACAAGCGCGCCTACCTGAAGGAGTACCAGGCGCGCCGCCTGCCGGAGATCGAGCGGCGCAAGGCGGGCTGGTCGCGCGGCCAGGTCGACGACCTGGTGGGGGAGCTCAAGCGCTGGTGGGAGCCGCTGCTCGCGCAGGCCAACCTGACCTGCGAGGGCATCAACGGCCGGGTGCTGCTGGAGGTGGCCGACGCCGAGCGCGGCGACGAGCAGATCGTGATCGACTACCTCGACCGTCGGGTCGACGCCTGGAAGGGCGAGCCGTACCGCTACCGCTTCCGGATCGACCGGGCGCTGGTGGAGACCTGCGTCGTCCAGCACCTGGAGGACTGGGTCAACGAGCTGTTCCTGTCCTGCCGCTTCGAGACCTCGCGCGACGGCCCGTACAACGAGTACGTCTACAACTGGTTCAAGGCCCTGTCGCCGGAGCGGCTGCAGTACGCCGAGGGCTGGTACGCCGAGCAAGCGCCGGTGCAGGAGCTGATCCAGATGGACGGCTATCTGGTGCAACGGCGCTGCCCGCACCTCAAGGCGGACCTGGCGCAGTTCGGCGAGGTCGAGGACGGCGTGCTCACCTGCCGGATGCACGGCTGGCAGTTCGACCTGGAGACGGGGCGCTGCCTGACCTCCGACGACCGGCGGCTGCAGTCGGTGCCGGCGTCCTCGGCCGAGACCGCCGAGCGGTCCTCCAGGTCGGAGACGGGAACGCGGTAGGGTAGGGGGCGCCGGTAGCCGACAGCCCTCAGCGAGGATCCTTGGACGCGCCCCTCGAACAGCAGCGAATGCTTCTGGAGCTGCAGACCCACGACTCCGCCACCGACCGCCTGACCCATCAGCGCCAGGCGCTGCCTGAGCATGCCCGCCTGGAGCAGCTCGCCACCAACCTGGCCGCCATCGACCAGTTGATCGCCGAGCGCCAGGGCGAGCTGGCCACGGTGAGCCGCGAGCAGGCCCGGCTCGAGGACGAGGTCGAGATGGTCCGGCGCAAGGCCCAGACCGAGGAGGCACGCGCCATCTCCGGCAAGGTGACCAGCCCCAAGGAGCTCACCTCGATCCAGGAGGAGGTCGGCTCGCTGCGGCGCCGCCAGGGCGCGCTGGAGGACGAGCTGCTGGAGCGCATGGAGCGCCGCGAGACCCTGGACGCCGAGCTGGCCGAGCTGTCCGGCCGGCGCGAGGGCGTCACCAGCGAGCAGGCGGAGGTCGCCAAGGCGCGCGACGAGGCGACCGCCGAGATCGACCGCGAGCTGGAGGTGCAGCGCTCGGCCCGCAAGCTGCTGGAGCCGAACGTCTCCCCGGAGCTGCTGAAGCTCTACGAGCAGATCCGCGCGCGGCAGGGCGGCATCGGCGCCGGCGCGCTGGTGGGCAACACCTGCCAGGGCTGCCGCACCTCGCTGTCGCGGGTCGACGTGGACGCGCTGCGGGCGCTGCCGCCCGAGCGGATCAAGCGCTGCGAGCACTGCCGCAGGATCCTGGTGGTCGCGTGACCGACGAGGTGGTGGTGTGGACCGACGGCGGCGCCCGAGGCAACCCCGGCCCGGCCGGCTACGGCGTGGTGGTCACCGACGGGCGCGGCGAGGAGCTGGCCGCACTGTCCGAGGGCATCGGCTGGGCGACCAACAACGTCGCCGAGTACCGCGGCGTGCTCGCCGGGCTGGAGCTGGCCCGGTCGCTGGGCGCCAGGCGGGTGCTGGTGCGCGCCGACTCGCTGCTGGTGGTCAACCAGCAGCTCGGCCACTGGAAGGTCAAGAACGAGGGCCTGCGCCCGCTGGCGGACGAGGCGCGCCGGCTGGCCAGCCGCTTCGAGCGGGTGCGCTGGCAGCACGTGCCGCGCGAGCGCAACCGCCGCGCCGACGGGCTGGCCAACCGCGCCATGGACGAGCAGGGCAGCATCCAGCGCCCCCCGACCAGGGCGGCGCAGCCGAAGCCGGACCCGGTCCAGGGCGAGCTCTACTGACGGCGCTCAGCGCCGCGGAGCCGACCGCTGCCCGGGCGGGCGCTCGCCCAGCTCGGGCTGGCCCCAGCGGACGGTCGTGGAGGGGCGCGTGTCGCTGACGGTGATCCGCGAGCGCCGCACGGCGCGCCGCCGCGCCAGCGCCGGCGCCAGCCGCCGCGCCACCGCCCGAACGCCCGGGAGCAGCAGCAACAGGCCCAGCACGTCCGTCAGGAACCCCGGCACCAGCAGCAGCGCCCCGGCCAGCAGCACCATCGCGCCGTCGGCCACCTCGCGGGTGGGCACGCGGCCCTCGGCCATGGCGAACTGGAAGCGCCGCCACGCCGCCAGGCCCTCGCGCTTGGCCAGCCAGGCGCCGGCCAGGCTGAACACCAGCAGCAGGAGCAGGGTGGCCAGCACGCCGATGCTCTTGCCGACGGCGATGATCACCGCCAGCTCGGCGAGCGGCAGCAGGACGAACAGGACTGCGAACACTGGGACCACGTTGCCTCGTTAGTCGGTGAGAACCTCTCCCAGCCAGTATGCGCCAGGATCCGTTCCAGCGGGGGTGGGCTTTGGAGGCGACGCCGCCGAGCTGGCAGAATGAGAACGTGGGGGGAGCCGGACGGGCGGCCGCGGTCCCGGCGACGGGACCGAGGAAAGTCCGGCCTCCACAGGGCAGGGTGCTGGCTAACGGCCAGTCGGGGTGACCCGCAGGACAGTGCCACAGAGAGCAGACCGCCGCCGGCCTGGTGCCGGCGGTAAGGGTGAAACGGTGCGGTAAGAGCGCACCAGCGGCCGGGTGACCGGTCGGCTTGGCAAACCCCACCCGGAGCAAGGCCAAATAGGGGACGTACCGGCGCCATGCCGGGGGAGGCCGACCCGGTCGAGTCCCCTGGTGGGCCGCTCGAGACCGGCGGCAACGCCGGTTCCAGATGGATGGCCGCCTCGCCGCGTGACGCGGTCAGACAGAAGCCGGCTTACAGTCCGACTCCCTCCACGCCCGCTCCCGACCGTTGTCGCGCCCCGGGGGCGACGCTCCCGGGGCGCTGGTTCGGCACGTGCCGGCGCGGGCCCCCGGGTCAGGCGGCCGGGCCCCCACCGGTCCCGGCGGCCGGGCCGCCGCTCGCGCCACCGGTGGTCCCCTCGGCGGGGCCGCCCGAGGAGGCGCCGGTCTCCCCGCCGTTCCCGCCGTCCGAGCTCTGCTTGACCTCGATGCGCTTGGCCTGGCTGCCCTCGGACTTGGGGATCTCCAGCCGCAGCACGCCGTTGTCATAGCTCGCCTGCACGCGGGAGGCGTCGACGTCGCGGGGCAGGCTGATCGAGCGGCGGAAGGCGCCGTAGCGGCGCTCGACCCGGTGGTAGGAGCGGTCGCCCTTCTCCTCCTCGGAGCGGCGCTCGCCCTGGACTGTGAGCATGCCCTGGTCGACCGTGACGTTGATGTCCTCTGGTCGCATCCCGGGCACCTCGACGTCGATGTGGTAGGCGTCCTTGGACTCGGTCACGTCCAGCGCGGGCATCCAGCGCCGCGGCGACGGCTCGTCGCCCTCCTCGCGGCTGAACCAGCGGCCGAGGGTCCGGTTCATCTCGTCGCGGAACGACTGGAGGTCCTGGAAGGGGTCCCAGCGGCTGATCGACATGCGGCTTCCTCCCTTCTGGCAATGGTCCTCGCCTCCGGGTACCACCCTGCGGCGAGCGCAACCAGCCTTGTAGCCTGTGGCGAACCGCCGACCTCAGCAGGAGCGCAATGGACATCTCCGATGATTATCCGGTGTCGCCCGCTGTGCGGATCACGATCCTCCTGCGGCTGGCCTCCGAGGGCTATCAGGACGCCTTCGCCGCCCGCCCCGAGTGGCTCGAGCTGCCCGGCGTCGACCTCGCCGAGCTGCGCGAGGCGGTCGGGCCCGAACGCGTGGAGCAGCTCGCCCACACCATCGGCCTGCGGCAGGGCGACGGCTACCGCGCCGGCGGCGCCGCCGGCACCGTGGCGCTGTCCGAGGACGCGCACAAGGGCGTGCTCGGCCTGATGGGCGTAGCCGCCATGCCGCCGGAGGTGCTGGTCGAGGAGACCGCCGAGGGGCCGCGCTACAAGGTGCCGGAGGACTGGTTCATCACCCAGCCCGCCAGGGGGGACTGACCGCCGGTGATCGGCTTCTGCCTGGCGGCCGGCGCGGGCAGCCGCCTGGGGCCGCTCACCGCCAGCGTGCCGAAGCCGCTGCTGGCCCCCGCCGGGCGGCC
>DASVXQ010000407.1:0-2018 GCA_036392615.1 Actinomycetes bacterium | reverse complement strand
CGCCACCGCCGGCAGGTTGCGCACCCCGGCCAGCGCCAGCGCGAGGACCACCGCGACCGCCGCGCCGACCGGCACGCGCAGCCGCCGGCCGAGCCGCTGGCCGCCGCCGCCGCGCCACGGCAGCAGCGGCCCGATCCCGGTGAGGAACAGCAGCAGCAGGAGCAGCGGCACGGTGGTGGTCTTGAAGTACGGGCCGCCGACGGTCACCTGCCGTCCGGTGGACGCCTCCACCACCAGGGGGAACACGGTGCCGAGCAGCACCACGAAGGTGAGGCACAGCAGCAGCAGGTTGTTGCCCACGAAGGTCGCCTCGCGCGAGGCGGCCGCGTCGATCCGGCCGGGCGAGCGCAGCCGCCAGGCGCGGGCGGCGATCAGCCCGTAGCCGCCCACCAGCACCAGCGCGAGGAACCCCAGGTACATCGGGCCGACGCCCGAGGCGGCGAAGGTGTGCACCGAGGAGAGCACGCTGCCCCTGGTGAGAAAGGTCCCGAAGGTGGTGAGCGCGAACGACCCCACCGCCAGCGCCAGGTTCCAGACCCGCAGCATGCCGCGCCGTTCCTGGAGCATGATCGAGTGCAGCAGCGCGGTCGCCAGCAGCCACGGCAGCAGCGCTGCGTTCTCCACCGGGTCCCACGCCCAGTAGCCGCCCCAGCCGAGCACCGAGTAGGACCACAGCGCGCCGAGCAGCAGCCCGACCGTCAGGAAGCACCAGGCCGCCAGGGTCCAGCGGCGGGTGAGCGCCACCCAGCGGTCCGACAGCCCCTCGCCGAGCAGCCCGCCGAGCGCGAAGGCGAAGGGCACGGTGAAGCCGATGAAGCCGAGATACAGGAAGGGCGGGTGGACCGCCATCAGCGGGTGGTTCTGCAACAGCGGCTGCGGCCCGTTGCCGTCGGGCGGCGCGGCCGCCAGGGTGGCGAACGGCCGCGACGGCCCGGACACCAGCAGCAGGTAGAACACGGACACGCCGTACATCACCGCCAGCACCCACGGCAGCGTCTCCGGCCGGTAGCGCCGGAAGCGGAACGCCACCGCCGCCAGGTAGCCGGCCAGCACGAGGTTCCAGAGCAGCAGCGAGCCGTCGTCGGCCGACCACAGCGAGAGGACCCTGAAGAAGGTCGGCGTGGCGCGGCTGGAGTTCTCCGCCACGTAGCGGATCGCGAAGTCGTTGGACAGGATCGCCGCCAGCATCGCGCCGTTGGCCGCCAGCACGGCGGCGAGCAGCGCGAACGCGGTGGTGCGCGCGCTCTCGACCGCCGTGGGGCTGCGGCGCCTCGCGCCGACGACCGCGACCACCAGGCCGTAGCCGGCGAGCCCGAGCGCGAGCAACAACGCGAAGCGGCCGAGCCGGTCCACGCTCAGCCCCCCGCCTGGAGGTCGGCGCTGCGCGGCGCCTGGCCGGGCTCCGGCGGGCGGTAGTCGCTGGAGTGCTTCACCAGCGTGGTGTCGGCGTGGAAGGCGCCGTCGCCGGAGACGGCGCCCTCGACCACCACGCCCTGGCCCGCCCTGAACAGCGACGGCACGCCGCCGGTGTCGACCACGGTCATGCTGGCGGAGCCGTCGCTGACCACGAACCGCAGGGTCTTGCCGTCCCGCTTGACCGAGCCGGGCAGCACGTAGCCGCCCAGCCGCATCCGCTCGCCGACCGCCCGGTGGCCCTTGGCCACCACGTCGGTCGGGGTCTGGTAGTAGACCAGGCTGGAACGCAGGCCCTTGACCGCCACCCAGCCGAGCCCGATGGCGATCGCCAGCAGCGCGGCGGCGATCCGGAAGCCACGCCCCATACGGCCCCCTCAGCCCGGGCCGGGCCGGTCGAGCGGCCTGCCGGCCAGGGCGGCGGTGCGCCGGTGGGCACGCCGCGCCCTGGCCAGCAGGCGCGCGACGTAGCCGCCCAGGGCGAAGGCGGTGGCCAGGTAGCCGGCCGCGACGTAGCCGAGGTCACCCATCGGCGCCCGACCTTCCCGGCACCACCAGCGGCGGGACCTTGCCGTTGGCCGCGGGACCGGGCGCGACGGCGCCGG
>DASVXQ010000406.1:0-23312 GCA_036392615.1 Actinomycetes bacterium | reverse complement strand
CCCGCAGCTCCTCCTCGGAGCGGGTCATCGCCTCGTCGGTGGTCGGGCCCGACAAGTCGCGTCCGACCGCGCCCGCGGGCGCCTCGTGATACCGGTCGCGTGGGGCGAGGTTCTGTTCGGCGGTGCCGGCGGGCAGGCCGGTATCGGAGCGGGACTCGGTGTACTCGAGCCCGTAGTGGCGATAGAGGTTGGCCTCTTCGTCCTGGGAGAGTTCGCCTTCGGCCGGTATGGCGGGGGCGTTCTTGACCCGGTCCTTGTCGTAGGGCACCCGGACGCTGGCACCCATTGTCTGGGCTTGGGCGAGCGGGACGAAGCTCTGCTTGGTGCCCAGCAGGCCGGTCGTCACCGTGGCCCACTCGGGTTGGCCGGTGTCGTCGTCGAGGTAGATGTCGGCGATCGTGCCGATCTTGCCGCCGGCCGGGTCGACCATGGTCCGATCCTGCCAGCCCTGGACGGTGTCGATGCGCGGTGATTCCATTCTGATCTCCCTTCTCGCACGGGCGTTCCGTGGTGTTGTTGGCGTCCGCTCAGCGGCCGCCGCGGTTCGGTCGGTTGGGCCGCTGCGGCCTGAACTGCTTGGTCGCGCCGGTGTACGCCGGCGGGTCATCAGCAGCGGTCGACGCCTGAGCGGACGGCTGGGCCTCCTGCGCCAGCTGGGGTCCGCCTTGCTCGGCCTTGGCGGTGGCGCGTTCCCAATAGCGCTGCATCGGCTTGATCCCACCGCCGCCGATGGAGACCACCGCCGAGCCGACCAGGATGGCCAGGATCGCGTACCACAGACCGGTCACGATCCGCGGGGCGATCTTGAGCTGGTCCAGCGCCGCAAAGGCGCCGAAGACCAGGATCGCGACTCCGGCACCCCTGGCCATCAGCGGCCCACCGGTGACGCTGCTGAGCAAGCTCGACAGCGGGTCGCTGACCGCTTTGGCGATCGCGGCCGCGATCACCACGATCAGGATGGCCACCAGGACGTTGGCGGGGACTGCCCGGTGTTGCTGGCCGCCCTGGTGGCGGGCAGGTCGGCGGTCGGCCGGGTGGGGCTGCTGTTCGTGGATGGTCACGAGGACGCCTGGGATCCACGGGCCTCGCCGACCGGGGAGGCGGCAGACAGCGAGCTTGGGCTCGCGCTGGGACAGCACCCTGACGCCCTGCCCGGGCCGCTGGCCAGCCAGCCGCCCTTGCTCGACCCGGCCGATGTCGCGATGCTCGGCGCACGGGACGCCGATGAGCTTGCCGCCCACGGCCAGCCCTCACTGGCCGACCAGGTGCTCCTGCTGCGGCCCAAGGACCTGCGTGAAGCAGGCATCGCGGCGGCGACACGACGCGCCGTCGAGGCGATTGGAGCGCGGCGGCCCTGGTGGCTGCATGTGGATCTGGACGTGCTGGCCACCGACCAGCTCGCGGCGGTGGACTACCCCCAAGACGGCGGTCTGACCTGGATCGAGCTGACCGAGCTGGTTGGCACCGCCCTGTCGAGGCGCGACTGCCTTGGCTGGACGCTGTGCATCTACAACCCCGACCTGGATCCGGACCGAACCGAGGCGCGGAAGATCGTCGACTTCGTCGGCCAGTTCCGCCGCTGAGGCCGCGCACCTTCTGGAGGTCGCGCCGCGCGACGACCAACCGGCTCTTGACCTGCAAGGACACTGCAGAGCGCACGGAGTACCCGTGGATCAGGCTTAGCGCTCCCTGCCCATCACCGTCGACCAGTTGCTCTGGCCTCTACGTTTAGCTGTCGCGGTCCGCGGACCGCGAGCGCCGGGTGCCGCGCCTGGAGCCGCGCTTTGGTCGCCCTTGGCGCCAGCGGCGGCGGTCAACCTCCGGTCGCGGCCTGGGGCCCTTGGGGGCGCCCCTGGCCCCGACCGGCTGCTGGGCAGCCGACCCGGCGCCCTGCGCCGCCTCGCCCGCCTCTTCCGCAGGTTCGCGCCGAGCGACCCGGCCGCCGGCGCGGCGCAGGCGGCTGGCGATGCCGCCCCGCAGTTGAACCAGGCGGTCAGGGAGACGATCCAGCAGGCTGGCGGTCCCGATGCCCTCGGCCTCGCCGCCCGATGCCTCTCCGGCGCTCTCGGCGGTCTTGCTCACCGCTTGGCCCGCCTGGTCGACCGGCCGCGTCCCTGCACCTCCGGGCCCCAGCGCCTGCTGTGTTGTCTGGCCGACGTCGTCGACCGCAGTCTTGGCCGCGTTGAGCCCGGTCTCGAGGAGCTGCGGGTTGCGGTCGATGGTGGTCAGCGCGCGGTCCAGGATGTCGTAGAGGTTCTCCAGCCGGACCTTGAGCAGCGCCTCGGCCTCCACACCCTTGACGTCGAGCTCGACCTTGTCGAGGCGCACGTGCGCACCCGCCACCAGCTGGACGAGGTTGGCGAGGCGGGACTGCAGCGCAAGGTGCGCATCAAGGCCTTCAAGGTCGAGCCAGGCCTCATCGACCTTGACGTTGGGGACGTCCAAGACGACGTCGGGCTCGGAACTAGGCTCACGGCCTTGCAGCGCGGCGCCCTCGGTACCTCGCTGGGGCGCGCGGCTGGCCTGTGTCCCGTCGTCGACCTGGCTGGCGATGTCCTGCCGTGGCTCGGCGCTGGGACGGCCGCCCTCCTCCAGGCAACGCTGCTGATCCGTCTCGTCATCGATCTGCTGCCTCTTGTCTTGCGGCACCATTCCACCCCCCCGATCCTGCTTGCCGCTCGGCTACCCAGGTTTAGTGAGTCACTCCCCACTCCGCCGCCGGGTTCGATGGCCGTCGTGTTGCTGCTCGAATCCTGGAGGCATGGTTGCGGACTTCACAGCAACGGTCACGGCCAAGGCGAGCTGCGGAGCTGGCTGAAGCCCCAGCTTGGCCGGCGAGCAAGCGCTAACACCTAACACCGTCGAGGATCTCAATCGGCGGCCGTCACACCGTCAGGACCCATATCCAGGGCATCTATCGCAAGCTCGGAGTCGCCGGCGGGGTCCGGTCAGATCGCCCACGCCCGCCAACTCCGCCTGATCCCATCGGCCTGACCTTCAAGCACAAGCCCGATAGCGCACCCTCGGCCGGGCTCGTCCCCTCACAAGAACACGACTGGTTCGCAGGTAAAGTGCTCTTGACCGCTGTGCGGCTCGCTTGTTGGCTCTGTGACTCACGCGAGCCGGTCGAAAAGGCGCGGATGGTAGCCGTTTGCGCTGGTCAGGGCGGGTATCGTGGGCCTGCGAGGACTTGAACCTCGGACCTCTTCCTTATCAGGGAAGCGCTCTAACCGCCTGAGCTACAGGCCCCGGGGACTGGAGACCAGATGATACCCGCAAGGACCCGACGAGCCGCAAGCAGTTCCTGAACCGCAGGATCTGGTCTCCGCCGACCCATCAGGGAACTCATCAGGAATCCATCCGGACCGCCACCGCCGGAGCACCAGATGAGTTTCTGGCCGCCGCGGGGGGATAGCGGTTCCAGAGGCCACCGGTCCAAGATCGACAGGCAAGACAAGGGGGGGCGAAGGATGGTCGGTCGTTTTCTGCTCCGCGCCACCATCGGGGCGATCTTCGTCGAGCACGGCACGCAGAAGCTGTTCGGCTGGTTCGGCGGCGGCGGCCCCGACGGCACCGGTCAATTCTTCGAGTCGCTCGGCCTGCGGCCCGGCCGGCGGACCGCGCTGGCGACCGGGATCGCCGAGGTCAGCGGCGGGATCCTTCTGGCCGCCGGGTTCGCCACTCCGGTCGCGGCGGCGGCACTCTCCGCGGTGATGCTGGGCGCGCTGCGGACCGCCATCTGGCCGCAAGGCTACAAGCCCGGCACCGGCGAGGAGGAGCTTCTGCTGCTCGCCGGCGCGCTCGCCCTGGCCGAGAGCGGCCCGGGCCAGCTCTCGCTCGACTCTGCGCTCGGTCGTGAGCGGCGCGGGCCAGGCTGGGCGGCCGCCGCGCTCGCCGCCGGAGCGGCCGGCTCCGCCCTGGCGATCGCCACGGCGCGTCGCCAGCCTCCCCCGGCGCCGCCCCAGGAGCCACAGCCAGAGCAGCCGGTCTTCGCAACCCCCGGCCATAGCCCGACCGATGACCCGTCTTCGACCTAGCCCTTGCCCGGAGCTGTCGCGACGGCCTCGCCGCTCGGCGGCCGGGATCTCTGGAGGGCACGAGCGACCGCCGCACGGGACGAGAGGCCGAGCTTGCCGAAGATGTGGCGCAGGTGGGTCTCGACCGTCTTCTCGCTGAGGAAGAGCTCGACGGCGATCTCGCGATCGGCCTGCTCCTGGGTAGCGGGGGGCGTCGCAGGCGTCGAGGGCGGCCTGTTCCAGCTCTGCCCAGGAGCTTGAGACCCTCGACGGCATCGTCGGTCACCGACCGTGTCAGGTCGACGGACTCCGGGTCGGGATTTCATCCTCAACGCGCGATGGCGGGCGGTCGAACATCTGGTGACGTGACGCTTTCGACTCGGATGGGCGCAAGGGCTGAGCATGGACGTCGACGAGGGAGCGCAAGCGCCGGCGGCTGAGCGGATGGGTGCGTCCGGGCTGACGGGGTGGGGCGAGGCCGGGGGCCCTCCCGCGGATTGGCTGGGTCGCGCGACGTCGGCGTTGATGGGCGCCGCGGTGTCGATCACCCTCTGGGAGGTCGAGACGACCTTGCGTCTGGCCCGGCTGGCCACGGAGCTCGCATTCCGCGCGCCCGCGGACCTGGTTGGTCGCGCCGGCAGGATGATGCGCCGGGAGGGGAGCGCCCCACCGAACCTTCCGGAGGAAGTGAATCGGGCGCTGGTCCTTCGGCTGTACCGGGCGGCGGTCCAGGCAGACCTGAGCACCGCTCGGAAGCTGTTCGCCCCTGATGTCCAATGGCAGGTTCCCGGTCCCGGGCCTGCGGCCGGGCAGTACCGAGGCGTTGCCGAGATCGTTCCCACGCTGTCGACCATTTGGCGACAGACAGGCGGTATCCAGGCAATCGAGCTTCGCGACGTGATCGCCAGCTCCGAGCGCGCGGCGGCCCTGCTGCGCCTGTCCGTGGGCAGGTCCGGCAGGCGGTCGACGCTGGACTGGTGGCTGATGTTCCGGATCGACGGTGGCCAGGTCACCCAGGCATGGGGGCCGTTCTCGACCGAGCCGCGGCTGTGAGCCTGCTGGGCCCGGTCGACCGTCTCTGGAACGCCAGGGGACGGCGCGCCCGGCGGTTGTGGTCGAGCAGGGGCCACGCCCACATCGAGCTTCGCAGCGTGGGTCCGGCCCAGGTGGACCGGTTCGCCGAGCGCCTGGAGGCGGGGCTGTGCAGTCATCCGGCGGTCCGCTGGGTCGAGATCGTCGGCGAGGTTGGACGGGTGGTCGTGGCGTTCGACGAGAACGCCGCCTCCGAGGAGGACCTCGTCGAGTGCGTGGAGGACGTCGAGGATGAGTTCGGCGTCACCGACGAGCCGTTCGACGGAGACCTGCCGCAGCATCCAGCCGACCGCGAGCCGATCGTCCGCGGCGCCGTGGAGATCGCCAGCGCCACTGTCGGCCTGGGGATCGCGTCGGTGCAGCGCGCCGCCCGGCTGCCCCCGATCCCCTACATGGGGACCGCCGCCGGGGCGATCTCGTTCCTCGAGCATCAGCCCAGGGTCCGCCGGCTCATCGAGCAGCTGATCGGACCCACGCCCGCCGAGCTGACACTGGCCGTGTGCAGCGGCCTCTCGCAGGGTCTGGCGGGATCGCCGATCGGTCCCATCGTGGACATCGGGTTGCGGACGACCCTGCTCGCGGAGGCGGCCGCACGCCGGCGGCGTTGGCTGGACCGCGAGGGGGCGCTCTGGGAGCGTCCGTCGGGCCACTCCAGGGGGCCGGCGAGGAGCGAACCCCGTCCGGTGAGAGTGCCACGGGGTGCGGTGGAGAAGTACGCCGACGCAGCCTTCCTCGGCTCGCTCGCTGGCGCGGCCGTGACCGTGGCGACAACCCGCAGCCCTCAGCGTGGCGCCGCGATGCTCCAGGCCGCGCTGCCCAAGGCGGCGCGCTTCGGCAGGGAGGGATTCGCCGCGCACCTGGGCCGTGTGCTGGCCGCCCGCGGGATCATGCCGCTGGACTCCGGGGCGATCCGGCTCCTTGACCGGGTGAGCTGCGTGGTCATCGACGTGGACCTTCTGGTCCGCGACGAGTTCCAGCTGGAAGACCTGAAGGTGGTCGCGTCGGCCGACGGCAGCGACCCCGAGGGCATCGCGCGGCGGCTGTTCGATCGCCGCCACCCAACCGCCAAACGACGGCGGGGCGGATGGACGCTCGCGCCGCTTGACGTGCTCGGTCTGGAGGCGCCATCGGGGAGCAAGCGGCTGGCGGCGAGGATGGCCAAGCGCGGCCTGGCGCTGGGGCTGGCCCAGCGCGGCCGGCTGGTGGCGTTCGCCGGCGCCGCGCCGGTACTGCGCGCGGGAGCGGAGGAGCTGGTCGAGGCGGCTCGGCGCGCCGGCCTGGAGGTCGTCGTCGCCGGAGACCCCGGCCTGGCGTCGAGGCTGCGTCCCGATCGGACCGTGCCGAACGGGCGGCGCCTCCCTGGTGCCATCCGCTCCCTGCAGCGGGCCGGGTGCGTGGTCCTGCTGGTTGCGGGCGGCGGGTCCCCGGGCCTGCCCGCCGCCGACCTCGCGCTGGGGCTGCGCCGGGAGGACCAGCCGCCGCCGTGGGGTGCCGACCTGATGTCCGAGGACGACGACCTGAGCCACGCCTACCTGCTGGTGGAGGCGTGCGAGGCGGCCCGCCAGGCCGGCCGCCAGAGCGTGGTCCTGAGCGGCACCGGCGCCGGCATCGCAGCCGCTTCGCTGGCCACGCCGTTCGGCCTGGCATCCGGTGCCGAGCAGCGGGCGATGAACGTGGTCAACATGGCGTCGGCGGTGGCGCTGGCCAACGGAACCCGGCTGGCGGCCAGGCTGACACGGCATCCGGTCACCTTCCGGCGGGAGGCCGAGCCATGGCACGAGCTCGATCCCGCCGAGGTGCTCGCCCGGCTGGGCAGCGCTCCTCGCGGGCTCTCCGAGGAGGAGGCGGCGCTCCGCAGGCCGCCGGAGATCCCCCCGCCTCCCCCCGCGCTACTGCTGGTTCGGGCGGTGACGTCGGAACTGCTCAACCCGCTGACCCCGATCCTGGCCGCGGGTGCCGGCCTGGCCGCCACAGTCGGTTCTGTGACGGATGCCGGCCTGATCGGCGGGCTCACCGTCGTGAACGCGGTCATCGGCGGCGTGGAGCGCTATCGGGCCGAACGGACCATCGAGCGGCTCGAGTGCAGGTCCCCAACGGCCGTCCTGGTCAGGCGCCAGGGCGCCGAGCAGCTCGTCGAGGCGAGCGAGCTGGTGCCGGGCGACGTCATCCGCCTGCGGACGAAAGACGTGGTGCCGGCCGACTGCCGGATCCTGGAGGCCACCGCCCTCGAGGTGGACGAGTCGAGCCTGACCGGCGAGTCAATGCCAGTGCCGAAGTCGCCCCCCGCCTCCTACACCACCGCGGTCGCGGAGCGGACCTCGATGCTCTACGAGGGCACGGCGATCGCGGCCGGGGAGGCCACGGCGGTGGTCGTCGCCACCGGCGCGGCCACCGAGCTGCGGCGCAGCGAGAGCCTCCTGCCGCTGGAGCCGCCCCATAGCGGGGTCGAGGCGCGGCTCCAGTCGCTCACCTCGCTCGCCGGGCCGGTCGCGCTCGGCAGCGGAGGGCTGCTGGCCGGAGTGGCGGCGCTACGGGGGCTGCCGCTGCGGACGGTGGTCGACTCGGCGGTCGCGCTGGCCGCCGCCGCGGTCCCGGAAGGACTCCCGCTGCTGGCCACCGTGGCGCAGCTCAGCGCGGCGCGGCGGCTGGCGGACCGGGGCGCCCTGGTGCGCTCCCGGCGGGCCGTCGAGGCGCTCGGGCGGGTCGACGTCGCCTGCGTGGACAAGACCGGCACCCTCACCGAGGGCCGGATCGCGCTGGTTGCCGTCTCCGACGGGACCACCGAGACCCCGGTGAACGGCCACCACCTCAGACCTCGAGCGCGGGACATCGTGGCGGCCGGCCTGCGCGCGGCCCCCGACTCGGCACGGGAAGACCTGGTCCACGCTGAGGACCGCGCGCTGGCGCAGCAGGCCAGCGAGGCCGAGGTCGCCGCCCACCGCGACACCGACGACTGGCACCGCGTCGCGGAGCTGCCATTCGAGCCCGGACGCGGCTTCCATGCCGTGCTCCGCGACAACCACGGGTCCGCGCTGCTGGCCGTCAAAGGCGCACCCGAGGTCGTGCTGGCCCGCTCCTCAAGCTCGCAGAACGGCGACCGGCCGGTCCGCATGAACGCCGCGCGGCGGCGGCGGCTCATGGCAGCGGCGCGCCGCCTGGCGCGGCGCGGGCTGCGGGTGCTCGCGGTGGCCGAACGGACCGTCCCCGCGGGGACCAAACTCGACGAGGACCTGGTCGAGGAGGTCAACTTCGTCGGCTTCCTCGCCTACAGCGATCCGGTGCGGGCCACCGCCGCCGCGGCCGTCGAGAACCTGCGGCGGGCCGGCGTCGACATCGTGATGATGACCGGCGACCACCCCACCACCGCCGCCAGCATCGCCACGGAGCTGGACCTGGTCAATGGCAAGGCGATCATGACCGGGCCGGAGATCGACGACCTCAGCGACGACGAGCTGGCCGCGGTCGTCTCCCAGGTCGCGGTGTTCGCACGGGTCACCCCCTCCCACAAGGTCCGGGTCGTGCGGGCCTTGCAACAGTCGGGCCGCACCGTGGCCATGACCGGCGACGGGGCCAACGACGCGCAGGCCATCCGGCTCGCCGATGTCGGCATCGCCTTCGGCGAGCAGGCCACCCCGCCCACCCGCGAGGCCGCCGACCTGCTGGTGACCGACAACCGGATCGAGACCATAGTGGACGCCCTCCTCGAGGGTCGCGCCCTGTGGGCCTCGACCCGGGACGCCGCCGCCATCCTGGTCGGCGGCAACCTCGGCGAGGTCGCGTTCACGCTCGCCGGCAGCGTCATGGCGGGCCGGCCACCACTCAACGCGCGTCAACTCCTGCTCGTCAACCTGCTCACCGACGCCGCACCGGCGATGGCCATCGCCGTTCGCCAACCCACACGTCCCTCCCCCGAACAACTCCTTCGGGAAGGGCCCGAGGCATCGCTGGGTGGACCGCTGCTGCGCGATATCGCCTGGCGGGCGGCCATCACCGGCGCCGGCGCGACCGGCGCCTGGCTTGTGGCCCGGGCCACCGGCACCCGGGCACACGCCAGCACCGTCTCCATGACCGCGCTGGTTGGATCGCAGCTCGGCCAGACGCTGCTGGTGGGCTGGAGGGATCCGGTCGTCCTGGCCACCGGCCTCGGCTCCGCCGCCCTGCTGGCAGGCATCGTACAGACACCCGGCCTGTCCCACTTCTTCGGCTGCCGCCCACTCGGACCACTCGGCTGGACCATCAGCGCCGCCGCCAGCGGCGGCGCGAGCGCAGGCGCCCTGGTTCTTCCCAGGATTCCCGGAATGCTCCCCCGCGCCCTGCCGCTGCCCCGCGGCAGCAACGACCGGGAAGGAGCCGTTGCCTGACCCGTGCCGTCGTCCAGCGTCAGGATGAACGGCCCCGACGCCCAGCGCCGGTCGCGGCCGCCCTCCTGGAGCCACCGGCACCGGTCGTGGCCGCCCGCCTGGAAGCACGGGTCCCGGTTGCGGCCGCACGCCCGGAGCCACGCCCTCCAGCCGTTCGGGACCGCCCGGCCTCCCGGGACGGCACGGCCTCCCCGGATCGCGCGGCACGCCTCGGACGCGCCCTGGTTGGTGCCGCCTCCTTCCGGTCGGACACCCGGACCCTTGTCAGGGGCCTGCCGCCGGCCGCACCGGTCGAGCGTCCCCTTGCGGCCCTGGAAGCGGCGCCCGCTCCCGCAATGACCGTCGCCACGCCAGCCAGCACGGCATCCGCGCCACGCGATGCTCCCGCAGCGGCCGCCCTGCCACCCAAGCTTCCCCCGGTGCTCAGCGCCGACCCCACCGTCCGCACGGCCGCCTCGGCAGGCTGCTTCACCACTCTGGGCGCCTTCTCCTGCCAGAGACGAACCCCATAGCCCACCGCCAAGCCCAACAGCCCGGCGACCGCCCACTCCTCCACCGGCACACCCCCCGCGTCGACTTCACCCATGCCTGCTCCATCTCACCCTGTTCCCGCCACTGGCACATCACCCAGATCGGACGAGACCTGAATTCACGCTCGGTTCACCCTCAGGGTCGGCGGTAGGCAACGCGGAATGGACGGCATCGGGCGCTGAGCTATTCCTGAGCTGTCGAGGGCCGCAGCAGGCCTTTCTCCATCACGATCGGGACGAGCAGATCGCGATAGCCGTGGTCGTCGAACAGCACGGTGACCTGGTCGCCGTCGTAGCGCTGGATGGTGCCTTCGCCCCAGCGTTCGCTGACCACGCGCGCGCCCACCGGGAAGATCTCGGGCCCGGGCTGCACCGCCGGGCGCAGGCGGTCGTTGTCGCACCTTCCGCACGGACCACGGTAGTCCTGGCCGAAGTACGTCAGCAGGAACGAACGCCGGCACGCCGTGTGCTCCGCGTAGCGGCGCATCATCTCCAGCCTGGAGCGCTCGATCTGTTGCTCGCGAGCGGTCTCCTCCTCTGCGGCCCGCAGCGCATCGGCCACGCTGTGCGCTCCGCTCCAGCGAACACCGCCGTCCGCGCTCCAGTCGGCTGCGCCGACGTCGGCCAGCCGCGCCAGCGCCAGCGTCGCCGGCCGCGAGCCGAGCCGGAGACCGGCCGCGAGCTGGTCGACGTCGATCTCCTCCGAGAGCGTGGCCAGCCGACCCGCCACCGTGGCGACCAGGGTGCTCGGCACGCCTCGCGCCGTGAGATGCCGAGCCATGCCCAGGTCGGCGGGCTGGTACAGCAGCCGGGCCTCAGCCGTCTGGCCGTCGCGGCCCGCGCGCCCGAGCTCCTGGTAGTAGGCGTCGAGCGAGACAGGCGGGTCGGCGTGCAGCACCCAGCGAACGTCGGGCTTGTCGATGCCCATGCCGAACGCCACCGTGGCCGAGACGATCCGCGCCGAGCCGTCAAGGAACGCGGCCATCGCCGCGCGTCTGGCGGCTGCGGAGAGCCCTGCGTGGTAGAGGGTCACCCGGTGCCCCGCGGCCGCGAGCGTGTCCCTCGCCGCTTCCGCGCCGGCGTGGGTGGCGGCGTAGACGATTCCGGGACCCGACAGCTCGGAGGCCGTCTGCTCGATGTGGCGCTGCTTGTCCCTATGGGAGCCAACGTCATGGACCGACAGCTCGATGTGCGGCCGATCGAAGTCGCCAATGACCACCTCCGGCGCTCGAAGCTCCAGCCGCCGGGCGATCTCCTGACGCACCGGAGGCGCGGCGGTGGCGGTCAGGGCGAGCCGCGGCGGCGCCTGGAGCGCGTCGGCCTGGGCACCCAGGCGCAGGTAGTCGGGCCGGAAGTCCTCGCCCCACTGGCTGATCAGGTGCGCTTCGTCCACCACGAACAACCCTGGCCGTGCGCGCCGCAGCGCCTGCCTCGTCTGGCCGTTGGACAGTTGCTCGGGGGAGACGAAGACATACTCGTCGGGGCGGCCAACGGCCGCGAGCGCCTCTGTCCGCGCCCGCGCCGACTGCCTGGAGTTCAGGACCGTGGCCGACAACCCGGCGCTGCGCAGGTGGGCGAGCTGGTCGTCTTGCAGGGCGATCAACGGCGAGACGACCACCGTCGGACCGGTCCGGACCATGCCCACCAGCTCATAGATCGCGGACTTGCCGCCGCCAGTCGGAAGCACGGCAAGGACGTCCCGCCCGGCGGCCGCAGCCGCGGCAGCGCGCAACTGCCCGGGCCGGAGCTGGGCGAAGCCGAGCCGCTCCCGGGCGAGCTCCCGAATCGAGTCCCCCGGCTCGACCCTCGACCCGCTCGCCTCCACGACTGCTTCGCCTCGAACCCGACTCCAAAGAGGACACCTGACGGCGCGGCGGAACGCGGGGTCACCCCCGCGCGACGACGGTAGGACGGTCGAACTCGATGATCAAGAATCGGGGTGCTGCCCACGGGCTGCTTGGCCGCCCGCGCCCCTTGGAGGTCTGCCATCCGTCCGTCCGCCGCGTTCGCCGCTAGCCGGCGGATTCGTCCTGAGGATCGACGTCGCTGAGCCGGCTTTCCTTGTCGAATGGGACCTGGTCCTCGGTCGGGCCCGACTCTGGCTGGCGAGGGTCCTCCGCGTCCCCCTCGGCGTCATGCTCGAGGTGCAGGGCCAGGTCCTCGCCGTGGCTCTGGCCGCCCATGCTGCCGGTGCTCCCGGGCCCTCCCTGCTCCTGCTGGCCACCTTCCAGGTGGTCGCCGTCGCCCATGTCCTCCTCCTTGAGCCCGTGTCGTCCGGCGCGGACTAGCCGCCGGGCTGACGGGCAAACCGCCGCCTCGGCTCGCACTGGTAGCCGCTGGAGGCTTGCGTGCCGCCCCACCGGCCACCCGATCCCCGCAAGGCGGGATGCCATGGCCGGTGCTGCGGCCCTTCGTGGGCGCTGACGCGGGTCAGGCGCCTCGGAGGGCGGGCAACAGCTCGGTCGCGGCCCAGCTGATGAATCGTTCCTGGGTGTCCGCGCCGACCTGCACCAAGGCGATGTGGGTGAACCCTGCTTGCTCGAACTCGCGGATCCCGGCGACGTGCCGCTGAACGTCGGGACCGCACGGCATCTGCGCGGACACGTCCTCCTCGCGCACCGTCCTGGACGCCACGTCGAAGGACGCGGGAACCGGAAGTTCGGCGTTGACCTTCCAGCCGCCCGTGAACCAGCGGAACTGATCCATTGCCCGCTTCACCGCGATCTGCTGATCGGGGTCGTACGACAGCGCGATCTGGCCGATACGCGGCTTGCCGGAGCCTCCGGCGTCGTCGAACATCTGCCCGAGGTCGGCCTGGGGCTGGACCGCGATCATCGCGTCAGCATACCGCCCGGCCAGACGGCTGCTTTGCGGCCCCGACACCGCGATGCCAATGGGCGGGGCGGGGTCCGGCAGGTCCCAGACCCTCGCGGACTCGACCTCGAAATGCTTGCCGCGATACGTGACCGTGCCGCCTGCCCACAGGGCGCGGATGATCTCGACGGCCTCCGCGAGCATCTCGTGGCGCACACCGACGAGCGGCCAGCGCCCGCCGACGATGTGCTCGTTCAGGTTCTCCCCCGCGCCCAGGCCGAGGGTGAAGCGCCCGTCGGACAGCAGTTGCATCGTCGCGGCCTTCTGTGCGACGACGGCGGGATGATAGCGACGGGTCGGGCAGGTCACGTAGGTCATCAAGGGAATGTGGTCGGTCGCCTGGGCCGCCGCGCCGAGCACGCTCCACGCGTAGGGAGAATGGCCCTGCGCGTCCAGCCATGGGAAGTAGTGATCGCTGATGACCGCGAAGTCGAAGCCGGCTTCCTCGGCGAGCGCCACGTCTCGCACCAACTGCCTCGGTCCCGCCTGCTCGCACAGCATCGTGTAGCCGATCAGGGTCACCTTGCTCCTCCTCGCCGCTCGAGCCAGCGCGTCACCACGGTGAGGTCGTCGTGCGGCCGCCACCAGCGTCTCCTCGACGCCGGCCGCCGAGGAGCGCAAGTACCGGGTCGCCTCGGCTGGAGCGCGGCAAACAGCGGCGCGCCCGTTCTTGTCGGGGCGGGGCCCTACAGCTCGACCTGGCCCCGCACGCAGGTGACCGTGCCGCCGCCCACCCAGATGGCGCCGCCGGGATCGCTGGAGACGTGCACGCGGCCGGCGCGCCCCAGCGCGGTTCCCTGGCTCGCCACGTACGGCGCGCTGACCCGCCCGGTGCGCAGCAGCCACTGGGCAAGCGAGGCGTTGAGGCTGCCGGTGACCGGGTCCTCGACCGTGGCGCCCTCCTTGGGGAAGAACGCCCGGACCTCGACCGCATGCGGCGACCCTGGAGGGTACGGGCCCGCGACCCCGAGGTCGAGGTCCACGAAGCCGGGTCGCAGCGCCAGCACCGCCTCCGCGCTCGCCAGCAGCACGGCGACCCACCCGGGCCCGTTGTCGGCCCACTCGGCGTCCAGGATCTCGGCGCGGTCGATGCGCAGGACCGAGGCGATGTGCTCCACCAGCGACTCCTCGACCGGTCCGGAGCGCAGCAGCGGCGGCGCGGCAAAGGCCAGCCCGTCCGCGGTCCGGCGCACCGGGACCAGGCCGGCGGCGCACTGCTGCACGACGACGTCGGCGCCACTGTGGTCGCCCGCCAGCCAGGCGTGGCAGGTCCCCAGGGTGGGGTGCCCGGCGAAGGGCAGTTCGGCCGTCGGGGTGAAGATCCGGACCTGGTAGTCCGCGCCCGGCACGCTGGGCGGGAGCACGAAGGTGGTCTCGGACAGGTTCGTCCAGTGGGCGAACCGCTGCATCTCCTCGGTGTCCAAGCCCTCGCCGTCGAGCACGACCGCGACCGGGTTGCCGCGGTACGGCGTGGTGGTGAAGACGTCGACCTGAGCGAACTGGCGTGACATGAGACGACTATGCCACGCCGAGACGGCGGCCTGTCCGATTGCTTCAAGACGGACGGTGGCGACGGCCACTCGAGCCGCTGGTCGCGCTGGCCGTCGCGGCCGCTCGCACGCAACGGGTCGAGCTGCTGACCACGGTGCTCGACGTCGGCTGGCGCCGGAACCCGGTGCTGCTCGCCAAGCAGCTGGCCTCGGTCGAGCAGGTATCCGGCGGACGCCTGACGGCGGGATTGGGCCTGGGCGGCTGGCCAGACGACCATGCCGCCAGCCAGGCACCCCAGACCGGTCGGGCCGCCCTGTGGGAGTCGTCGCTGGCGACGATGCGTGCCGCCTGGGCTGGGAGGACCGGCGGCCAGGGCGGCCCGATGACGCGGCTCCCGGAGGGGCGGCCAGCGCTGCTGTTCGGCGGGCTGGTGCCAGGCGCGTACCAGCGCGCCGCGACGCGTGGCCAGGGGTGGGTGGCGCCGTTGTTCGGCCTGCCAGTGCTGCGCGAGGGAGCGGCGGCCGTCCGGCGCGCATGGGAGGAAGCGGGACGGCCGGGACAGCCGCGGATCGTGACCGGGGGGTACTTCAGTCTCGGCGACGACGCCGGCGCCGTCGCCGACCACTACATCCGGCACTACTACGGTGACGAGTACTTCTCCTTCGCCCGCGCCGACACCCTGACCGCCGCCGCGCGGCTGCGCGACGAGCTGGAGGCGCTGGCGGCGGCCGGGTTCCCGGCCGCCGCCCGAGGGGGTGAAGATGCAGCCCAACTCTCGTCGCGAGGAGTGACTGGCCGATGGCACTTCCCCGGTTGGATGCGGTTGACCTGATCGGCGTGCGCTTCGACGGCTCGGGGCGCCCGGCCGGGCAGGCTCGCGCTCCCGCAGCGCTGCGGGATGCTGGCCTGGCGGCGGCGCTGCGCGAGCGCGCGACCCTGACGCCCGATGTCACCGTGGCGGAGCCTTCGGCGGCGCGTGGACCAGCGGGATTCCTGAACGAGCGCGCACTCTTCGAGATGGTGGCGACGCTCCGTGGCCGTGTGCGTGCGGCCTTGTCGCAAGGGCGCTTTCCGCTGGTCTACGGTGCCGACTGCGCCGTGCTCCTAGGTGCGGTGCCTGCGCTCGTGGACGTTCTCGGAGGGGCTGGCCTGGTGTTCATCGACGGTCACGAGGACGCCACGCCGATGGAACGCTCGACCAGCGGGGAGGCCGCCAACATGGAGGTGGCCCTGCTCCTGGGCCTGACCGGTCAGGCGGCGCCGCAGCCACTGCGAAGCAGCAGTGTGGGCGTGCTGGGGCCGGCTGCCATCGCCATGCTGGGGATGCGCGACAGCCTGTACCGCCGCGAACTTGGCGTGCCGACGATCGCTGATCGGGTCTGGCTCCGTCCCGCCACCGATCTCCATGCAGATCCGGGAGGCGCTGGCCGCCGGGCCGCCGAACGGGTCGCTTCGCAAGCTCCTGGCTGGTGGCTCCATATCGACCTGGACGTGCTCGCCGGGGAGGAGTTCAGCGCCTGCGGCGCCGCCAGCGACCCCTCGATGCCGGACGGGCTGTCGTGGTCGGAGCTGGCCGCCGTGGTCGCAGTGGCGCTCGAGGCCGGTGGCGCGGCGGGATGGAGCCTTGGCGTCTACAACACCGACCTCGATCCAGACCGGCGAGCGGCCGAAAGAGTCGTCCGCTTCATGGCGGAGGTGTGCGGCAGTTGGCGGTAGCGCGATGAGGAGGCGCCCGCCGCGGCGGCGGAAGGCGCCTTTCCTCAGCGGTAGGAGCGGCGCTCGCGCTCGGCGAGCACCACCTCGATCCCGCCGGTGATGTCGTTGATCAGGTTGAACAGCAGCGTGAGCAGGACGGTCACGACCGACCAGATCACCACGCCGAGCACCCCGATCATGATGTACCAGCGGAAGACCTTGCCGGCGGGAAACGCCACGGTGAGGTTGAAGTTGCCGGCGAACTTGGTGATCTCGTCGAAGACACCCATGTTGACCAGCACGAACCAGATCACCGCGAAGACCAGCAGCCCCACCAGCATGAGGCAGAGGTAGAACAGCAGCGAGAACTTCAGTACCGACCAGGGATCGAGCCGGCGCAGCACCAGGCGGGCACGCCGGTCGGCGGCGGAATTGGCAGCCGAGGCCGACCGGGTCGCCACCGGCCGGGTCGAAACCCCCGGGTACTGGCTGGTCATGAGTTACTCCTCGTCCTTGACCACCGGAGCGACGGCTGCCACGCGGTTGGCGGTTCCGAGCCGCATGATCCGCACGCCCTGGGTCGCCCGGCCAGCGCGCCGGATCTCGCTCACGCGGGTCCGGATGACCTGCCCGCTGTCGGTGATGAGAAACACGTCGTCCTCGTCCTGGACCACGAAGGCACCCGCCAGGAACCCTCGCGCCTCGGTGAGCTCGGCCGTCTTGACGCCCTGGATGCCGCGTCCCTTGCGCTGGTACTGCTCGAGCGGGGTGCGCTTGCCGAAGCCGGCGTCGGTGACCACCAGGAGATTGGCGTTGGGCCGCACCACCTCCATGGCGAGCACCTTGTCGTCGCCCCGCAGCTTCATCGCGGTCACTCCGCTCGTCTGCCTGCCCATCGGCCGCACCTCCGACTCGCTGAAGCGCACCGCCATCGCCTTGCGGGACACGAACATGAGGTGGTCCTCACCAGAGGTGAGCCTTACCCCGATCAGCTCGTCGTCATCCCGCAGGTTGATGGCGGCCAGCCCCATGCGAGGGGAGTCGTACTCGGCCAGCGCGGTCTTCTTCACCATCCCGTTCCTGGTCCCAAGAACCAGGAACCTACCACTGTCGTAGTCGTCGAGGTCGAGCACCGCCGCGATCTTCTCATCCGGCTGGAAGGACGCGCCCGGGATGTTGGCGATGTAGGTGCCGCGCGAGTTGCGGGCCGCCTCCGGCAGCTCGTGCACCTTGACCCGGTACACCCGGCCCTTGTTGGTGAAGAACAGCACCCAGTGGTGGGTGTTGGTGATGAACAGGAACTGGACGATGTCGTCCTCGCGCAGGTTCGCCCCGCGGACGCCACGCCCGCCGCGGCCCTGCGCCCGGTAGTCGGTCAGCGGCACGCGCTTGACGTAGCCGGTGCGCGTGACGGTCACCACCACCGGCTCCGCCGCGATCAGGTCCTCGATCGAGAGCTCGCCCTCCTCGGGGCGGATCTCGGTGCGGCGCGGGTCGGCGAAGCGGCGCTTGATGTCGAGGATCTCCGACTTGATGATGCCGCGCACCTTGGAGGGGTCCTCGAGGATCGCCCGAAGCTCGGCGATCCTGGTCTGCAGCTCGGCGTACTCGTCCTGGATGCGGCGGCGCTCCAGGGCGGCCAGCCGTCGCAGCTGCATGTCGAGGATGGCCGTCGCCTGCGCCTCGCTGAGCCCGTAGCGCTCCATCAACTGCCCGCGCGCCACCTCCGCCGACTCGGCGGCCCGGATCAGGGCGATCACCTCGTCGAGGTGGTCGAGCGCCACCAGCAGGCCCTCGAGGATGTGCGCCCGCTCCTGCGCCTTGCGCAGCTCGTACCGGGTGCGGCGCACCACCACCGTGATCTGGTGGGTGACGTAGTGCGACAGCATGTCGGCGAGGTTCAGCACCCGCGGCACGCCGTCGACCAGCGCGAGGTTGATCACGCCAAAGGTGTCCTGGAGCTGCGTGTGCTTGTAGAGCTGGTTGAGGACCACCTGGGGCACCGCGTCGCGGCGGACGTCGATGACCAGACGGGTGCCCTCCCGGTTGGTCTCGTTGTTGATGTCCGAGATGCCGGTGAGGCGCCCGTCCTTCACCAGGTCGCCGATGCGGGCCAGCAGGCGGTCGCCGGAGACCTGGTACGGCAGCTCGGTGACCACCAGGCGCTGGCCGCCGCGGTTGGACTCCTCGACGTGGACCTTGGCGCGGACGCGGATGGACCCGCGGCCGGTCAGGTAGGCGTCGCGGATGCCGGAGGTCCCCATGATCAGGGCGCCGGTCGGGAAGTCCGGGCCCTTGACGTAGCGCATGAGGTCCTCGCTGGTCAGCTCCGGGTTGTCCAGCAGCGCGACGGTGGCGTCGATGACCTCGCCCAGGTTGTGGGGCGGGATGTTGGTGGCCATGCCGACCGCGATGCCCGACGACCCGTTGGCCAGCAGGTTGGGGAACCTGGCCGGCAGGACGACGGGCTCCTGGAACTGGTTGTCGTAGTTGGGACGGAGGTCGACGGTGTCCTTGTCGATGTCCCGCAGCAGCTCCATCGCGATGGGCGACAGACGTGCCTCGGTGTACCGCATCGCCGCCGCGGGGTCGCCGTCGGCCGAGCCGAAGTTGCCCTGCCCATCGATCAGGGGGTAGCGCGACGCGAAGTCCTGCCCGAGGCGGACCAGCGCGTCGTACACGGCGACGTCACCGTGCGGGTGGAACCGGCCGAGCACCGAGCCGACGATGTAGGACGACTTGCGCCGGTTGCTGCCCGCACGCACGCCTTCCTGGTCGGCACCCCACAGAATCCGCACGTGGACAGGCTTGAGACCGTCTCGGACGTCGGGCAGCGCTCGACCGACGATCACGCTCATGGCGTAATCGAGATAGGAGCTGCGCATCTCCTCCTCGAGGTCGCGCGGCTCGATGCGGCGAGCTTCAGGCACTGCGATACTTCCCTTCTCTCGTCAATTCTCCGGCTTCCCGGACCAGCGGCCGGGCGGGCGCACGCCCGTCCCGTCCGTCAGATGTCCAGGAAGCGCACGTCCTTTGCGTTGCGCTGGATGAAGTCGCGGCGGTTCTCGACGTTCTCCCCCATCAGGATGGTGAAGATCTCGTCGGCGACGGCCGCGTCCTCGAGACCGACCTGGAGCAGGGTGCGGCGCTCCGGGTCCATGGTGGTCTCCCACAACTCCTCGGCGTTCATCTCGCCGAGACCCTTGTAGCGCTGCGCCTCCGCCTTGCTGTTCGGGTTGCGCTTGAACCACTGCTCACGCTCACGCTCGGTGTAGGCGTAGAAGATGCTGTTCTGGCCACGCCCGTACCTGATCTTGTAGAGCGGGGGCTGCGCGATGTAGACGAAGCCGGACTCCACCAGCCCGCGCAGGAAGCGGAACAGGAAGGTGAGCAGCAGCGTGCGGATGTGGGAGCCGTCCACGTCCGCGTCGGCCATGATCACGACCTTGTTGTAGCGGGCCTTGGTGAGGTCGAAGTCCTCGCCGATGCCCGTGCCCATGGCCGTGATGATCGACTGGATCTCGGCGTTCTTCAGCGCCTGGTCCAGCCGGGCCTTCTCGACGTTGAGGATCTTGCCCCGGATCGGGAGCACCGCCTGGAAGGTGCGGTTGCGCGCCTCCTTGGCGGAGCCGCCCGCCGAGTTCCCCTCGACGATGAACAGCTCGGCCTGCCGCGGGTCGCGTGACGAGCAGTCCGCCAGCTTGCCGGGCAGCGAGGACGACTCGAGCAGCGACTTGCGCCGGGTCAGCTCGCGGGCGTGGCGCGCCGCCATGCGGGCACGCGAGGCCTGGATGCACTTGACCACGATCGCCTTGGCCTGCGCGCCGTGCTCCTCGAACCACTCGTCGAGCGAGCGGTTGGCGGTCGTCTGCACGAAGCCCTTGATCTCGGTGTTGCCGAGCTTGGTCTTGGTCTGGCCCTCGAACTGCGGCGCCTTGAGCTTCACCGAGACGATCGCGGTGAGGCCCTCACGGACGTCGTCGCCGGTGAGGTTGTCGTCCTTCTCCTTGAGCAGCGCGTTCGAGCGGGCGTAGCGGTTGATGGTCGAGGTCAGCGCCGCGCGGAAGCCCTCCTCGTGGGTGCCGCCCTCATGGGTGTTGATGGTGTTGGCGAAGGTGGAGATCGCGTCGTTGTAGCTCGAGTTCCACTGCATCGCCACCTCGACCTGCGAGGTGTCCGACTGCCCCGAGAAGTAGATGATCGACGGGTGGATCGGTTCCTTGCTGGCGTTGAGGTGGGCGACGAAGTCGCGGATCCCGCCTTCGTAGTGGTAGACGTCCTCGACCTTCGGGCTGGCGCGCTCGTCGGTGAGCGTGATGGTCAGCCCGGCGTTGAGGAAGGCCATCTCGCGCATGCGCTTCGAGAGGATCTCGGAGCGGAACTCGAGCTCCTCGAAGATGTCCGGGTCTGGCCAGAAGGTCTGGGTGGTGCCGCGGCCCTTGGCGCGCCCCACGCGCTCGACCGGCCCGGTCGGCACGCCACGGAGGTAGCTCTGCCGCCAGCGGTAGCCGCCGCGGATCACCTCGGTCTCGAGCTGGCGAGACAGGGCGTTGACCACCGAGACGCCAACGCCGTGCAGCCCGCCGGAGACGGCGTACGACTTGCCGTCGAACTTGCCGCCGGCGTGGAGGGTGGTCATCACGACTTCGAGGGCGGAGCGGTGCTCGAGCGGGTGCTCCTCGACCGGGATGCCACGACCGTTGTCCGACACCCGGACGCCGCCGTCAGCGAGCAGGGTGATGTCGATCCTGTCACATTCGCCGGCAAGCGCTTCGTCGACCGAGTTGTCTACGACTTCTGCGACGAGGTGGTGAAGGCCGCGTGAGCCGGTCGACCCGATGTACATCCCGGGCCGCTTCCGGACCGCTTCCAAGCCTTCGAGGACTCTGATCGATTCTGCTGTATAGGCCGTTGCCATTGAACTCCTTGTCAAGGCCCCAAAACGGACATAGCACGAGCCAGATCGCCACCTGGCGACGGCGGTTCAGATACGTGCGCTATGCACAGAGAGGGGGAAGATCCCTGACGAGTATACCACGATCTGGGCTGCTCCTGGCGCCGTTCGCGCAGGTCAGGCGGCAGATGGTCCCGCTCGGAGGCAACCTGGCCGGCGACCTCGCGCCGCGACTTGGCTGACCCCTCGCGCTGCATCATGCCCGTTCCGCCATTTCCGTCGATCGTGGTCCCCTCCGCGGCCAAATCGCCCAGACCGGCCGTCAATCCGCCGAGGGTGGACCCCCTCGCGGACCTCGCCAGGGCCGCGGCCGCGCCCCGCCGATGGACGCTCGTCGCTCCCACCACTCCGCTCACCTGGGCGTCGCCGGCGTGCCGCCGTCCTGTCGTGCCGCCGTACCGCCGTGCCGGTCCAGCCCGGTGCCGTTCGATGTCGTGTTCTTCGTGAACGCAACGCAGCGATGCGTTCCAGGCATTCATACCCTAAGGCTGGGACAACTCCACTCCTGGAGCGGTGCCAGTGGTCAGTAGCCGGCGCGAGAGCCTCGGCCCAGCGTCCGGGAGTCGCCCGTACGCACACGAACCTGCTTGACGACTCCAGGGCCCACGATCGCCGCGAGCCGGTCCAGCAGCGTTCCCTGGAGATAGGAGAGCTGTGTCGCCCAAGCGGCCGAGTCCGCCAGCACCAAGAGGGTGCCGTCCTCCTCCAGCCGCCGAGGCTGGCAGTGGTTCGCCACCGTCGGTCCCACCACCTCAGTCCAGCGCGCCACCAGCCGCGCCGCAGTCAGCCGCCGCTCCCAGCCCTTCGACCGAAGCACCCGGTCGATCTCCTGTCCAATCGGACTCGGATCACGACCCATTACAGGACCCTGTCGCCGGCGGGCCGAAGGCTCTCACCGCTGTGCCTATCGGCAGTGGGCCGAAGGTCCTCATCGCTGCACCTATCGGCAGTGGGCCGAAGACTCTCACCGCCGCACCTCTGGGCAGAGGTCGCAGGCCCTCACCGCTGTGCCTCTCGTGGGTCGGCAGGACGTTCCCGCCGCCACGCTTCCCGCCATCCGGCCAGAGGTATCGGCCGGCATGCCTCCCGCCGCCGGGCCGGGGTTCTTCCCGCCGCGCTTCTTCCCAGCCGGCCGGGGGCACCCACCGGTGCACCTCCCGCCAGGGGGGCCGGAGGTACCCACCGCCACACCTCTCGCTGGCAGGCGGAACGTCCGTATCGCCGCGCCCTGCACCAGAGGGCCGGAGGATCTCATCGCTCCCGTACCCGCGCTGGGCCCGCCGGGCCGCACCCTTCTCGCCGTTGCACCGATCGCGCCGGGCGGATTCCCTCGCGATTGTGCGGGTCCTCTTTGGTTCTGAGATCGTCGCACCGAACGCCGCCGACTTGGCCCCGCTCGGCATAGGGCACGTCCGGAGAGTTGGAGCTGCAACCGGCTCATGACGGCGCCTCGCGCGAGACGTTGCCTGGTTTCACGTGAAACATGGTTGCCTTGAGTTGCAACGGAAGCTCGTCGGGAACCGATGCGGTGATGAGCGTCTGCTCGACCGCGAGGGCGAGGTCCGCCAACCGTTCGCGGCGTCGCCGGTCCAGCTCGGCAAACACGTCGTCGAGCAGCAGTATCGGCTCCTCGCCCTCCCTGGTCAGCAACTGGTGCGCCCCGAGCCGAAGGGCCAGGGCGAGCGACCATGCCTCCCCGTGGGAGGCATGCGTGCGCGCCGGGAGGTCGCCCAGTGACAGCGCGAGCTCGTCTCGATGCGGGCCGGAGAGCGTGACCCCGCGCTCCAGCTCCTTGGTGCGATCCGCGAGCAGGCGCTCGCGCAACGCTCGGCCGAGCTCGGTTGGGGCCGGGTCAACAGTCGCATCCCCGAGCACCGAGGAGATGTAGACCATGCCGACGGGATCCCGCTCGGCCGCGAGGTCCTGGTACGACTGCTCGACGGGCGTGTGGAGCAACTCGATCAGGCGCAGACGCTCCGCCCAGATCTCCGCCCCGGCGTTGGCCAGCTTCTCGTCCCACACGTCGAGGGTGGCCAGACCCGAGGCCGCCGGCATGCGCCCACCGGCACTGCGGAGCAGCGTGTTCCGCTGCCGCAGCACCCGGTCGTAGTCCTGCCGGATCGCCAGATAGCGCGGAAGTCGCTGCACCGCGAGTGTGTCGAGGAAGCGCCGGCGCTCGTCCGGGTCGCCCCGCACCAGCGCCAGGTCCTCGGGCGCGAACAAGGTCGCGCGGACGATCCCGAGCGCGTCCCGTGCCCGAGGCACCGGCGCCCGGTTGACGCGCGCCTTGACGCCCGTC
>DASVXQ010000405.1:0-9900 GCA_036392615.1 Actinomycetes bacterium | reverse complement strand
AGCCCGCGCACGCCGCCGCGGCCGTCGCGGGGGACGAGCCCGCCCGGCGCCCGGCGACCGCCCCCGCCATCCCGCCTTCCCGGCGCCCGGCGATCGTCCCGGCCGAGCCGGCCGCCGCGCTCGACTTCGAGACCCGCAAGGCGCGCGCCCTGCTGCGCCTGGCGAGCTGACCCGAGGGGGACGTGAGGACGATCGATTTCCTGCTGAAGGACCGCGCGCTGGCGGCCGAGGGCCGCCGCAAGATCGACTTCGCCGCCCGGCGCATGCCGGTGCTGCGCGCCATCCGCGACGAGTTCCAGCTCGCCCGGCCGCTGGAGGGCGTGCGGATCGGCGCCTGCCTGCACGTCACCACCGAGACGGCCAACCTCTGCCGCGCGCTGGTCGCCGGCGGCGCCGAGCTGTCGCTGTGCGCCTCCAACCCGCTGTCCACCAAGGACGACGTCGCCGCCGCCATCCACGAGGAGCTCGGCGCGCGGGTGTTCGCCATCCGCGGCTGCGACCGCGAGACCTTCTACCGCCAGGTCGAGGGCGTGCTGGCCGCCAAGCCCACGCTGATCGTGGACGACGGCGCCGACCTGACCGCCACCATCCACGCCGAGCGGCGCGAGCTGCTCGACGGCATCGTCGGCGGCACCGAGGTGACCAGCACCGGGGTCATGCGGGTGCGCAACATGGCCGCCGACGGCGCGCTGCGCTACCCGATGCTGGCGCTCAACGACGCCGACACCAAGCACCTGTTCGACAACCGCTACGGCACCGGGCAGAACACCATCGACGGCATCCTGCGGGCCACCAACGTGCTCCTGGCCGGCTCGGTGCTGGTGGTGGTCGGCTACGGCTGGTGCGGCCGCGGCGTGGCGCAGCGCGCCCACGGCATGGGCGCGCGCGTGGTGGTGGTCGAGGTCGACCCGGTCAAGGCGCTGGAGGCCGTGATGGACGGCTACCAGGTGCTGCCGATGGACGAGGCGGCCGAGGCCGGCGACCTGTTCGTGACCGTCACCGGCAACCGCGACGCGATCACCCTGAAGCACATGGAGCGCATGAAGCCCGGCGCGATCGTCTGCAACTCGGGCCACTTCGACGTCGAGATCGACGTCGCGGGCCTGCGCGCCCGCGCGATCGAGACGCGCGAGCTGCGCCCCAACGCGGTCGAGTACGTGCTGCCGGGCGACGGCTCGGTGATCGTGCTGGCCGAGGGCCGCCTGGTCGGCCAGGCGGCCGCCGAGGCGCACCCGGCCGAGGTCATGGACCTGACCTTCTCGACCCAGGCGCTGGCGGTCGAGCGGCTGGTCACCGGCCCGGCGCTCCCCCCGGGGGTGCACCCCGTGCCGCCCTCGATCAGCGACCGGGTCGCCCGCCACAAGCTCCGCGCGCTGGGCGTGCGCTGGGAGGAGCTGACCGCCCGGCAGCTCGAGTACCTCTCGAGCTGGCGCACCGGCACCTGAGCCGCGCGGTCAGTGTGCGAGCCCGTCCAGCCAGGTGAGGGCGGCGCTGCGCACGGCGGCGAAGTGGACCCAGGCGAGCCCGAAGATCAGCACGCCGAGCACCGGCACCACCACGAAGGTCTCGGTCCAGTCGTTGGTGTGGTTCAGCACCGGGATGGACACCCGCTCGTTCCAGGGCCACAGCAGCGGCACGCCCTCGGGTGTCAGCACGTCGCCGACCAGGTGCAGCAGGCAGCCCACCGCGATGGCGATCGGCAGCCAGTGCCACGGGCCGGGGAGGTATCGCGCCTCGGCCCAGGTGATCGCGCCGGCTGCCAGGGCGATCGCGGTCCAGTGCAGTCGCCGCTCGTGCAGCGGCTCGGTGAGGTGCACCGCGCGCAGCGCGAAACCGGCGCACAGCAGCGACAGCAGCAGCTGCGCCGGGCGTCCCACCCAGTGCAGCAGCGCCCAGGCGACCCAGCCGGCCAGCGCGGTGAACAGCAGCGAGTGGGTGGCGTGCCGGTGGCCGCCGGAGACGGCCGCGACCCCGCGGGCCAGCAGGCCGGTGAACGGCCCCAGCGAGTTGGCGATCAGCCCGTCGTGGTGGTCCAGGTCGGGCAGCAGCGCGGCGCCGGCGCACACCAGCGTGCTGGCCGCCAGCGTCGGCAGGTCGAGTGGCTGGTGGATGGCGTCGCTCGCCACCGGCGCGGCGGCGAGCCAGCCGGCCGCTCCGAGCAGGGCGTGCGAGCGGGCCATCATCGGGCGCGATGTCCTTCGGATCGGGGGCGCCGCGAGTGATGATGCACGATGACCGCGACAGCCGTCCGCCGCCGGCTGAGCTGCCGGCTCACTCCGGCGGGTCGGACAGCGGCCGCCGGCCGGCGAAGCCGGTCTCCGGCCAGTGCCACCAGGCGACCTCCGGCTCGTCCACCAGCCAGCAGAGCCAGTACGGCCGCCCGCTGGGCGTGCGCGCCGGGAAGTCGACCAGCCCGTTGTCGACGTCGCGCAGCAGGATCCCCTCGGCGGACAGCTCGTCCAGGGCGCTGCGCAGCTCGCTGGGGTCGGGCCCGGCGCTCGGGTGCCGCTGGCCGTTTCGCTGCCCGTTGCCGCGGATGCGGGCCGCCGCCTCGGCGTCGGGGCGGCCGTGGCCGCGCACCAGCGCCTGGATGCGGCGCACGGTGGCGCGCACGCGCTCCAGCGCGGCGTTGGCCCGTTCGACCGTCCAGTCGCCCTCGCGCCGCTCCATCGGCCACCTCCAGCTCACGCGGACCATACCGCAGGTGAAAAGATATGCGTGCAGGTGCCACCGCGGGCAGGCACGGCCGCCGGCGTGCCGCGAGGGGGGAAGGCGATGGACCGCTCCGTGGAGACCGTGTTCCCGGGGACCACGGCGTCCGACCAGATCAGCCGGGAGGAGCTCCAGCTCGCCGCCCGCAACCACGGCATGCCGCTGGAGGCGCTGCGCTACGCGGTCACGCCGCTCGGCCTGCACTACCTGCTGATCCACTACGACGTGCCGGCGGTCGACCCGGCCGCCTGGCGGCTGGTGGTCGACGGCCGCGTCGAGCGCGGCCTGGTGCTGTCGCTCGACGAGCTGCGCGAGCGGCCCAGCGTGACCCACCGGGTGACCATGGAGTGCGCCGGCAACGGCCGCGCCCGGCAGACGCCGCGGGCGCTCAGCCAGCCGTGGCTGCTGGAGGCGGTCGGCACCGCCGAGTGGACCGGCACGCCGCTGCGGCCGCTGCTGGAGGAGGCGGGCCTCGAGGAGTCCGCCGTCGAGCTGGTCTTCTCCGGGCTCGACCGTGGCATCGAGGGCGGCGTCGAGCAGCGCTACCAGCGCAGCCTGCCGGTCGGCGAGGCGTTCGGCGACCACGTGCTGCTGGCCTGGGAGGTCAACGGCCAGCCGCTGCCGCCGCAGCACGGCTTCCCGCTGCGGCTGGTGGTGGCCGGCTGGTACGGCATGGCGAGCGTCAAGTGGCTGGCGCGGATCACCGCGGTCGAGGCGGGCTTCCGCGGCTACCAGCAGGTCCAGGCGTACCGGTACCGGCAGCACCCCGACGAGGCCGGCGTGCCGGTGAGCCGCATCGCGCCGCGCTCGCTGATGGTGCCGCCGGGCATCCCGGAGTTCATCAGCCGGCGGCGCTTCGTGCCGCTCGGTCCCTGCCGGCTGGAGGGCCGCGCCTGGTCCGGCTGGGGGACGATCGTCGAGGTCCAGGTGAGCGCCGACGGCGGCGGCGAGTGGACGCCAGCCGAGCTGGACCCGCCCTCCGGGCCGCACGCCTGGCGGCGCTGGTCGCTCACCTGGGAGCCCGAGGCGCCCGGCGACTACCAGCTCTGCTGCCGGGCGACCGACGAGACCGGCAGGAGCCAGCCGCTGGAGCCGCGCTGGAACCTGGGCGGTTACGCCGGCACGGAAGTCCAGCGGGTGGAGGTCACCGTGGCTCGGGGGATGCAGGCGTAGCGCGAGGGCTCAGCAGCTCAGGCCGTCGGCCGCGGTCGCCACGATGGGGTTCTCCGGCGGCGTGCCCGAGGTCATCGCCGGCGCGTCGGAGTTGTCCAGGCGGCCGAAGTTCTGCGTCGCCCAGGCCCGCCCGCCGGAACAGACCACCGCGATCCCGACCGAGTCGAAGCCCGGCTGGAGCATGTTGCTGCGGTGCCCCTCGGAGTGCATCCAGCCGGTGTGCAGCTGGAGCGCCTCGTTCGGGTAGCCCTCCACCCAGGCGATGTTCTCGCCCAGCGCCGAGAACTTGGCGATGCCCGGCAGGCTCGACGCGGTGCCGAGGTCGCGGTGCGAGAAGTCTTTCGAGCTGGCCATGTGCTGCGTCCAGTCGGCCGCCATGTTGGCCAGCGATCCGTCCCACTTGAGCGAGGCGAGGCCCCGCGCCTGCCGCTCGGCGTTGAGCCGCGCGAACAGCTCCTGGGTGATCTTGCCCGGGACGCTGCTGGCCTGGCTGGTCGCGGGCGCGCCGGTCGACGAGGGGCTCGGGTCGGCGGTGGTCTTCGGCGGGCGGGTGGTGGCCGGCGCCCGCGTGGTGGTGGGCGCCTGCGTGGTGGAGGTGGACGCCGGCCTGCGCTTGGGCTTGGTGGTCCGCGCGTGGCCCGCGGTGGTCTGCGGGCCACCGGGGATGGTGCGCCCGATCCTCGCGTTGGTCTGGGTGGCCTCGCCGCCGGCCTTGGGCCGCTGGGCGTTGCCACCCAGCAGGCGGGCGTCGGCCGGCATCAGGAACCAGGCCAGCACCAGCGGCAGCACGATCAGGACGACCATTTTGAGATTTCCGGCCCAGGGGGCGCGGCGCCGGGCGTGCCTGCCCTGCCGCGGGGCGGCCCTGTGATCGGAGCTTCGCTGGTCTCGCACCGTGCCAGCCTCTCGACGGAACCGGTCGGTCAGTAGCAGCCAACGACCAACGCGCGGCGGCGTTCGACCCGTATGTCGCTGTCAGCCCGGTTGGGGGACGGGGGATGGGCAACAGCGGCGTAACCCTGCCAAATCAACCCGATCGATGTCAAGCCACGAGGCCGAGGGAGCTTAGCCGATCTTGCGGTGGACCACCTCGATGGCCACGCCGACCACGGCGAGCAGGACGCCGACGCCGAACAGCACCGACGCCGGCGGCAGCGCCAGCGCGAACTGCTCCCGCAGCCAGGGGATCGCCAGCACGCCGACCAGGGCGGCGACCATCGCGGCGAGGATGGTCACCCGCAGGGCGTTGAGCGGCCGCGACAACGACCACAGCACCTCCAGCCCGGCGCCGGTCAGGGTGATCGTCGCGGTGGTGCGGGCCTGCTCCAGCGGCACGCTCGGGCTGCGGTGCGCGAGCCAGTAGGCCAGCAGGGTCGCGAGCGCGGCGATCAGGCCGGCCGGGATGGCGAAGTTCAGCACCCGGCGGACCAGTCGCGGCCGGGCGCGCTGGAGGTTCGGCTCCAGCGCCAGGAAGAACCCGGGGATGCCGATGGTCAGGCTGCCGACCAGGGTGAGCTGGCGCGGCAGGAAGGGGAACGGCAGCCGGGCGATGCCGACCGCCAGCGCCAGCGCGGTGGCGTAGACCGTCTTGGTGACGAACAGCTTGGCGACCCGCTCGATGTTGGCGATCACCTGCCGGCCCTCGGCGACCACGTCGGGCAGGGTGGCGAAGCGGCTCGACAGCAGCACCAGCTGCGCGACCGCGCGCGAGGCCGGGCTGCCGTTGCCCATGGCGATGCCCAGGTCGGCGTCCTTGAGGGCGAGCACGTCGTTGACCCCGTCGCCGGTCATCGCCACCACATGCTCGTGCCGGTGCAGCGCGTCCACCATCGCCTGCTTCTGGTCCGGCACCACCCGGCCGAACACCGAGCGGCGCTCCAGCAGGTCGGCCAGCGCCTCCTGGTCGGTCGGCATCGAGCGCGCGTCCACCGGCTGGTCCGCGCCGGGCACGCCGACCCTGCCCGCGACCGCCGCGACCGTCCGCGGATGGTCGCCGGAGAGCACCTTGGTGCGCACGCCCTGGTCGCGGAAGTAGGCGATCGTCGGAGCCGCGTCCTGGCGCACGCGGTCGCCCAGCACCACGAAGGCCATCGGCTCCAGGCCGTCGGGCAGCCCGCCGTCGGCCACCGGCTCGGGCGAGGCGGCCAGCAGCACCACCCGGCGCCCCTCGACCGCGATCGCCTCGGTGCGCCGCAGCAGCTCCCGGTCGGGCCGGCGCTCGGCGCCGAGCACCACCTCGGGCGCGCCGAGCACGAAGTTGCCGTGGCCGTCGAAGCTGGCCGCGCTCCACTTCCTGGCGGAGCTGAAGGGCACCAGCTTGGTGGCCTCCCAGCCGTCCGGCGCCGGGTAGGCGGCGGCGATCGCCCGCAGGGTGGCGTTCGGATTGGGATCGGCCCCGGCGAGCGCCCCCAGCACGCCGTCCGGTGCTCCCTGGCGGCCCGCGACCGGCACCAGCTCCTGGACGGCCAGGTCGCCGGCAGTGATCGTGCCGGTCTTGTCGAAGCAGATCACGTCCACCCGCGCCAGCGTCTCGACCGCCGGCAGCTCCTGGACGAGCACCTGGCGGCGGCCCAGCCGCACCACGCTGACCGCGAAGGTGACGCTGGTCAGCAGCACCAGGCCCTCGGGCACCATCGCCACCGAGCCGGCCACCGCGCCGCGCAGGCCGCTGCGGAAGTCCTGGTGCTGGGTGAGCAGCTGGGTGGCGAACAGCAGCGCGGCGGTCGGCACCAGCAGCCAGGTCACCATGGTGATGATCTGGTCGATGCCGGCCCGCAGCTCCGAGCGCGCCAGGGTGAAGCGCCGCGCCCGCTCGGCCAGGCGGGCGGCCTGCGCGTCGCCGCCGACCCGCGTGGCCCGGTAGGTGCCGCCGCCGGCAGCCACGAAGCTGCCCGACAGCACCTCCTCGCCGGCGCGCTTGCCGACCGGCTCGGACTCGCCGGTCAGCATCGACTCGTCGACCTCCAGGCCGGTCGAGTCCACCACCTTGCCGTCGACCACCACCTGGTCGCCCGGTCCGATCGCCAGCAGGTCGTCGAGCACCACCTCGCCGACCGCGATCTCGCGGCGGTCGCCGTCGCGCAGCACGGTCGCGCGCGGGGCGTTGACCAGCTCCAGCCGCTCCAGGGTCCGCTTCGCCCGGACCTCCTGGACGATCCCGACCAGGGCATTGGAGATCAGCACGATGCCGAACAGGGCGTCCTGCAGCGGCCCGACCCACAGGATCACCACCAGCAGCGAGCCGAGCAGGATGTTGAACCGGGTGACCAGGTTGGCGCGGACGATCTGGCCGTAGCTGCGGGTCGGCGCGTCCGGGACGTCGTTGACCAGCCCCCGCGCGACCCGATCCGCGACCTCCGCACCGCTCAGCCCCGCCCGCTCGCTCTGGCTTCCCACACGCCCCCCAGTTCGCACGGCACCGGGGCCGGCGGAGCCTCGCGGCGACGGAGTCCCAGCTCAGGGCGTGGGCGAGGGGCCGGCCGGTCGCAGTCGCGATCGTACCAGCGAGCCACGCCAGACCAGCGGACCGGCTGAGACGGCGAACGCGGAGGTGCGCGGCGGCCCCGGCGGCGCGGCACAACCCCGCGCGAGCGCGAGCCGGAAGCGTTACCATCACCCAATCTAGGCGAAATCCCCGAAGTGCATTTCCGAACGCCGACCAGGGAGGTGCCTGCATGGAGGGCCGCTCGCGCGGGGACGGGGCCGACGCTGCGCTCGGAGGCAGCGGGCTGCTGGAGCGGGCGGTCGTCGAGGGCGGCTCCGGCGCGCCACGGGCGCACGACGATCCGGTCGAAGGGCCGGGGGGCGACGGCGGGGCGCTGCCGACCGGCAGGCAGTTCGAGCTGCGCCGCGGCGCCGTCCGCGCGGTGGTCACCGAGGTCGGCGCCACCCTGCGCGTGCTGAACGTGGGCAGCCTCGAGGTGCTGCGCGGCTTCCCCGCCGACGGCATGCCGGACGCCTCGCGCGGCCAGGTGCTGATCCCCTTCCCCAACCGGGTCGACCAGGGCCGCTACGCCTTCCACGGCCGCAGCCTGGAGCTTGCGCTGGACGAGCCGGAGCGGACCAATGCCATGCACGGGCTGGTCCGCTGGCTCAACTGGGCGCCGCTCAGCCACACGCCGAGCCGGCTGGTGATGGGCCTGGTGCTGCACGCCAGGGACGGCTACCCGTTCGTGCTGTCGCTGCGGGTGGCCTACACGCTGACCCGGGCGGGGCTGCGGGTCCGCCAGAGCGCCCGCAACCTCGGCGCCGACCCGGCGCCCTACGGCGCCGGCTTCCATCCCTACCTGAGCGTCGGCACCCCGTCGGTCGACGAGTGCGTGCTGACCCTGCCCGCGAGGACCTACTTCCTGGTCAACGCCCGGCTGATCCCGACCGGCAGGGCGGCCGTGGCCGACACCCCGCTCGACTTCCGCGAGCCGAGGGCGATCGGCGACACCATGATGGACACCGGCTTCACCGACCTGCTGCGCGACCCGGACGGGGTCGCCAGGGTGGAGCTGGCCGCGCCCGGCGGCAGCCCCAGGGTCGCCCTGCTGATGGACCGCGCCTACCAGGTCGTCCAGGTGTTCACCGGCGACGGCCTGCCGGGCCCGGAGCGGCGGCGCGCGCTCGCGGTGGAGCCCTACACCTGCGCGCCCAACGCCTTCAACAACGGCATCGGGTTGCACGTGCTAGCGCCGGGCCGGTGCTTCTCGAGCGTCTGGGAGCTCGCCGCGGCGCCCTGAGGCCGCCCCCACCGGCCACCTGAGCCCCTCGAGCAGGGATGCATGGCCGGTGCTCTACAGTGGGGGAAATGGCGTCGGTCCAGCGAGAGGGCCTGTTCGCGCCGGAGCGGCGCGCCCTCACCGTCGGCCTGGTCCTCACGGTGACCCTGGTCGCCTTCGAGGCCCTGGCGGTTGTGACGATCCTGCCGGTCATCAAGGACGACCTCGGCGGCCTGCGCCTCTACGGCTGGGTGACCAGCGCGTTCTTCCTCGGCACGCTGGTCGGCATCGTGGTCGCCGGCGCGGAGTCCGACCGGCGCGGCCCGGCGCCGCCCTACCTGCTCGGCGTGCTGCTGTTCGGCGCCGGGCTGGTGATCGGCGGGCTCGCGCCCAGCATGCTGATCCTGGTGCTGGCGCGGGCACTCCAGGGCATCGGCGCCGGCGCCATCCCGGCGACCGCCTACGCCAGCATCGGCCGCTGCTACCCCGAGGAGCTGCGGCCCAGGGTGTTCGCCGTGCTGTCGACCGCCTGGGTGGTGCCCGCGCTGGTCGGGCCGGCGCTCAGCGCGCTGGTCGCCACCCACCTGGACTGGCGCTACGTGTTCCTCGGCCTGCTGCCGCTGGTGCTGGTCGCCGCCGGGCTGGCGCTGCCGGCCATCCGGCGGATCGGCCCGCCGGAGCGTCCGCCCGCCGAGCGCGCCCGGCTGCTGGACGCCGTGCGGGTCGCCGCCGGCGCGGGACTGCTGCTGGCGGGGCTGAGCAGCCGCCTCGTCCCGCTGGCGCTGGGGCTCTGCGTCGCCGGGCTGCTGGTCGGGCTGCGGCCGCTGCTCCGCCTGCTGCCGGCCGGCACGCTCCGCGGCCGCACGGGCCTGCCGATGGCGGTGCTGTCGCGCGGCCTGCTGACCTTCTCGTTCTTCGGCGCCGACACCTACGTCCCGCTGGCGATCACCGCGGCGCGCGGCCGCAGCCCCACGCTGGCCAGCCTGGCGGTGACCGCCAGCACGCTCTCCTGGACGCTGGGCGCCTGGCTCCAGGAGCGCGGCGCGCGCCGGCTGAGCAGCCGCACGATCGTGCGTGCCGGCCTGCTGATCGTGCTGCTGGGCATCGGGCTGATGGCGCTGTCGCTGCTCGACGCGGTGCCGGTCGCGGTCGCGGTGGCCGCCTGGGCGGTCGGCGGCCTCGGCATCGGCCTGTCCTACTCGCCGATCTCGGTCACCGTGCTGGGGCTCGCGTCCGCCTCGGAACAGGGCAGGGCCAGCGCGCAGCTCCAGCTCTCCGACGTGCTCGGCACCGCGCTCGGCGCCGGCTT
>DASVXQ010000404.1:0-7312 GCA_036392615.1 Actinomycetes bacterium | reverse complement strand
GCCTCAGCGTCCGCGCGGATGGCCCGGCGCCGCGCGATGACCGCGGCCGCCGTGCCGAGCAGGGCCACGCCGGACGGCAGCCACACCAGCCACAGACGGCGGCGGCGCCGGAAGTCGTGGACCGGCCAGCCCTGCTCGTCCGCGAGCCTGTGGAGGGTCCGGTCCGGGTTGACCGCGACCGGGTGGCCCACCCCCTCCAGCAGGGGCCGGTCGTTGACCGAGTCGGAGTACGCGCTGCTGGAGGCGAGGTCGATGCCCTGCTCCTCGGCCAGGTCCCTGACCGCGTCGAGCTTGGCCGGCCCGTGCAGCACCGGGCCGAGCATCCTGCCGGTGTAGGTGCCATCGACCAGCTCGGCCCGGGTTCCGAGCGCGCCGTCCATGCCGAGATAGGCGGCGATCTCCTCCGCCAGGTCGCGCGGCGCGGCGGTGACCAGGTAGGTGCGGTCGCCGGCCGCGTGATGCGCCTCGATCACCCGGCGCATGCCCGGGTAGATCCGCGGGCCGATCACCTCGACGACGATGTCGTGGCCCAGTTGCACCAGGTCGGACCGCTGCTTGCCCTCGACGAAGGCGAGCGCCGACTCGCGCGCCGCCTCCATGCCGCTCTGACCCTCCGCGCCGGTCAGCCGGAAGACGAACTGCCCGAAGGCGAACCCGGCGATGTCCCGCAGCGTGTAGAAGCCCCGCCGGTACAGGCCCCGCGCGAACAGGTACAGGCTCGACCCGGGCAGCAGTGTCTTGTCCACGTCGAAGAACGCCGCCCGCACCGCCGCCCCGCCGGGGGTCATGACGGTCCGGGGGGACCCCCGCGCGGCGGGTCCAGATCGAGGGCCGCCTGGAACCACGGCAGCGTCCGCCGGATGCCGTCGGCCAGGCTCACCTGCGGCTTCCAGCCGAGCCGCTCCCGCGCCGCGGTGATGTCCGGCCGCCGCATCTCGGGGTCGTCGATCGGCCGTGGCTCGAAGACGATCCGCGGCTCGCCGCCGACCGCCCGGCCGATCTGCCGCGCCAGCTCCAGCACGGTGATCTCCTCCGGGTTGCCGAGGTTGACCGGGCCGGTCTCCTCCGACCACAGCAGCCGCCACAGCCCCTCGACCAGGTCGTCCACGTAGCAGAGCGAGCGCGTCTGGCTGCCGTCCCCGTGCACGGTCAACGGCTCCCCCCGCAGCGCCTGCACCGCGAAGGTGCAGAACGCTCGACCGTCGTCAATCCTCATGAAGTGGCCGAAGGTATTAAAGATACGTGCAATTCGGACTGGGACGGCATGGGTGCGGTAGTAGGCCATGGACATGGCCTCGGCGAAGCGCTTGGCCTCGTCGTAGACGCCGCGGGGGCCGATCGGGTTGACGTGGCCCCAGTAGCTCTCGGGCTGCGGGTGGACCTGCGGGTCGCCGTAGACCTCGCTGGTCGAGGCGAGCAGGAAGCGGGCGCGCTTCTCCTTGGCGAGGCCGAGCGCGTGATGGGTGCCGAGCGCGCCGACCTTCAGCGTCTGGATCGGGTAGCGCAGGTAGTCGATCGGGCTGGCCGGCGACGCGAAGTGGAGCACCGCGTCGACCGGCCCGCTGACGTGGATGTAATTGG
The DNA here is from genome assembly GCA_036392615.1 of Actinomycetes bacterium. Classification (GTDB taxonomy): domain Bacteria; phylum Actinomycetota; class CALGFH01; order CALGFH01; family CALGFH01; genus DASVXQ01. Next base: position 5,731 of record DASVXQ010000404.1, on the reverse strand, counting down.
TCACGTCGACCTTGACGAGCTGGAAGCGCTCGCCACGGAGATCCTCGACGTTGGAGGCGCGGCCGGTCAGCAGCGAGTCCATGCAGACGACCTCGAACCCCTCCGCCAGCAGCCGCCGGCAGAGGTGCGAGCCGAGGAAGCCGGCCCCGCCGGTGATCACCGCTCGTGGCATCCCTATCTTCCCTTGCGGTCGCGGCCGACCACCGGCCGGCCCATGCCGGCCACGGTGAACCCGGCCGCCAGGTAGCGCTCGCGGTCGAGGGTGTTGCGGGCGTCCACCAGGATCGGGTAGGCCATGCGCTCGGCCAGCACCGTCGGGTCGAGCTCGGCGAACTCGGCCCATTCGGTGAGCAGGACGAGCGCGTGCGCGCCGTCGGCCACGTCGATCGCCTTGGCGGTCCGCTCCAGCCCAGGCAGGAGCTGGCCTGTCTCGGTGTCCGAGGCCACCGGGTCGTAGGCCACCACCGAGGCGCCGTCGTCCAGCAGCGCGCGGACCACGTCGATCGCCGGCGACTCGCGCAGGTCGTCCGTCTCGGGCTTGAAGGTCAGCCCGAGCACGCCGATGCGCTTGCCCTCGAGGTGCCAGAGCAGGTCGCGGACCTTCTCGACCACCGAGCGCCGCGCCTCCATGTTGATCCGGGCGACCTCGTTGAGCAGGTTGAAGTCGACGCCGAGCTCGCGGGAGCGGTGCGCGAACGCGGCCACGTCCTTGGGGAAGCAGCTGCCGCCGTAGCCGGGGCCGGCGCGCAGGAACGACGGGCCGATCCTCGGGTCGAGGCCCATGCCGCGCGCCACCACCTCGACGTCGGCGCCGGAGCGCTCGCAGACCCGGGCCACCGCGTTGATGAAGCTGATCTTGGTCGCCAGGAAGGCGTTGGAGGCGTGCTTGATCAGCTCGGCGGTGGCGCGGTCGGTGGCCAGCCACTCGCAGTCGGAGCCCTCCAGGATCGGGGCGTACAGCTCGCGCAGGACCGCGGCGCCGCGCTCGGAGTCCGCGCCCACCACGATCCGGTCGGGCTTCAGCGTGTCGAGCACGGCCGAGCCCTCGCGGAGGAACTCGGGATTGGAGGCCACCTCGTAGACCGCACCCTCGGGCGCTTCGCGGTCGATCACCTGCGCCACCCGCTCGCCGGTCCGCACCGGGACGGTGGACTTCTCGCAGATCAGCTTCGGCTCGCCGACCGGCAGGTTGCGGGCCACCTCGCGGGCGACCACCTCGACGAAGGCAAGGTTCGGGCTGCCGTCGACGCGCGACGGCGTGCCGACGCAGATGAAGATCACCTCGCCGTGACGGACGGCTTCGGCCTTGTCGGATGTGAACCGCAGCCGGCCGGCGGCCAGCGCCTCGCGCAGCAGCTCCTCGAGCCCGGGCTCGTAGAACCAGGCCGTGCCCTGGCGCAGCAGCTCCATCTTGGCCGCGTCGTCGTCGTCGGCGACGACCTCATGGCCCAGCTTGGCCAAGCACACGGCGGTCACAAGGCCGACATGGCCAGCGCCGATAACCGTGACACGCATACCTGCTCCTGGATTGGATTTCGAGGTGGAAGACGCCGGAGATCTTACCAACATCGCCCGAAGCCCCCGGGGCGTTGTCCACAGACGTCCCGAGTTGCTTGTCCCACTCGTCGCCAGGATGGAAACTCCAACCGCCCGACGCCCACCACTCCGCTCGGTACCCTTTCCGGCACCCCGTCACCGCCTTCGTCCACGAATGCCCATACCCAAGCGTCTGCTGGTCTCCCTGCTCCTGGCCGCTTCGATCCTGGCGCTGCCGTCGTCCGCCGTGGCGGCTCCGGGGGCGGAAGCACGCAAGCCCGCCGGGCCGAAGGTCGCCTCCGGCTACGCCATCCTGGTCGACGCCAGGACCGGCACGGTGATGTGGACGCGGAACGCGACCACCTCGAAGCCGCCGGCGAGCCTGACCAAGATGCTGACGGCGCTGCTGGTGCGCTCGAGCCTGCCGCTCAACGCCGTTGCGGTGGCTGGCCGCGACGCCGCCAAGGCGCCCCCGACCAGGCTGTCGCTCAAGCCCGGCCAGAAGATCACCGTCAGCCAGGCGCTGGCGGCGCTGATGGTGGTGTCGGCCAACGACATGGCCGTGCTGCTCGCGGACCGGGCCGCGGGCAGCAACCGCCGCTTCGAGCAGGCGATGAACCTCGCCTCGAAGCGGCTCGGCCTGGGCCAGTCGTCGTGGCACAGCCCCAACGGCCTCGACACGCCCGGCCACCGGTCCAGCGCGTCCGACCTCGCCATCCTGGCCAGGGCGGTGCTGCGCGACCCCTGGCTGGCGAAGATGGTCCGCACCCGGTACATCGCCTTCACCACACCGGACCACCACCGCCACGAGCTCCGCGCCCACTCCTGGTTCCTGCGCGCCTACAAGGGGGCCGTCGGGGTCAAGACCGGCTTCACCGACGACGCCGGACACTGCCTCGCCGCGGCCGCCACCCGCAACGGCCGCACCCTGATCGCCGTCGTGCTGCACAGCCCCAACCCGCCCGCCGACGCGACGCAGCTGATGAACTGGGGATTCGGCGCCGGCCGCAACGCCAGCACCGGCAAGGCCCTGCCGCCGTACGCCGCCGTGCCGAGCGTGCAGGTCCTGCTCACGCCCCCGACGACCACCACGATCGCCCGGGTGGCCTCCTCCCCGGCCGGGGCCGGGAGCGGGGGCGCCTCCGCGCTCGGCACCCGCCTCGAGCGCCTCCCGCGGGACGAGCGCCGCCCGCTCCTCATCGCCGCCAGCGCCGTGGTGCTCGTCCTGGCCGCCACCGGCTTCGCCGTCCACCGCCGCCGTCGCCGCCTCGCCGCCCCGCAACAGCGCCGGTAGAGCCGCAAGAGCGTCAAGAGCGCCGCTCGTCGCTCGCCCTGGCAGGCCGGTACGGCCGGCTCGCGGCCTCATCGAGCGCCTGCCTCGTGGTGGCCTTGCGAACGGATGACGAAGTCGGGGCTCCCGCAAGGGAGCGGCTCCGGTGGAGCTTCCCCGGTGGAGCTTCCCCGGTGGGCGAACCCGCTGGTCAGCGCCTCGCTGTTCGTTGTCCACAGCTGCGAGCAGGTGAGTTGACGAACGGTCGATCGTGGTCGAACATATGTTCGACGCCGCGGAACGAGTCTGGCGACAACGGCGGATCCATGGAGCGGGCCGCACGGAGAGGAGCCGGCATGCTCAAGACGACCACGACACTCATCGAACCGGACGACGCCACCACGGTGTCGTCGCTGCTGGGCGACATCGGCCACGGCGTCGGCGTGCCGGCGGACATCGGCGCCGCGGCGCTGTTCTGGGCGTCCGAGGTCACGCACGAGATGGACCGTGTCGACCTCCAGACAGTCTCGTGGCTGCTGCGCGACGCGGCCGCGCAGCGCGCGATCGCGCCGGCCAACCGTGACCAGGCCCGCTACTGGGCGGCCTACATCGAGGGCCGCATCGCCCGCTGAATCCGCTTCGCCCTCCCAGCCGATCCTCGCGCCACGGTCCCCCGGTCGCGGCGCGTGGCGGCGGGCCGGCCAGCTCGACCCACAGCGGGCAGGCCGTGCCCGCCACTCGGTGCGACGGCCAGAGGCAGCCGACCACCCTCGACCCGGCGGCTGCCCCGGGCCTCAGCCGGTCGCCCGGTCCGCCGGGCGGCCGGCCGCATCGAGCCGGCGGCGGAGCTCCGCGGCAGCCGCCGCCGGATCGCTGGCCTCGGTGATGGCTCGCACGACCACGACCCTGCCGGCTCCGGCCGAGGTGACCTCGGTCAGGTTCGATCGGTCGACACCCCCGATTGCGAACCACGGCACCGGTGGGGCGAGGGCGGCGACGGCCTGGAGCAGCGCGGTGCCGACCGTGGGCCGACCCGGCTTCGTCGCGGTCGGGTAGACCGGACCGACCGCGAAGTAGTCCCAACCTTCGGCGATTGCGCGCCGCGCCTGCTCCAGGCCGTGCGTCGAGCGGCCCAGCAGCATGTCGGCACCGACGATCCGCCGCGCCCAGTCCATCGGGAGGTCGCCCTGGCCGAGGTGCAGGACGTCGGCGCTGGCCGCCAGGGCGACGTCGGCCCGGTCGTTGACCGCCAGCAGCGCGCCATGGCGCTCCACCGCCTCGCGGAGCTCGGCGGCCGCCTCCAGCAGCGGCACCGCCTCGGCATCCTTGTCCCGGAGCTGCACCACGTCGACCCCGGCCCCGAGCACCGCGTCCGCGAACGCTCCCAGGTCCTCCCTGATCGGCGTGCACAGATACACCCGCGCCGCGGCGAGCCGCCGGCGCCGCCAGCCAAGGTCGCGCCCCTGGCCCACCCCCATCAGCGGTCGCTCGCGCGCACCGCCGCGCCAGCCCCAGCCGGGTTGGCGGCCCCAGGCCCATGGGCACCGGCCGGGCCGGTGAGGTCGGCGAGGTGGTCGAAGGAGCTGGAGGCTTCGGCGTACAGACGGCGGGGGATGCGGCCGGCGCGGTAGGCGAGGCGGCCGGCCTCGACGGCCTTGCGCATGGCCTCGGCCATGAGGACGGGCTCGCGGGCGCGGGTGACGGCGCTGGCGAGCAGGACGCCGTCGCAGCCGAGCTCCATGGCGGTGGCGGCGTCGGAGGCGGTGCCGACGCCGGCGTCCAGGATCACCGGGACGGTGGCGTGCTCGATGATGATCCGCAGGTTGTAGGGGTTGCGGATGCCCATGCCGCTGCCGATTGGCGAGCCGAGCGGCATGACCGCGGCGCAGCCGATCTCCTGGAGCTGGCGGGCGAGCACCGGGTCGTCGTTGGTGTACGGCAGCACGGTGAAGCCGTCGTCGACCAGCACCTCGGCGGCGTCGCGCAGCTCGACGGCGTCGGGCAGCAGGGTGCGGTCGTCCCCGATGACCTCGAGCTTGATCCAGTCGGTGGCGAACGCCTCGCGGGCAAGCTTGGCGGTGCGCACGGCGTCGCGGGCGGTGAAGCAGCCGGCCGTGTTGGGCAGCAGGCGGCAGCCGGCGCGGCGGACCACGTCGAGCACCGAGCCGGTCGCGCCAGGGCTGACCCGCCGCAGGGCGACGGTGGTCAGCTCGGCGCCTGAGGCGGCCAGCGCCCCTTCGAGCGCGTCCAGGCTGGCGGCACCCCCGGTGCCCATGATCAGGCGCGACGCGAACGCCTGGCCGCCGATCACCAATGGGTCGTCCATCCTCAACCTCCCTGCGCGGCGCCGAGCACCTCGACCTGGTCGCGCTCGCCGAGCGCCGTGGTCGGCCAGGCGCCACGCGGCACCACCTCGCCGTTCACCGCCACCGCGATGCCCGCCCCCGACGGATCGTGGCCCAGCGCCGTCAGCAGCCCGCCCACCGTCACGCCGGCGCCCACCTCCCGCGCCTGCCCGTTCACCAGCACTGTCATTCCAGCCCGCCTCCAGCTCCGACCCGTGGGCCCCCACGCTCGGCTCCAGGACCGGCGCCGCGATCGAATGGGCCGCCAGGGTCGGGGGCGGCGGGGAAGGGGCCGCCGCGGGCGGGATCACCGCCAGCGTGGGCTCCGTGTGGCGCGCCGGCGACCCCTCCCTGGGTGGCTCCCCCCGCGTGGTGGACGGTGGGGGCGACCGCCATGGGCGGGGCGAAGCGGGTCGGGGAGAACGGGGCGATCAGGTCTGGGACCGGGTTGCCGGCCAGGATGGTGGCGACGCCTTCGGCGGTGACGGGGACGAGCAGGATGCCGTTGCGGTAGTGCCCGGAGGCGATCAGCAGGCCGTCGAGGCCGCTGGGACCGATCAGGGGCGCGTTGTCGGGCGAG
>DASVXQ010000403.1:0-6714 GCA_036392615.1 Actinomycetes bacterium | reverse complement strand
CGAGGTCACAGGCTTGTGGCAAGGTACCAACATGACGGTCAAGGCCCCCGCCCTCACGCTCGACTGGGACCAGGTGATCGGCTGGCGCCTGCGCCGCCACCACCTGGACGAGCGCGTGCCCGCGTCCGAGCTGGTCCCGGTCGAGGTCGGCGGCACCAGGGCCTTCGCGCTCGCCGCCGACGCCGACGAGATCGCCGGCTCCGCGCCGGCCGGGACGGTGCGCCTGCTGCCAGCCTTCGACCAGTACGTGGTCACCGCCACCCGACCCGCCGAGACGCTCATGCCCGGCCCGTTCAAAGAGCGCGTCTACCGCTCCCAGGGCTGGCTCTCCCCGGTCCTGCTGGCCGGCGGCCGCATGCTCGGCACCTGGCGCCAGGAGGCCAGGGGCAAGCGCCTGGGGGTCACCATCGAGCCCTTCACCAAGCTCCCCGCCGCCGTCCGCCGCCAGGCCGCCGCCGAGGCCGAGCGCCTCGCCGCCTGGACCGGCACCACCCTCGACCTCACCTGGTCGGAGCCGTAGCCACCCCGCAAGCACCCTCCAGCGCACGGCTCCGCGAGCTGGCCGGCGCGGTCCGCCGGGCGCACGGCGGGGCCGCCACGCCCGAGGACCGGGACCTCCTCCGCCGCACGGCCACCAGCCGGCTCGCCGGCGGGCGGAACAACGCCGTCCACGCCGCCGAGCTGGACGGCCACCGCGTCTGCCTCAAGCTCTACCGGACCGACGACCGCGACCGCGCCGGCCGGGAGTGGCGGGCGCTGCGGGTGCTGGCCCGGCACGCGCCGGGGCTGGCGCCGCTCCCTCACCTGCTGGACCAGGCCGCGCCGCCGCTGGTGGCCATGGAGCTGCTGCCAGGCCGTCCCCTCGGCGCGCGCCTGGACGCCCGGCAGCTGGCGGCGCTGGCCGGGGTCCACGCGACCCTGCACCGGATCACGCCGGCGATCACCCCGCTGCCGCTGGAGCCGGTGGTCGGGCGTCCGCCGGCCCTGCTGGCGCGAGCCGGCGCGATGCTCGACCCGGGCGGTGCCAGGCGGCCGGATGCCGGGCCCTTGCGACGCGGGGCGGTCCGGCTCTGGCGGCGATGGTCGACCGGGCCCGATCCCGGCCGCCTGCTGGCGCCGGCGGCGGCGGTGTTCGGCCGCGGGGACCCGAACCTGGCCAACTCGCTGTGGGACGGCACCAGGGTCGCCATCGTCGACCTGGAGTACGCCGGCTGGACCGATCGTGCGGTCGACCTCGCGGACCTGGTCGAGCACGCGCAGGCCCGTGGCACGCCGGACGACGACTGGGCATCCCTGGTCGGGCGGTTCGAGCTCGACCCGCGGGAACACGCCCGCCTCCTGGCCGCCCGCCGCCTGCTGGCCTTCTTCTGGCTCGCCCTGTCGCTGCGCGACGGCCAGGACCCTCCCTCGACGGTCGACCCATCCGTCCAGCTCCAGCGCGTGCTGACGCTGCTCTCCGAAGCCTGAAGGGCGCCTCGTGCCGTCCTTGCGGAACCTGCAAGCTACTGTTCACTTCTTGCAACCTGCGGTTCCGCCGCTCAGCGCTCCGGTTTGAACAGGGTGGGCAGCTCGGCGACCGAGGCGATGCGCTGGGCGCGGAGGTAGTCGCGCAGGCCGTCGGCGATCTCGGCGGTGGCCAGCGGGTTGATGAAGTTGGCCGTGCCGACCTGGACGGCGGTCGCGCCGACCAGCAGCATCTCGGCGGCGTCCTCGCCGGTCATCACGCCGCCGAGCCCGACGATCGGGACCTCGGGCAGCGCGCTGGCGACCTGCCAGACGCAGCGCACGGCCACCGGGCGGATCGCCGGCCCGGACAGGCCGCCGGTGACCGCCGCGAGCTTGGGCCGGCGGCGCCGCACGTCGACCGCCATGCCGAGCAGGGTGTTGATCAGCGTGAGCCCGTCGGCGCCGGCCTCGGCGCAGGCGCGCGCCACCGCCACCAGGTCGGTGACGTCGGCGCTCAGCTTGGCGAGCACCGGCTGGCGGGCGACCGACTTGACGCTCCTGGTGACCAGCGCGGCCATCGCGGGGTCACCGGCGAACAGCTCCCCGCGGGTGTCGACGTTCGGGCAGGAGAGGTTCAGCTCGATCAGGTCCACGCCGGGCTCGTCGGTGAGCCGCTCGGCCAAGCGGGCGAACTCCTCGGCGCTGCGGCCCACCACGCTGACCGCCACGCGCGCGCCCGCCTCGCGGAGGAACTGGAGGTCGCTGCGGCAGAACTCCTCGACGCCCGGGTTCTGCAGGCCGATGGCGTTGAGCATCCCCGACGGCGTCTCGGCCATCCGCGGGGTGGGCCGGCCGCGGCGCGGCTCGAGGCTGACCGACTTGGTGACCACGCCGCCGATGGCGGCGAGGTCCAGGAAGGCGGCCATCTCGCGGCCGAAGCCGAAGCAGCCGGAGGCGGCCATGACCGGCGTGGCCAGCGGCACGCCGCAGAGGTCCACCGCCAGCTCCGGCTCGACCTGGAGCTCGGCGTCCGGATCGGGGCGCGACGCCCCCTCACCCGCCGGGACGGGCTTGGACCTCGGGTCCGGGCTCATGACACCGCCACCTCCTCCCAGGCGATCGCGGCGCCGTCCAGCACCGGGCCGTCCACGCACGACCGGGTCATGTGGCTGCCCTGCTGGCCGTTCCGCGTCGGGATCACGCACGAGTAGCAGATGCCGGTGCCGCAGGCCATCAGCTCCTCGACCGAGACCTGGCAGGCGACTCCCGCCGCGCCGGCGATCCGGCTGACCGCCACCAGCATCGGCATCGGCCCGCAGGCGTAGACCATCTCGGTCCTGGCCTGGGCCATCAGCGCGGGCATGGCGTCGGTGACCACACCACGCTGGCCGGTGGAGCCGTCCTCGGTGGTGATCACCGCGGTGCGGCCGAGCCGCTTGGCCTCGATGGCCTTGAAGAGGCGGTCGGTGGTGGAGGCGCCGACCACGAAGTCGATCCGGCAGCCGCGCATGCGCAGCTCCTCGGCGAGGAAGAACAGCGGGGCGACGCCGTAGCCCCCGCCGACCAGCAGGCAGGAGCGGGGCTCGTCGGGGATCCAGAAGGGCCGGCCGAGCGGGCCGAGCACGTCGACCGTGTCGTGCGGCCGCAACGCGGAGAGGACCTCGGTGCCGGGCCCGACCACGTCGAAGACGATCTCGAGGGTGCCGAAGCCCTGTCCGTGCTCGACGCGGTGGATGGAGAACGGTCGTCGCAGCAGAAACGGGCGGCCGGTGCCGGGCTGGAGCCCGACGAACTGGCCCGCCCTGGCGATGCCGGCGATGGTGGGTGCGACCAGGGTCAGCAGGTGATAGGCGCCTGTGCGGCGGTGAACCAGCACCTCGGAGAGCTCTCGCCGAGGTGCTCCTGTGGTCATGGTGATCCGGCCTCCCCGTGATAGCCCTGCAGCGAGCGGACGGTGAGCTCGCCGGACAGGCGGGCCTCGATGCCCTGGACCATGGCCGCCAGTCCGGAGAGCGTGGTGACGCAGGGTATGTCACTGGCCACGGCGGCGGTGCGGATCTCGTAGCCGTCCGCCCGGGGCCCGGAGCCCTGCGGGGTGTTGACGACCACGTCGATCTCGCCGCCGCGGATCAGGTCGACGACATTGGGCGAGCCCTCGTGGACCTTGTGGACGACCTCGACCGGCACGCCGTTGCGCCGCAGCACGCTGGCGGTGCCGACGCTGGCGACCAGCTTGAAGCCCAGGTCGGCGAGCCGCTTGGCGGGCAGCACGATGGCGCGCTTGTCGGCGTTGCGCACCGACAGGAAGGCGACGCCCTTGGTGGGCAGCGCGCCGTAGGCGCTCTCCTGGCTCTTGGCGTAGGCGGCGCCGAAGGAGCGGTCCAGCCCGAGCACCTCGCCGGTGGAGCGCATCTCCGGGCCGAGCAGCGAGTCCGCGCCGGGGAAGCGCGCGAACGGCAGGACCGCCTCCTTGACGCCGACGTGGCAGGGCGCCGGCGCCAGCACCTCGTCGCCGGGCGGCAGCATGCCGCGCTGGCGAAGCTCGGCGATGCTGCGGCCGGTGGCGATCAGCGCGGCGGCCTTGGCGACCGGTAGGCCGGTGACCTTCTCGACGAACGGCACCGAGCGGCTGGCCCGCGGGTTGGCCTCCAGCACGAACAGCCGGTCGCCCTTGAAGGCGAACTGGACGTTGAGGATGCCGACCACCCCGAGCGCGCCCGCCAGCCGCTGGGTGGCCTCGCCGATCGTCTCGACCTGGTCGGGGCCGAGGGTGATCGGCGGCAGCGCGCACGCCGAGTCGCCCGAGTGGACCCCGGCCTCCTCGATGTGCTCCATCACGCCGCAGACCAGCACGCCGCCGGCCGCGTCGCAGAGCGCGTCGACGTCCACCTCGACGGCGTCCTCGAGGAACCGGTCGACCAGCACCGGCCGGTCGCCGTCGCGCATGCCGGCCAGCGCCGCCGAGCGCGCCAGTGCGGCGGCGTCGTAGCAGACCTCCATGGAACGGCCGCCGAGCACGTAGGAGGGGCGCACCAGCACCGGATAGCCGATCCGGCCGGCGACCTCCAGCGCCTCGTCGGGGCTGGAGGCCTGCCCCCACGCGGGCGCGTCGAGGCCGCAGCGCGCCAGCACCGCGCCGAAGCGGCCGCGGTCCTCGGCCAGGTCGATCGCCTCCGGCGGGGTGCCGAGCAGCGGCACGCCGGCGGCGGCGAGCCCGTGGGCGAGCTGCAACGGGGTCTGGCCGCCCATGGTGACGATCACCCCGACCAGGTCGCCGCCGCGGGCCTCGGCGCGGCACACCTCCAGCACGTCCTCGGTGGTCAGCGGCTCGACGTAGAGGCGGTCGGCGACGTCGTAGTCGGTGGACACGGTCTCGGGGTTGCAGTTGACCATCACGGTCTCGTAGCCGGCCTCGCGCAGGGCCTGCACGGCGTGCACGCAGGCGGTGTCGAACTCGACCCCCTGGCCGATGCGGTTGGGCCCCGAGCCGAGCACCACCACCCGTGGCCGGCCGGTGACCGGGACCTCGGTCTCCTCCTCGTAGGTCGAGTAGTGGTAGGGGGTGAAGGCCTCGAACTCGCCGGCGCAGGTGTCGACCGAGCGGTAGACCGGCTCGACGCCGAGCGCGCGGCGGCGGGTGCGCACCTCGCCCTCGGTGGCGCCGACGATGGCGGCGAGCTGCCGGTCGGAGAAGCCCAGCCGCTTGGCCCGCCAGAGCAGCTCGCGGTCGAGCGCGTCGATCACCCCGGCGGCGGCGACCTCGGTGCGGACCTCGACGAGGCGCGCCACGCCGTCGACGAACCACGGGTCGATCGAGGAGGCCTCGGCGACCTCGTCGACCGTGCAGCCGAGCCGCAGCGCCCGCTCGACCGCCTCCAGCCGGCTGTCGGTCGGGGTGGCGGTGGCCGCCAGCAGCTCGCGGCGTCGCCGCGGGGTGAGCGGCTCGGCGGGCCCGGGCCGGGCGCCGGCCGCACGCGCCTCCGTCTGGAGGCCGAGGCCGTCGCGGCCGGACTCGAGCGAGCGGTAGGCCTTCTGGAGCGCCTCGGGGAAGGTGCGGCCGATGGCCATGACCTCGCCGACCGACTTCATCCGGGTGGTCAGCACCGGGTCGGCGTCGGGAAACTTCTCGAAGTTGAAGCGCGGCAGCTTGACCACCACGTAGTCGAGCGTCGGCTCGAACGCCGCGGCGGTCTTGCCGGTGACCTCGTTGCGGATCTCGTCGAGGGTGAAGCCCACCGCGAGCTGGGCGGCGACCTTGGCGATCGGGAAGCCGGTGGCCTTGGAGGCCAGTGCGGAGGAGCGCGACACCCGCGGGTTCATCTCGATGACCACCCGCCGGCCGGTCGCCGGGTCGACGGCGAACTGCACGTTGGCGCCGCCGGTCTCGACCCCGACCGCGCGCAGCACCCGCAGCGCGTCGTCGCGCATCGCCTGGTACTCGCGGTCGGTCAGCGTCATGGCCGGCGCCACCGTGATGGAGTCACCCGTGTGGACCCCCATGGGGTCGAGATTCTCGATCGAGCAGACCACCACTGCGTTGTCGGCTCGATCGCGCATGACCTCGAGTTCGAACTCCTTCCAGCCGAGCACGCTCTCCTCCACCAGCACCCGGTGCACCGGGCTGGCGGCCAGCCCCTGGGCGAGCAGCTCGTCCAGCTCGGCGAGGCCGTGGGCCACCCCGCCGCCCCAGCCGCCCAGGGTGAACGAGGGGCGCAGCACCAGCGGCAGGCCGAGCTGGTCGGCGGCCTGGCGGCCCTCGGGCACCGAGCCGACCTCGACGCCGCGCGGGGTGGCCAGGCCCGCCTGGGCGCAGACCTCGGTGAAGGCGACCCGCGACTCGGCCCGCCGGACCGCCTCGACGGTGGCGCCGATCAGCTCGACGTCAAGGCGCTCCAGCACGCCGCGCTCGTCCAGCGCGACCGCCAGGTTGAGCGCCGTCTGACCACCGAGGGTGGGCAGCACCGCGTCGGGCCGCTCCGCCTCGATCACCGCGGCGACCGGGCCGGGGGTGAGCGGCTCCAGGTAGGTCGCCTCGGCGACCTCCGGGTCGGTCATGATCGTGGCCGGATTGGAGTTGACCAGCACGACCCGCAGGCCGAGCCGCCGCAGCGCCCGGCAGGCCTGGGTGCCGGAGTAGTCGAACTCGGCCGCCTGGCCGATGACGATCGGCCCGGAGCCGATCACCAGCACCGAGCGCAGGTCTTCCCGCAGGGGCACTAGCCGTCCCCCCGCAGCACCTCGGGCGGGGCCCCGCCCTCCGGCGGGCCG
>DASVXQ010000402.1:0-9063 GCA_036392615.1 Actinomycetes bacterium | reverse complement strand
CGGAGCGCGTCAGCGGCAGCCGCATGATCGGCTGGTCAGCTGGTTACGGCTGGGGTGGGTGGCCTGGGCGGTTACTGGCTGGACGGTTGCCATCGGGGTCGCCAGCATGGCCGCGCACCGCGCGATCGTGTGGATCGCGCTGGGTCTGGTTTGGGCCGTTGGGACGGGCTTGGCCGTCGTGGTGGCGTGGTCGCAGCGCGGTGCGACGCGCCAGCAGCGCCGCTAGCAGTCCAGCGCAACCCCGCCGCTCAACCCGACACCCAAATCCCTGTAGGGCGGCGTTCCAATCCACGTCAGGGCGTATGGAGACACGATGCGGGGATGGGCTGCGGTGGCGGGGCTGGCCGGGCTGGCGGCTGCGGTGACGGCCCTGCTGTTGTGGTGGCGGTGGCGGCAGTTCGGTGCTGCGTTGCCGGGTTGGCGCCAGGTGCCCCCCGGTACTCTCGCGGCGACCCGTTGGTGCTCTGGTTGTGGCTGGTGAGCGGGTTGGTAGGTGCCGTCAACTCCGGGGGTCTGGCCGTCTACAACCCGACCGGCGGTGAACATGTCCTTGCTGTGGTTGGCGTCGTCATGGGCGCGGTGTTCGTGACCGTGGCCGTTGGGGGTCTATTGCTTCAATGGCGCTGGCGTCACCGCTGACTTGGCAAGGCTCCCGGGCGGGTGAAGGCCCCGACCGGGTAGCAGCTAGTGTTCCGTCCCTGAGGTCTCTTTTCGGTCTGGTGGCTCCGGTGTAGATGCCTTGCCATCCCGCTCGTCCGAACCACCGTGGTCGGCGGTCCCTGCGCCACTCCGCCCGCGCAGAAGCCGCTGCAAAGCCCGCGCCATGATGCCCAGACCGGTGTGGTCCGGCTCGCCTTCGACAATGTGCATCATGACCTCCTAGGCGAGAAGTACCGCGAAGGCGCACCAGCGTCGCGTAGACGGTCCGGGTTAGCGTCGCCGCGTGGCTCGACCCAGCAACCAGATAAGGAGCGCAACCACAGCGACCAGGAACAGCAATTGGGCAAGGATGGCCCCGGTCGCGCTGTCGATGTACATGGTGGAAGTCTACCTGGCACCTGCCCTACTCGTTCCTGCGCCACACTGGCCTGTCGGTCTCCTGACCCTCACTGTGCGGCCAGCGCTATTCGCCGACAAACGAACCGTCGGTAGCGATGATGAAGTCGTCGCACAGCGGTGAAAACGCCCGCCAGCCACCATCATCGATGCTGGCCAGCACCCGCAGGTCACGCCGCTTACGGTCGTCCCAGAAGGCTTCCACCTCCACCTGGTAGACCACCCCTGAGGGGCCGGTGACCTCGACGCACACCGGCTCCCGGTAGCGCAGCAGCTCCCATAGGACAGCTGGCGCAGCTCCGCCAACTTCGCCGCCAGCAACTGCCGTGCCTCCGCGGTGTCCATCGACCACCTCCCGGATGCTGCGGCCATGATGCCTGCGCAACTATGCGACCATGCCGCCACCGCCGCGTGGGAGATGACGTGCACGACGACAGGGCTTCAGTGGAGGAACTGGCAGCGCTTCGTGCCGCCGTGCTGCGGCAGCATGACCAGTTGGTGCGCATGCTCCCAGGCCCTCGCAGTCTGCGCCTGATGGGTCGATTGCAGCGGCTGCACATGTCGTGGCTCATGCTTCCCTGGGCCTTGGTCGACGCGCGGCGGATGTTGCGGCGCGGGTTCCCTGCTGGTCAGGAGCAGGCGGCGCGCCTGTACCGCCAACTCAGCGGCAAGGACCGACACGTGGCAGGGGCCGAGGTATGGCGAGTCGTCACACAGCTCGGGGTGCTTGATGAGCGGCTGCGTGACCCGCTTGGCGACCAGCCGCTGGGGGCACTACGCGGTGCCGACCCCGGCGAGCTTGAGGCGGCCGCGGGGGCGCTGCTTGGCTATTACTTGGCCGGGCGTCCGACCGACGATGAGCTGCTGGCCCAGGTCCAGGCTGCCTGGGGTGAGTACGAGGAACTCAGCGAGCAGCAGCCCGAGCCTGGCAAGAGACGGGGCCGCCGTCGTGCCGAATCGGCGGTCGACGAGCGGATGCGGGCGGCGGCCGACCGCTACCGCGTGGCTTGGCGGCGCTGGTTGGACCGGCAGGCCGAACGCGGCTCGGCGACCGGGCCTGGTCGAGCTGGGGCCTAGGGGTCGAGCGGTGCAGGTTCCGTCCTACCAGTCGGTGCTGCTAGTCAACTTGGCTGACGTAGGTCTCTCCCAACCGTCGCGCACGTCGAACGAGCACTCTCGCTCAGGATGGCTGGTATTTCGCCAAAAGAATAGCCAGGAAATGGCGATTCCATTCCGATTCTAATTCCGTCAGAACAGCCTGACAGGCAGCCTGTCCGGTGCCTGCGCAATGCCTGCGCATAGGGCGGCGCAATGGGCGGCGCACCCCGGCGCATGGCGGCGCAAAGCAAGAGACCCGGCCGGACCCGGGTCTCCTGGTGGTCCGGGTGGCTACCGTGGTGGCACGTACAGGTCAGCGAACAACGGCCAGAGCAGTAGGCCAACCAGCAGCCCGTAGGCGATGTTCTGGAGGAGCTGTATCACTCCTCACCCCCCGAACGGTGAAGCCACGTTGCGAGCAATCGCCTTGAGTCGCTTCTCCTCGCGTCGGTCGTAGCGCAGGGTGGTCTTCGGGTTGGCATGCCCAACCTGGAGCATGACTGCGCGCAGGTCTGCGCCATCGTCCAGCAAGTCAGAGACCAGCGAGCGTCGTAGGTCATGCCAGGTGAACGGCTGGAGCGAGTGTTCGGCAATGCGCTTCTCAAGGATGAGCTGCATACCCGAGAGCGTGATTCGCGCTGGGGGGTTGGCCACCTTCCCGTTGCGCCGCAGGACCGAGAACAGCGAACCTTCCAGCGTGCCCCGGACCTTGAGGTAGTGCTCCAGCGGAGAGCGGCACCACGGAGCGAGAACGCTCTCCCGTTCCTTGCGTCCCTTTCCGTCAATGCGGATGGTCAACGAGCGCATGTCCAGGTCAGCCAGCGTGAGGTTGGTCAGCTCCTCGCACCTGGCGCCGCAGGACCGGGCAACACAGAACAGCGCAAGGTCCCGCTTCCCACGGATGGACTCGTCTTTGCTCAGGGCAGCGAACAACGCCTGGAATTCGTCTTCGGAGATGTGGCGTCCGGCCGGGAGCACCGAGCCTTTGTAGGACTGCACGGCAATCGCGCGGTGGAAGGCATCGGTACTCATCAGGCCAAGAGACCAGGTGGTGCGCAGGACTCCCTTGAGTGCCGAGAGCGAGTTGTTGGCGTGGGTCCACTTGTACCGCTGGCCAAGGGTCGCCTTGACCATGGCCGTCTCGCGGTAGGTGACGGTGCTCCAGTCGAACGTCGAGGCGTCCGTGCCCGGCTGAATGATGTCTGCAACCACGTCCAGGCGATGCCTGACCGCCTTGCGGCTGGTCTCGTCTAGCCCTGCCAGGTACAGCGCGACTGGGCTGGAAGCGGGGAGGACTGGAGCCACTTGGGGAGATGGCTCCTTATAGATAGGAGTGGAGAACGTCTCCTCGGGTACTGCCTGCAATGTGGCTCTCGACCTGGACATCTGCCATCCTTTCCGCAGGTCCGAGACCTGCGTTGTCGGATGGTCGCCAGGTGAAGCGGTAGTGGTTCGTGCCCTCTGACCAGGGCGGAAGGGATGTGGCCATGGGGGGAATCACCTTCTCCACGCGCATCACCCTGGTCCGGATCGTCCTGGTCCCGGTGCTGCTCGCGCTGATCCTGGCCGACGGGCACCTGCGCCACGCGCCGGCGCTGGCGGCGGCGGTGTTCCTGGTGGCCTCGCTGACCGACTTCGTCGACGGTTACCTGGCGCGGCGCTGGCAGCAGGTCACCGCGCTGGGCAACTTCCTCGACACCACCGCCGACAAGCTGCTGGTCATCGGTGCGCTGGTGGGGCTGCAGGCGATCGGCGTGGTCAACGCCTGGGTGGTGTTCGTGGTGATCACCCGCGAGGTGGTGGTGCTCGGCCTGCGGGCGGTCGCCGCCAGTTCCAGCGTGGTGATCTCCGCCTCCATCTGGGGCAAGCTCAAGTTCAACGTGCAGGTCGTCGGCATCACCCTAGCGATCCTGCACCCCGACATCCGGATCGGCTCGCTGCGGCTGGACGAGTGGGCCATGCTGGCGGTGGCGGTGGTCAGCGCGCTGTCGGCGGTGGACTACTTCGCGCGCTTCGGCGACCTGGTGAGGGCGGATCGATGAGCCGAACGCTGGTCACGGGCGGTACCGGGTTCGTCGGCGGGCTGCTGCTGTCCCGGCTGGTCCGCGAGGGTCGCGAGGTGCGCGCGCTGGTGCGGCGCCACGCCGACCGCGAGCGCCTGCCCACCCCCAGGGTCGAGCTGGCGCTGGGCGACCTGGCGGACGAGGAGCTGCTGGTCCGCGCGGCCGAGGGCTGCCAGGTCGTCTACCACGCCGCCGGCATGAACCAGCTCTGCCTGCCCGACCCGACCCCGCTGTACCAGGTCAACGTCGACGGCACCGAGCGGCTGCTGCGCGCCGCCCAGCGCGCCGGCGTGCGGCGGGTGGTCTACACCAGCTCGGCGGCCACCCTGGGTGGCGACGGCGGCCGCCCGGCGGACGAGCACTCCGGCGCGCCGCAGACCTTCACCTCCCACTATGCCCGGTCGAAGTACCAGGCGGAGCGGGTCGCGAGGGAGTTCCCGGGGGTCGAGGTGGTGACGCTGAACCCCAGCTCGGTGCAGGGCCCCGGCCGGGTCACCGGCACGGCCCGGGTCTTCCTCGACTACCTGAACGGCCGCCTGCGCTTCGACCTGCCGAGCCGCTTCGGCATCTGCTACACCGAGGACTGCATCAACGGCCACCTGCTGGCCGAGGACAAGGGCAAGGCCGGCGAGCGCTACGTGCTCAACACCGCCACGCTGTCGAACAGCGAGGCGATCGACCTGATCGCGGTGATCTCGGGGCTGACCTCGCGGCCCCGCACGCTGCCGCTGCCGCTGGCGATGGGCGCGGCCGCCTGCCTCGAGTGGGTCGCGCAGGCGCGCGGCCGGCGGCCGGTCCTGTGCCGCGAGGCGGTGCGCACCGTCGGCCACCCGCACGTCTACGACGGCGGCCGCGCCGAGCGTGAGCTGGGGCTGCGCTACACCCCGCTGCGCGAGGCCATGGATGCAACGGTACGCTGGTACTGGGAGCAAGGGCTGGTCACCCGCCGCCTGCCACGGCTCGACGGCGAGTCGCCTGGCACCGGAGGGGGGTCGCAGCCACGGCACGAGGGGGGAACCGCGGCGTGAGGACGATCGACACGCAGGTAGTGGTCATCGGTGGCGGGGTCACCGGGGTGGCCGTGCTGCGCGACCTGGCCCGGCGGGGCATCCGCTCGGTGCTGGTGGAGCGCTCGGACCTCGGCACCGGCACCTCCGGCCGCTGGCATGGGCTGCTGCACTCCGGCGCCCGCTACGCCGTGCGCGACCAGGAGTCGGCCCGCGAGTGCATCGTCGAGAACCAGGTCCTGCGGCGGATCGCGCCGCACACCATCGAGGACGTCGGCGGGATGTTCGTGCTGCTGCCCTCGGACGACGAGAGCTACGCCGAGAAGCTGGAGAAGGGCTGCGCCGAGGCCGGCATCCCGGTCGAGCACCTCTCGCCCTCCCAGGCGCTCGCGCGCGAGCCCATGCTCGCCAAGGACGTCAAGCTCGCCTTCGGCGTGCCGGACGCCGGCATCGACTCCTGGGCGCTGCTGCGCTCGATGGCGCGGGACGCCACCGAGCACTGTGGCGAGGTGCTGGTGCGGCACCCGGTGATCGGCTTCGAGCGACGCGACGGCCGCCTGGCGAGCGTCCGGGTCCACGACCTGGTGCGCGGCGAGGACGTGGTGATCGGCTGCGACTGGGTGGTCAACGCGGCCGGCGCCTGGGCGGCCCAGATCGGCCGGCGCGCCGGGGCGCCGATCAATATGATCCCCGGCAAGGGCGTGATGGTGGTGATGGCGCTGCGCTACGTCCGTGGCGTGGTCAACGCCATGCGCAGGCCGGCCGACGGCGACATCGTCGTCCCCCAGCACGAGGTGGCGATCCTCGGCACCACCGACGAGAAGGTCAACGACCCCGACGACATCAGCGTGAGCGTCGCCGACGTCGACAAGATGATCGAGATGTGCTCGCAGATGATCCCGGCGATCGCCGGCGGCCGCGCGCTGCGCGCCTTCGCCGGGTCGCGGCCGCTCTACAAGCCGGAGCCGGCCTCGGCCGACCCGTCGTCGGGCCCCGGGCCTAAGCCCGGCGGGGCGGCCGAGGACCGCGAGATCAGCCGCACCTTCACGGTGATCGACCACTCCAGCCGCGACGGGCTCGACAACATGTTCAGCATCGTGGGCGGCAAGCTGACCACCTGCCGGCAGATGGCCGAGGCGCTGGTGGACGAGCTGGCCGGGCGCATGGGCGTGACCACCCCGTGCACCACCGCGAGCGAGCCGCTGCCCGGCGCCGACCACGGCATCCACCGGCTGGCCGCCCCGCTGGCCCACATCGAGCGGAAGGTGGAGTACGGCGACCTGCTGTGCGAGTGCGAGCTGGTCACCCGGCAGCAGGTCAGGGAGGCGGTTGCCGCCGGGGTCGACGAGCTGGAGGACCTGCGCCGGCGCTTCCGCGTCGGCTACGGCCCCTGCCAGGGAGGCTTCTGCGTCTGGCGAGCGGCCGCGATGCTCAGCGAGGGCCCGAGGGGCGCGACTGAGCGCGACCCGCTGGTCGAGCTGGAGCGCTTCGTGGAGGAGCGCTGGCGCGGCCAGCACACCACCATCTGGGGCGACCAGGCCAAGCAGCTGCTGCTCAACCAGGCGATCTACCGCGGCATCTTCGACCTCGGGCAGGAGGGCCAGCGCGACGAGGCGGTGGCGCTGCCGGCCGAGACGAACGCGCTGGTCGGCGCGGCGCCGGCCGCCGGCGAGCTGGGGAGCGTCTGATGCGTGCGGAGGCGCTGGTGGTTGGCGCCGGGCCGGCGGGCCTGGCGACGGCGCTGCGGCTGGCCGAGGGCGGCCACCAGGTTCGGCTGCTGGCCAGGGGCAACGGCTTCACCCACTGGGGCGCCGGCGCGATCGACGTGCTCGGCCGCGCCGGGGAGCAGCGGGTCGAGCGCCCGCTGGAGGCGCTCGGCCAGCTTGCGGCCGACCACCCCTACCGGGTGGTCGGCGAGGGGGCGCTGCGCTCGGGGCTCGACTGGTTCCAGCGGACCGCCGCCTCCTTCGGGCTCGAGCTCGTCGGCGACCCGGAGCGCAACCGCGGCCAGGTGACCGCGCTCGGCACCCTGCGGCCCACCTGCCTGCTGCCCGCGCCGGCCGCGGGCGAGCTGCGCGGCAACATCGCGGTGGTGAACTTCGAGGGCTTCCGCGACTTCTCACCGGCGTTCTGCGCCGAGGGGCTGCGGCGGCGCGCCGGGGACGGCGCGCGGATCACCACTGGCGTGGCGCCCATGCCCGCCTGGGACCACGACCGCTACTTCACCGCGGTCGAGCTGGCCCGGGCGATCGACGAGGAGGACTTCCGCATCCGGCTCGCGCCCGGGCTGGCGCGCGCCGCCGGCGACGCCGGGACCGTGGTGGTGCCGGCCGTGCTGGGCATGCGCAGCGGCCACGAGGCCTGGGCGGACCTGGAGCGCCGCACCGGCCTGCGGCTGGTCGAGGCGGCCATCCCGCCGCCGAGCGTGCCAGGGCTGCGGCTGTTCAACGCCTACCGGAAGCGCTTCGCGGAGCTGGGCGTGCGTTGGCAGTTCGGCTTCCCGGTGCTGGGCGTCGAGACGAGCGGGGACCGGGTCACCGCGGTGCGCAGCGAGGGCGCCTCGCGCGAGATCACCATCGCCTGCGAGCAGCTGGTCCTGGCGACCGGCGGGGTGGCCGGCAACGGCATCCAGGCTGGCCGCGACGGCTCGCTGGTCGAGGTGGTCGCCGGCCTGGAGGTCAGCGGCCTGCCGCCCGCGCCGGACGGCGGCAGACGGGACCGCACCGCCTTCGTCGGCGAACGCTTCCTCGGCGCGCACCCGATCGGCGCCGCCGGCGTCCGGGTGGACCGCGAGCTGCGGCCGGTCGACCGCTCCGGCAACGTCGTCCACGCCAACGTCCGCTGCGTCGGCGGCCTGCTCGCCGGCCACGACCCGACCATCGAGGGCTCGCGCGAGGGCGTCGCCCTGGCGACCGCGACCCGTGCCGCCGAGTCGCTCGCCCCAGCCGTCAGCCACGCCACCAGCGGCCAGGGGGGTGCCTCCAGATGACCACCGTCGAGCAGACCGCCGACCACTGCATCAAGTGCAACATCTGCAACACGGTCTGCCCGGTGTCCGCGGTCACCGACCTGTTCCCCGGCCCCAAGTACGAGGGGCCGCAGGGGCAGCGGTTCCGCGCCGGGATCGACGAGGGCCTCTCGCCCGACGCCTCGCTGGACTACTGCTCCGGCTGCGGCCTGTGCACCCAGGCGTGCCCCGAGGGCGTGATGATCGCCGAGATCAACACCGTCGCCCGCGGCAAGCTGATCGAGGACCGCGGCGGGCTGCGCCTGCGTGACCAGCTGGTGAGCCGCCCGCTGCTGCTCGGCATGCTGTCGCGGCCGGTGGCGCCGCTGGCCAACCTGGCGATGCGCAACCGCCTGGTGCGGCTGCTGCTGCAACGGCTGATCGGGCTGCACCGCGACGCCGCCATGCCGCACTTCTCGCCGATGAGCTTCCGCAGCTGGATGCGCTCCCACCGGCGGCTCCGGAACGCCAGGCGCACGGTCGCCTATTTCCACGGCTGCGCCACCCAGGCGTTCGAGCCGGAGGTCGGCGCCACCCTGGTGCGCGTGCTGGAGCGCAACGGCATCGCCGTCACCGCCCCGTCGCAGGGATGCTGCGGCCTGCCGCTGATCTCCAATGGCGCCTTCGACGCCGCCGGGCACCACGCCAGGCGGCTGGTGCGCCACCTGCGCGGCGCCGCCGACGACCCGGGCGTGATCGTGGCCAACTCGACCTCCTGTGGCATGACGCTGAAGGCCAAGTACCGCGAGCTGCTCCGCAGGGACGACCCGGACACCACCGCGGTCTCCAAGGCGATGTACGACATCTGCGAGTTCCTGCTGGAGCTGCACGA
>DASVXQ010000401.1:0-13819 GCA_036392615.1 Actinomycetes bacterium | reverse complement strand
GAAGCCGACCTGGCCGTTCTCCAGCCGGTGGATCTTCCACTCCGAGGCGCGGATGCGCGCGCCGGCCTCCTCCCGCGTCAGGCCGGCCTCGGTCCGGAGCCGGCGCAGCCGCGAGCCGACCAGCATGCGGCGGACGGTCGGGCCGCCCTGGCGCGCTTCCTCGTTCACCTGCGTCTCCCGAAAGGGTGCGAGTCAGGACACAGTCTGCCAGTCCTCGCGCTTCTGGGCACTCCCGCCGATCGGCGGCTTGCGCCGCGCGGCGGTCTCTGCGATACGTACCCGCATGGCGGCACCGCGGGGGACCTACACCTTCTGGCGCTGGCCGGCGGCGGCCGCCGGCGCGACCAGCCTGGCGTGGGACCTGACCGTGCTGCGCGACCCGGGGCCGACCACCTACTTCTGGGCGCACCAGTTCTCCTTCGAGGGCGGTGACGTCGGCTACTTCGGGCTCCAGGCACACGACCTGCGCGACGACGGCAGCAGGGGCCGGCTGGCGGTGTTCTCCATCTGGTCGGCGACCGGCTGCGGCGACAACCCCGGCTGCCACGGCGGGGTCGAGGGCGAGCCCTTCTGGACCTGCCGGCTGGGTTACGACTGGCGGGCCGGCCGGCCCTACCGGCTGCGGCTGGCGTTGCGACAGCGGCGCTGGTGGAGCGCGTCCGTCACCGACCTGGACGCCGGCGTCGAGACGCTGGTCGGCAGCCTCCAGGTGCCGCGCCGCTGGGGCGGGCTGGACCTGGCCTGGCGCGGCTCCTCGGTGTGGACCGAGTTCTACGGCGCGAACGTGCCCGGCGGCCTGGCCGCCCCGGAGCAGGTGCCCCACGCCCGCGTGCGCTTCGGCGAGCCGGCCGCCAACGAGCTGACCGCGCCGTCCGGCCACGCCAACCAGCTCGGCGGCGGCGACTGGGACAACTCCCTGGTGACCGACGACGACCGCGGCGTGGTCCACCAGATGGGCATCCCGCTCGACGAGGGGTAGCGGCCGGCAGCGGGTACTCTTGATCACCATGTCATCACCGCTCGGGACCGCCTCGTTCCTGCGGCGCGCCAGGAGCCCGCTGGCCTGGATCCGTCTGCTCGCCGGCCTGTGGCTGTTCGCCGCCGGGGTGGTGCTCGGGCTGCGCGCGCGCCTCGGCGTGGGGCCGTGGGACGTGCTGCACGACGGCATCCGCCAGGTCACCCCGCTGTCGTTCGGCGTGGCCACCATCGTGGTCGGCCTGGTGCTGCTGGCCGGGGGCTGGTTCGCCGGCGTCCGGCCCGGGCCGGGCACGCTGGTCAACATGGTGCTCGTCGGGGTCTTCGCCGACCTCATGCTGTCCAGCGGGATCGGCGCGGACCTCGGCGGCCGTGGGCTGCCGCTGCGGCTGGCGGCGGTGGTCGCCGGGGTGGCGCTGGTGGCGATCGGCTCGGCGCTGTACATCGGCGCCGGCCTCGGCTCCGGGCCGAGGGACTCGGTGATGCTGGCGCTGGCGGCGCGCACCCGGCTGCGGGTCGGCGCGGTCCGGGCGCTGATCGAGACCGCCGCGCTGCTCGGCGGCATCCTGCTCGGCGGCGCCTGGGGCGTGGGGACGGTGCTGTACGCCTTCGGCATCGGCCCGGCGATCGAGGTCGCCTTCCGGCTGCTACGCGTCGAGGTGCCGTCGAGGCGGGCGGCGAAGGCGGACGTGGAGGCGTGCGAGACCTGCTGACGGCGAGGAGGAGCCGGTGAGCCCAGACGAGGCGCGGGCGTTCCTGCGGGAGAACCACCGAGGCGTGCTGGTCACCCGGCGGGCGGACGGCGGGGTGCAGACCTCGCCGGTCACCGTCGGGCTGGACGGCGACGGCATGGCCGTGATCAGCACCAGGGAGACCGCCTACAAGGTCCGCAACCTGCGCAGGGACCCGACCGCGGTGGTGTGCGCCTTCGCCGACCAGTTCTTCGGCCGCCCCTGGGTGCAGGTCGAGGGCAGGGCGAGCATCCTGTCGCTGCCCGAGGCGATGGAGCCGCTGGTCGAGTACTACCATTCGATCAGCGGGGAGCATCCGGACTGGGACGAGTACCGCCAGGCCATGGAGACGCAGCGGCGCGTGCTCGTGCGGATCCCGCTCGAGAAGGTGGGCCCCAGCCGCTTCGGCTAGGCCGCCCGCGGACACCCCGCCGCGTCCACGGAAGGAGAGTGGAGATGGCCGAGGTCAACGTCGGGCTTCTCGTCCGCATCGAGGCACTCCCGGGCCGCGAGGCCGAGGTGGAGAGCTTCCTCAAGCAGGGGCTCCAGATCGTCCAGGGGGAGCCGGCGACGATCACCTGGTACGCCATCAGGTTCGGGCCGACGACCTTCGGCATCTTCGACACGTTCCCCGATGACGCCGGCCGCCAGGCGCACCTGTCCGGCCAGGTCGCGGCCGCGCTGATGGAGAACGTGGGCAAGCTGTTCGGCGAGCCGACCATCGAGCAGGTGGAGGTGCTGGCGGCCAAGCTGCCCGGCTGATCGCCGGCTTGCCCAGCGCGGGCCATCCCAGCTTCCTCGAAGCTCCGCACCACTTGACCACGCCTCTATACTGAGTATAATCCTCCGCATGCTACCCGGTTGTGTGATGCGATGAGCGTCCGGCACGCCCTGCTCGCGCTGTTGAGCGAGGAACCCAAGTACGGCCTGCGGCTCCGCGAGGAGTTCGAGGCGGGGACCGGCGAGGTCTGGCCGCTGAACGTCGGTCAGGTGTACACGACGCTGCAACGGCTGGAGCGCGACGGGCTGGTCGAATCGGACGGAAGCGGCGAGGACGGCCCGCAGAAGAGCTTCCGGATCACCCCCGACGGCCAGCGGGAGCTCGCCGGGTGGCTGCGCACGCCGCCGGACCTGAGCTCCCCACCCCGCGACGAGCTGGTCATCAAGGTGCTGGTGGCGCTGCGGGTGCCCGGCACCGACGTGCATGAAGTCATCCAGGTGCACCGGAGATATCTCGTGGAGCTGATGCAGCAGTGGACGCGCCTGAAGGAGGACGAGGCCGAATTCGATCTGGGGTTGGCGCTGGTGGTCGACGCCGAGCTGTTTCGGCTGGACTCGGTCGTCCGCTGGCTGGACGCCGCCGACAGCCGCCTGCGGCGCGCCGCCACAGAGCCTCCCCCGCCCCCTCCCGCCTCGCTGCCGAGACTGCGACGAAGAATCGGAGTGCGACCATGAGCGTGCTTGAACTGCGGGGCGTGTCGAAGGTCTACGGCGAAGGACCGGCCCGGGTGCGGGCGCTCCAGAGGGTCGATCTGGCGGTGGAGGCCGGCGCGCTGGTGGCGGTGATGGGACCCAGCGGCTCGGGCAAGAGCACCCTGCTGACCATCGCCGGGAGCCTGGAGGACCCGACCAGCGGCGAGGTGTTGGTCTGTGGCACCGCACTGTCGGGGATGTCGCGCAACCAGCGGGCCCGGCTGCGGCGCCGCACGATCGGCTACGTGTTCCAGGACTTCAACCTGCTGGCCGGGCTCAGCGCGGCCGAAAACGTCGCTCTGCCACTGGAGCTGGACGGCACCTCCGTCAGGAAGGCCCGTGCCGCCGGGATGCGGGCCCTGGAGGAGCTCGGCCTGGGGGAGCGGGCATCCCGCTACCCGGACGAGCTGTCCGGCGGCGAGCGTCAGCGGGTGGCGATCGCCAGGGCGGTGGTGGGCGACCGGCGCCTGCTGCTGGCTGACGAGCCCTCGGGCGCGCTCGACTCGGTCAACGGCGAGGCGGTGATGCGCCTGATCCGTGCCGCCTGCCGGCAGGGCGTCGCCGGGGTGGTGGTGACCCACGACGCGCAGCTGGCATCCTGGGCCGACCGGGTGGTGTTCCTGCGGGATGGGCGCGTGGCCGACCAGACCGCTCCCGCCGCCGGGCCCGAGTCGCTCCTCACGCCGAGCCCGGGACCGGGCCAATGAGCACCTCCCTGCGCGACCGGCCGGCCGAGCTGGACGCGGGCCCGCGCCGCGCCGGCATGCCGGCGCGGCGCGCGGTGGTCCGCTGGGCGTGGCGGCTGTTTCGCCGCGAGTGGCGCCAGCAGCTGCTGCTGCTGGGGCTGCTCGGTGTCGCGGTCGCGGCGACGGTGGTCGGCGTGGCGGTCAGCACGAACACCCCCTCGTCGCCCGCGGCGACCTTCGGGACGGCCAACCACCTCCTCACTCTGCCCGGGTCCGACCCGCACCTCGCCGCCGACCTCGCCGCCATCCGGCAGCACTTCGGCGCCATCGAGGTGATCGGCCACCAGCGGCTGGCCACCGGCTCAGTCAACCCAATCGACCTGCGGGCGCAGGACCCACGCGGCCCCTACGGGTCCCCGATGTTGCGCCTGGTGGCCGGGCGCTACCCGGCCGGCGCGGATGAGGTCGCGGTGACCCGCCAGGTGGCGACCCTCTACAACCTGCATGTCGGTGACCGCTGGAACGCGGGCGGCCATGCCCGGCGGGTCGTCGGCCTGGTCGAGAACCCGCTCAACCTGCTGGACGCCTTCGCGCTGGTGGCCCCGGGGCCGCTTGGCGCGCCGACACAGGTGACGGTCCTGTTCGACGCCAGCGACACAAGCGTCAGCTCGTTCGCCTTCCCCGGCGGCGTCAGCCCCCAGACGCCCCCGCCGCCACCGGCGGGGTTCAGCCCGGCGATCGTGGTGCTCGCCGTGGCCATCTTCGGGCTGATCTTCATCGGCCTGGTCGCGGTGGCCGGCTTCACGGTCATGGCCCAGCGGCGGCTCCGCGCGCTTGGCATGCTCAGCGCGCTGGGCGCGACCGACCGCGACGTCCGGCTGGTGCTGCTGGCCAACGGCGCCGTCGTCGGCCTCGTCGCCGCCCTCGCCGGCGCCGCGGCCGGCTGGGTTGCCTGGATCGCCTACGCCCCGCGGCTGCAGGCCGGCACCGGGCACCGCATCGATCGGCTCAACCTGCCCTGGTGGGCGATCGGGACGGCGATGGCCCTGGCCGTGGTGACCGCCGTCGTCGCGGCCCGCGGGCCGGCGCGCTCGGTCGCCCGGATGCCGGTGGTGGCGGCCCTGTCCGGGCGGCCCGCCACCCCGAAGGCGACACGCCGCTCCGCTGTGCCCGGCGCCGTGCTGCTGGTGGCCGGCCTGTGCCTGCTCGCGTTCGCCGGCGGGTGGAGCGGCGGCAGCGCGGCGGACCAGCTGAAGCTGCTCAGCGGCATCGTGGCCACCACGCTGGGGGCGCTGCTGCTCGCCCCGGTCTGCATCACGGTGCTGGCGGTCGCCGGCCGGCAGTCGCCAGTCGCGGTCCGGCTCGCGCTGCACGACCTCGCCCGCTACCGCACCCGTTCCGGGGCGGCCCTGGCGGCGGTGACGTTCGCCGTCGTGGTCGCCGTGCTCACCTGCATCCTCGCCACCGCACGGTTCGCCGACCCCGTGGACTACTTCGGGCCCAACCTCCCGGCGAACCAGCTTGTCGTCTACGCCCCGGACCACACCCCGGGGGTCCCCTCGAACCCAGGTTCCGCGCAGGCCGCAGCCGCGCCACGAAGCCTCCGATCCCGCGTGAACAGCATCGCCGCCGCCCTCGGGACCCACGACGTCCTGGAGCTCGACGCGCCCATCAACCCGGCAACCGCCGCCACCGTCCAGCTCCAGCAGAGCACCACCAGCCGGCCCAGGGACGGCGGGCGCCTCTACGTCGCCACCCCGGCGCTGCTCGCCCACTACGGGATCGACCCGAACACGGTCGACCCGAACGCCGACCTCCTCAGCTCGCGCCCCGGACTTGCCAGCACGGCCCGCCTGCAGCTGTCCGGTTTCCTGCCTGGCCTTGTCAAACCTGGCGGCCCCGGCGACGCCGCCGGCTCCGACCACTCCGGCTGTGCGCCTGGCAGCGCTCCTGGCGGCTGCGTCGCCAACCCGGCGATCCAGACCCGCGGCCAGCTCCCCACCGACACCGCCGACCCCAACCTGCTGATCACCACCCACGGGATGGACAAGCTCGGCAGCCTCGGGCTGCAGGCGGTCCCTTCCGCCTGGATCATCCAGACGGCCCGGCCCCTCACCGCCTTCCAGATCAACGCCGCCCGGCAGCTCGCCGTGGCCGCCGGCGCGACCATCGAGACGAAGTCGCAGAACCCCTCGCTCGACGCGCTTCGCAACTGGGCCACCGTCGCCGGCATCCTGCTCGCGCTCGGCGTGCTGGCCATGACCGTCGGCCTGATCCGCAGCGAGACCGCCGGCGAGCTGCGCTCCCTCACCGCCACCGGCGCCAGCGGCTGGACCCGCCGCACCCTCACCAGCGCCACCGCCGGCGCCCTCGCCCTGCTCGGCGCCCTGATCGGCACCGCCACCGCCTATCTTGCCGCCATCGCCTGGTATCGCAGCAGCCTGGCCACCACCGTCCGCCACGTCCCGGTCGGCGACCTGGCCGTCATCCTCGCCGGCCTACCCCTGGCCGCCACCATCGGCGGCTGGCTGTTCGCCGGCCGCGAACCACCCGCCATCGCCCGGCAGCCACTGGAATGAGCCACCCCGCCCGTCAAGGCCGCGACCGCAACCGGACCGCTCCCGCGCCGCGGCGATCAGCTGACCACCACGGTGGCGATCATGCTGGAGTGGATCGCGCAGTGGTACTTGAAGGTGCCGGCCTCGTCGAAGGTCTGCGAGAAGGTCTTGTCCGACGCCAGGCTCCCCGAGTCGAACGAGCCGTCGTCGGCGGTGACCGTGTGGGTGGCGCCGTCGTCGTTCTTCCAGCTCACTGTCTCGCCGATCTTGGCGGTGATCCGCTTGGGGGCGAAGGCGAAGTTCTCGATCTTGGCCTGCGCGGCGTCGGCGGCGCCGCCGCCGTTGTCGTCGGGCGCGGCGGTCGTGGGGCTGGGGACCGCGGTGGTGGCCGGCGAGGCGGACCCGCCGCCGCCAGAGTCGTTCGAGCCGCCGCCGCAGCCCGCGGCGATCAGCGCGCCGCTCACCAGCAGCACGAGCACGGTGAGCCCGCGGCGCACGGGCAGGCCTTCGAGGCGGACCGGTGCGGAACGCATGTCGGGATGCGACCTCCTGATCGGTGGTGGTTCGGGGTACCCCATAGCAACCCCCGCGGCGCCGTGCCGGTTCCCGCCGGCGCGCGGAAGCCGCAGCGGTGGGTCATCCTGGAAGGACACCGGACCCTGACCGACCTGGAGGTCGCATGCAGCCAGCCGCCGCGAGCGCGGTCGTCCGCCAGGCCCGCGACCAGGACCTCGACCGCCTGGTCGAACTGTTCGCCGAGGTGGCCGCCGAGGGCCGCTGGATCGGCGCCGAGCTGCCGCTGGACCGCGAGCGGCGCCGCCGCCACTTCAGCGAGGCGATGCACGACGAGCGGACGATCCTGCTGGTCGCGGAGGTCGACGGCCGGATCGTCGGCCAGCTCGACATGGAGCTGGCCCGCTACGGCGTGGCCGACCTCGGCATGCTGGTGGCGCCGGGCTGGCGCGGCCAGGGCCTGGGCACCGCCCTGCTGCGCGCGGGTATCGACTGGGCGCGCGGCGCCGGCGCCCACAAGGTCGCCCTCCAGGTCTGGCCGCACAACCGGGCGGCCATCGCGCTGTACGAGAAGCTCGGCTTCCAGCGGGAGGGGCTGCTGCGCCGCCACTACCGCCGGCGCAACGGCGAGCTGTGGGACGCGGTGGTCATGGGCCTGCAGCTGTAGGCTCGGGGCGTCAGCCGAAGACGCGCACCAGCCACGCGCGCCAGGCACGCTCTGCGGCGGCCTGGTCGGCCTCGCCGAAGAGGACGTGGGCAGCCACCATCGGGCCGCCCAGGCCGCGCAGGAAGCGGTAGATGGCGTGCTCGCCGCGCACGCCCACGGTGTCCGCGTTGGTGAAGTACACCACCCCGTCGACCGGCGGGTCGGCTGCCGAGCGCACCCGGTCGCCCTCGCGCGGCGGCCCGTCCAGCCCCAGCTCGTGGTGCAGCGCGGCCCAGGCGCGCGGCCAGTCGTCCACCGGCGGCCCGAAGGCGGTGACCGGGGTGCCGGTGCGGCCGGCGAAGTGGCCGAGGTAGGTGACCAGCGTGCTGAAGAACAGCTGGTCGCCCTTGGTCATGGCGTCGTACTCGCTCTCCCAGTCGTCGCCCGGCAGGAAGCCGCTGGTGACCAGGCGCAGCACCGTGCTGCCGCCGCCGCGGCCCTCGATCAGGAACTCGTAGGCGATGAAGCGCCCGTCGTCGGCCTCCGGGGTGCGGTAGGCGAAGCGGTGCGGCGGGTCCCACGCGGTCACGCTCGCGGTCGGGCTGTAGTCGGCGAAGTTGGTGGTGACCTTGCCGCCCTCGCCGGGCTCGACCTGGTTGCGGCCCATGAACCAGGAGTCGATGCCCGGTCCGGTGGCGATCGCCTCCCAGACCTGCTCGGGGGTGGCGTCGAGCTCGGCGCGCCTGTCGGCCTCGAACTCGTGGCCCATGTGCTGGCTCCTTCGCTGGACGGGGCTGCTGGCGCGGCGGGGCGCCGGGTCGCGACCACGCTACCGCGGGATCTCCAGGACCACCTCGCGCGGTCGCTTGTCGGTCCGCAGGCCCAGGTAGCGCGGCTGGCGCAGCTTGCCGTCGCGGGTCAGCTCGCTGTAGGCGATCTGCGCGACCAGCTCCGGGCGGACCCAGTGGACCCGGCTCTTGGGCAGCCCGTCGCGCTCGAACGGCGGCTCGTCCCGCGCCAGCCGGTCCAGCCGCGCCCGCAGGTCCCGCAGCACGGCCTGGGTGTAGCCGGTGCCCACCTTGCCCGCGTAGCGCAGCCTGCCGCGGTCGTAGTAGCCGATCAGCAGCGCCCCCAGCCCGATCCGGGTGCCGGTCGGGTCGGTCCAGCCGCCGATCACGAACTCCTGCTCCAGGACACACTTGAACTTCAGCCAGTCCTCGGAGCGGCCGTGCTGGTAGACGGCGTCGACCCGCTTGGCGATCAGTCCTTCCCAGCCGCGGCGGCAGGCGTCCTGGTAGAGCGCCTCGCCGTCGCGGTTGCGGTGGGGCAGCAGGCGCAGCCGGCCGCCGAAGGCGAACGCGTCGCGCAGCAGCCGCTTGCGGTCGCGCAGCGGCAGCCCGGTGGTGTCGAAGCCGTCGAGCCGCAGCAGGTCGAAGAGGTAGTAGTAGACCGCCACGCCGCGCTCCAGCGCCTGCCCCGGGTCGTGCCGCTGGATGCGCCGCTGGAGCCGCTCGAAGCTGGTGCGGCCGCGCTCGAAGGCGACGATCTCGCCGTCGACGACGAAGTCGCCGCTCGGCTGCGACGCCAGCGGCGCGACCAGCTCCGGATAGGTGTCGTTCAGCCGCTGCCTGGTGCGCGACAGCAGCCGCACGCCGGCGCCGAGCCGGAACGCCAGGCAGCGCTCACCGTCCAGCTTGCGCTCGAAGACCCAGCCGGGATCGGAGAAGCGCCCGTCGGTCAGCACGGCCAGCATCGGCGAGGTCCACTCCGGGTGCCCGCGGCGCCGCAGCCGCTCGCGGGCGGCGGGCGGGAGCCGGTCCAGCGCGCTGGTCATGCCGTCGTCCCCGGTCGGTTGCGTCGGTCGTCCACCGTGCGGGTTCCCCGCCCCGGCGCGGCCGACACCGGCGCATCTGGTGGCGCGGCCGCCGGCTTGCGGTACCCTTCGCCACGCGCGGGGGCTCGGCGACGGTGGGGAGGTCGTGGTGGTGGAGGCCGGTCGCATCCTGCTCCGTGACGCCGCTGTGCTCGACCCGGAGGCTGGCGAGCTGGTCGAGGGCCAGGCGGTACTGGTCGAGGGCGAGCGGATCGTCGAGGTCGGGCCGGAGGCGACGCTGCGCCCGGGCGACGCGACCGTGCTGGACGCCGGCGGGATGACCGTCCTGCCCGGGCTGATCGACGCGCACGTGCACGTGACCGCCGCCAGTGCGAACCTCGCGGAGCTGGACGAATGGACGCCCACCTACCTGACCGCCAGGGCCGCCGGGATCCTGCGCGGCATGCTGGACCGCGGCTTCACCACCGTCCGCGACGTGGCCGGCGCGGACTACGGCCTGGCCCGAGCGGTCGACGAGGGCCTGCTGCCCGGCCCGAGGATCGTCTTCGGCGGCAAGGCGCTGTCGCAGACCGGCGGGCACGGCGACCCGCGCCCGCCGGGCCGGGTGCCGCTCGACCAGCACCCCTCGCTGCCCACCATGACGGTGGTCGCCGACGGCGTCACCGAGGTCCGCCGCGCCGCGCGGGAGCAGCTGCGCCGCGGCGCGCACCACGTCAAGGTGATGCTCTCCGGCGGGGTCGCCTCGCCGACCGACCGGGTCGACTCGACCCAGTACTCGATGGAGGAGCTGCGCGCCATCGTGGAGGAGGCGCGCGCCGCCAGCCGCTACGTCACCGGGCACGCCTACACCGCCGCGGCGGTCAACCGCGGCCTGGAGGCCGGGGTCGCCTGCATCGAGCACGGCAACCTGATGGACGAGTCGTCCATCAGGCTGTTCGAGCGCACCGGCGCCTTCTACGTCCCGACGCTGGCGACCTACTCCGCGCTGGCGGAGGAGGGCCGGCGCCACGGGCTCCCGCCCGATCAGCACCGCAAGGTCTTCGACGTGCTCGACGCCGGGCTGCACGCGCTCGAGCTGGCGCACCGGGCCGGGCTGCCGATCGCCTACGGCACCGACCTGCTCGGCGGCATGCACCGCCGGCAGCTCACCGAGCTCGGCCTGCGCGCCCAGGTCCAGCCCGCCGCCGACATCATCCGCTCGGCCACCACCGTGGCGGCCCGGCTGCTGCGCCTGGAGGGCCAGGTCGGCGTGGTGGCGCCGGGCGCCATGGCGGACCTGCTGGTGGTCGACGGCGACCCGCTGCGCAAGCTGGAGGTGCTGGCCGACCCGCCGAGGTACCTGCGGCTGGTGATGCGGGCCGGACGGATCCACGCCGGCAGCCTGCCGTGACCGTGCCGCCCAGCCAGCCCGCCGACCCGTACGGCCAGCTCCTGGGCGTGGAGCTGGTCGAGGTCGGCGGCGGCGCCGCCCGCGCCGAGCTGACCGCCGGCGAGCGGCACACCAATTTCCTCGGACTGGTCCACGGCGGCGCGGTGTTCTCGCTGGCCGACGCGGCGCTGGCGGCGGCGTCGAACTCGGGCGGCCGCAGGGCGGTGGCCACGGTGGTGACCATCTCCCTGCTGCGCGCCTGCCGTCCCGGCGACCGCCTGGTGGCGCGCGCCGAGCCGGAGCACCTCGGTGGCCGCCTCGGGCTCTACCGCATCACCGTGGTGCGCCTGCCAGAGGGCGAGCTGGTCGCGGTGGCGCAGGGCCAGGTCAGCCTGGCGGGGGAGCGGGCGTGAGCCCCCGCCGCCGGCCGCTGGCCCGCACCGCCAACCTGGTCGCCGCGCTGCTGGCGCTGGCGGTGCTGGGGCAGCTCGCCTGGCATGGCGGCGGGCCGCTGCCGGCGCTCGGCCCGATGCTGGAGCCGACCACCGGGGTGTGGGCCGGCGCGGCCAACGCCGAGCTGCCCAGGGACGGCACCCTGCGGCTGCGCGGCCTGCGCGCGCCGGTGCGGGTGGTCTTCGAGCCGGGCGGGGTGCCGCACGTGCGGGCCGCCTCGCGGCACGACCTGTGGCTCGCCTTCGGCTACCTGCACGCCCGCTTCCGGCTGTTCGAGATGGACCTGGCCCGGCGCCAGGCCTCCGGGCGCCTCGCCGAGGTCCTCGGGCCGGACCAGGTCGCCTCCGACGAGCTCGAGCTGCGGCTCGGCCTGCGCCACACCGCCGAGGCGGCCTGGGCGGAGCTACGGCCGGGCGACCCGGCGCGCGAGGCCCTGCTGGCCTATGCCGACGGGGTCAACGACCGCATCGCCGAGGCGCGCGACGGCCACCGGCTGCCGTCGTTCTTCACCCTGCTCGGCTACCAGCCACAGCCGTGGACACCAGTGGACAGCCTGGTGGTGCAGGGCAACGAGACCCAGCTGCTGACCTTCGACGACAGCGCGCTGATCAACCAGATCCTGTCGGACAGGCTGGGCGCGGCGCGGGCCGCCGACTGGTTCCCGGTGCAGCCGCCCAACCAGGCGCTGCCCTACGACCCTGGCCCCTACGCCGGCGCCGCCCGCGCCGGGTCCGGCGGCAGGCCCCGCCCGCCGGCCGCGATCGCGGGCGTCGAGGGACTGCACCGCCAGCTGCGCGCCGTTCCGCAGGTGCGCTCCGCCGGCGACCCGGGCAACTCCAACGCCTGGGCGGTCGACGGCAGCCTGACCGCCTCCGGCAAGCCGCTGCTGGCCGGCGACCCGCACCTGCCGCTCAGCCTCCCGTCGATCTGGTTCCAGATCGACGCCGACGCGCCCGGCTACCAGGTCAGCGGGGTGAGCATCCCAGGGCTGCCCGGGGTGGTGATCGGCCGCAACCGGCACGTCGCCTGGAGCCTCACCAGCGTGGAGAACCAGGCGACCTTCTTCTACGCCGAGCGGACCGACCGCGCCCACCCCGGCCGGTATTTCTGGCGCGGCGCCTGGCGGCCGCTGCGGAACCGGGTCGAGCGGCTCAAGGTCAAGGGCGAGGCGGACCGGCGGGTGGTGGTGCCGGTCACCGTCCACGGCCCGGTGCTGACCCGCCGCCACCTGACCGTGGCGGTCGACTGGCTTGGCGCGGAGCCGTCGCCGGACCTGCGCGTGCTGCTGCGGGTCGGCCAGGCGGCCAGCGGCGCCGAGGTCCGCGAGGCGCTGCGCGACTGGGCCTCGCCGTCGCAGGCCTTCGTCTACGCCGACGACGGCGGCCACATCGGGGTGGTCGCCGCCGGCCGCTACCCGACCTTCGCCAAGGGCGTCGACCCCTCGCGGGTGCTGCCCGGCACCGGCGAGGCCGATCTCACCGGCTCGATCCCGTTCGAGGCCATCCCGCAGGCGCACGACCCGCCGTCGCACATGGTGGTGACCGCCAACCAGCGGCCGGTCGGCCCGGGCTACCCCTGGTACATCGGCACCAGCCTGGTCCTCTTCGGCCCCTCCTACCGCGCCGCCGGGATCACCCGCGCGCTCCAG
The DNA here is from genome assembly GCA_036392615.1 of Actinomycetes bacterium. Classification (GTDB taxonomy): domain Bacteria; phylum Actinomycetota; class CALGFH01; order CALGFH01; family CALGFH01; genus DASVXQ01. The sequence goes on along the minus strand of DASVXQ010000401.1, from coordinate 933 downwards.
GGCCGCACCGGCCTGACCATGGCGGACATGCGGGCGATCCAGCTGCGCACCATCGACCCGCTGGCCACCAGCCTGCTGCCCTGGCTGCTGCGGGCGCTCCCGCCGGGCGGCGCCGACCAGCTCCAGGGCCGCATGCGCGCGCTGCTGGCCGCCTGGGACCGCGACATGCGCGAGGACTCGGCGGCCGCCGCGGTCTGGGGGACGTTCTGGGACCACTACCTGGACGAGGTCTTCGGACCGTGGTGGCGCGCCAAGGGCCTCCAGGCCGCCGGCGTCAGCCTGGACGAGCTGGCCCCCCGGCTGACCCCGACGCTGGAGACGTGGACCCTGCGCGACCCCGACGGTCCGTCGCTGCGGGCGCCGGACGGCGCCCGGCGCTCCGCCGAGGACCTCGCCAGGCGGGCGTTCGCCGGCGCCGCCGCGGAGCTGCGCCGCCGGCTCGGTCCCGACCCGACCCGCTGGCGCTGGGGCAGCCTGAACCGCCTCCAGATCGCCTCGCTCAGCGAGATCGACAGCCTCGGCTACGGGCCGGCGCCGCGCGGCGGCGACGAGCGGACGGTCAACGTCAACGCCGGCCCGCTGGCCACCGACGGGCCGAGCTGGCGGTTCATCGCCGATCTCGGCAGCGGCGCAGCCGCCGGCATCTACCCCGGCGGGCAGAGCGAGGACCCGGCCTCGCCGTGGTACCGCAACGGCATCGACGACTGGTGGGAAGGCCGCGACCGGCCGCTGCGCACCCTCGACCAGGCGGCCGCGCTCGGCGGCTCGGTCACCTGGAGCCTGCGGCCGTGACGCCGGTCGTGGTGCTCGCCGGCGCGCTGCTGGCCGCCGCCGCCAACCTGGCGGGGCTGTGGTGGGTGACCCTGCTGGCCGGCCTGGCGGCCGGCGCGGTGGCCGGCAGGGTCCGGCGCGCCCTGGCCCTCGGCGCGGTGG
>DASVXQ010000400.1:0-10715 GCA_036392615.1 Actinomycetes bacterium | reverse complement strand
CGGCCCGCCGGCTCCGACGGGCGGCCCGCCGCCCGCGCCCCTGGTCGGTCGGCAGCGGCAATGGGACGCGCTGCTGGAGGCCTGGTCGGGGGTGGAGCGGTCCGGCAGAGGGCGGCTGGTGGCGCTGACCGGCGAGGCCGGCATCGGCAAGACCCGGCTCACCGAGGACTTCGCCGCCCACGTCCGGCGGGCCGGCGGGCACGCGCTGGTCTGCCGCTGCTACGAGGGCGAGCGGGTCGCCTACGGACCGCTGGCCGACGGGCTGCGCGCCGCCATGCCCGGCGAGCCGGAGCGGGGCTGGCCCGCCGGCCTGGAGCCCCACTGGCTGGCCGAGGCGGCCCGGCTGCTGCCCGAGCTGGGCCCGCTGGTGCAAGACGCCGCGGTCCCCTCGCCCGACGGGCCGGGGGCCCAGGGCCGCTTCCTCGAAGGGCTCTGCCGCGCGCTGCTGGCGGCGGTGCGAGGTTCCCGGCCGGGGCTGCTGGTGCTGGACGACCTCCAGTGGGCCGACGACGCCACCCTGGAAGCGATCGGCTACCTGGCGCGCCGGCTGGAGCGGGCCGGCCTGCTGGTGGTGGCCGCCTGGCGCGGCGAGCACGTGCCGCGCGGGCACCGCCTGCGCGGCCTGGTCGCCGAGGCGCAGCGCGCCGGCACGGTGACCAGCCTGGCCCTGGGCCGGCTGGACCGCCCGGCCGTGGTCGAGCTGGTGCGCGCGGTCGCGCCCGGGCGCGCCGGCATCGCCGGCGAGCTGTTCCAGCGGACCGAGGGCCTGCCGCTGCTGGTGGTCACCTACCTGGCGGCGCCGGACGGCGACGGCGGCGAGCTGCCCGCGCTGCCCAGCGGTGCCCGCGAGCTGCTGGAGGCGCGGCTGGAGCGCGTCTCCGCGCCGGCCTGGCAGCTGCTCACCACCGCGGCGGTGATCGGGCGCTCGTTCGAGGTCGACACCGTGCACGAGGCCAGCGGCCGCAGCGACGACGAGGCCATCGCCGCGATCGAGGAGCTGGTGCGCCTCGGCCTGATCCACGAGGTCGCCGGCCCGGCGACCAGCTACGACTTCGGCCACGAGCAGCTGCGCCTGCTGGTCTACGAGCAGGCCGGCCTGGCGCGCCGCCGGCTGCTGCACCGCCGGGTGGCGCAGGCGCTCACCGGCAGGGCCCGCGGCCAGGAGACCGCCTCGCAGGCCGCCTCGATCGCGCGCCACTTCCAGCTCGCCGGGCAGGACGCCGACGCGGCCGAGTGGTTCGCGCGCGCCGGCGAGCGCGCCGCCTCGCTGTTCGCCAACCGCCTGGCGGTCGGCCACTACCAGGCCGCCCTGGCGCTCGGCCACCCCGAGACGGCCAGGCTGCAACTGGCCCTGGGCGACCTGCACACCCTGCTCGGCTCCTACGGGGAGGCGCTGGCCGCCTACGAGGCGGCCGCCGCGCACTGCGACCCCGACGGCCTGGCCGCCGTCGAGCACCGGCTCGGCAGCCTGCACCAGCGGCGCGGGGACTTCCAGGCGGCCGAGGCGCACCTGGAGGCCGCGCTGGCCGCCCTGCCGGACGATGCCGCCACCGCGGCCGCGCGGGCCCGGCTGGTCGCCGACCGCAGCCTGGCCGCGCACCGGCGCGGCCGCTCCCGGCAGGCCGGCGAGCTGGCCGCCGAGGCGCTCGAGCTGGCCGGGGCCGCCGGTGAGGAGGCCGCCCTGGCGCAGTGCCACAACCTGGTCGGCATGCTGGCCGGCGCCGCCGGCGACCACCAGCGCGCCTCGAAGCACCTGGAGCTGAGCCTGGAGCACGCCGGCCGGCTGCCCGACCCCGGCGCCAAGGTGGCGGCGCTGAACAACCTCGCGCTGGTCCACCGCGCCGCCGGCCGCCTCGACCCGGCGATCGAGCTGACCACCACCGCGCTGGAGCTGTGCACCGCCCAGGGCGACCGGCACCGCCAGGCCGCGCTGCACAACAATCTCGCCGACCTGCTGCACGCCGCCGGCCGCGGCGAGGAGGCGATGACCCACCTGAAGCGGGCGGTGGCGATCTTCGCCGAGGTCGGGGAGCCCGACACCCTCCAGCCGGCGATCTGGCAACTGGTCGAGTGGTGAGGCCACCGCGGGCCTTCGGGAACGGAGTTCACCCAACGTTTCCTCGTGACCGCGCATTGCCAAGGGCTTCAGCGGGCATGCCGGCCTCGACGACAAGGGCCGTCCAGGCTGGAGGACCCGCATGGACATCGCGCTGTTGACGGTGGTCGGCATCGTGGCGATCGCGTTGCTGTTCGACTACACCAACGGCTTCCACGACTCGGCCAACTCCATCTCGACGATCGTCGCGACCCGCGTGCTGCGCCCGCGCTGGGCGGTGCTGTGGGCCGCGTTCTTCAACTTCATCGCCTTCCTGTTCTTCGGCACCAAGGTGGCCAACACCATCGGGCAGACGGTGAAGCCGGCGTTCTCCAGCGTGGCGGTGATCTTCGCCGCGGTGCTCGGGGCGATTGTCTGGAACTACGTGACCTGGTGGCTGCGGCTGCCGACCTCGTCGTCGCACGCGCTGATCGGCGGGCTGCTCGGCGCCGGGCTGGCCAAGGGCGGCATCGACGCGATCAAGCTCTCCAGCGTGCAGAAGGCCGGCGTGTTCATCGTGGTCTCGCCGATCGCCGGGCTGCTGCTCGCCGGGCTGCTGATGGCGCTGATCAACCTGTGGCTGCGCAACCACCGGGAGAGCGGCAGCGAGCGGGTGTTCAAGGTCGGGCAGCTGGTGTCGTCGGCGGCGGTGTCGCTCGGCCACGGCACCAACGACGCGCAGAAGACCATGGGCGTGATCGCCGCGCTGCTGGTCGCCACCGGCCACCTGGCCGGCGGTGGCGACAAGCTCCAGATCCCGCTGTGGGTGGTGCTGGCGGCCCATTCGGCGATCGCGCTGGGGACCATCTCCGGCGGCTGGCGGATCGTCGAGACCATGGGCATGCGGATCACCCGGCTGCTGCCGGCCAGGGGCGTCGCGGCCGAGACCGGCGCGGCGATCGCGCTGTTCGGCTCGACCGCCCTGGGCGCGCCGGTGTCGACCACTCACACCGTGGCCGGCTCGGTCACCGGCGTCGGCACGGTGACCCGCGGCGTGCCGGTGAACTGGTCGGTGTTCGGGCAGATGGCGATCGCCTGGGTGGTCACCATCCCGGCCGCCGCGCTGCTGGCCGCCGGAGTCTACGGCGTGACCCAGCTCGACAGCCCGGGCGCGGCCGCGGTCCTGCTGGGCGCCTTCGGCGCCGTGCTGCTGACCACGCTGGCGTTCGGCCTGCGGCGCACGGCGCGCAGCGCCCACTTCGAGGCCGACCGGGCTTCGGCCGGCGGCCGGGTGGTGGCGGGCTGACCGCCCGCGGCGAACGCCGCAGGTGAGCCCCGTGCGTGCTGGACCCGGCCGGTAGGCTGGACGCAGGCGGAGAGAGGGGAGACGGCCATGCGGGAGCGCGAAGCCAAGCTGTCGGTGGCGCCGGATTTCGACGTTCCGGACCTCGGCGACCCGTCGGCCGGCATCGTCGCGGAGCCGGCCGCGGCCCGGCAGCTGCGGACCACCTACTGGGACACGCCCGACCTGCGGCTGGCGCGCTGGGGCGCCAGCCTGCGCCACCGCAGCGGTGAGGGCTGGACGGTCAAGCTGGCGGGGGAGAGCAGCGGGCCGCTGGTCTCGCGCGAGGAGGTGGTCTTCGACGGGCCGCCGTCGCAGCCGCCCGACGAGGCGGTGGACCTGGTCCGCGCCTTCGTGCGCGAGGCCCAATTGGCGCCGGTGGCCAGGCTGCGCACCACCCGCCGCCCGGTCGAGCTGCGCGACCAGGACGGCCAGCGGCTCGGCGAGCTGACCGACGACCGGGTGGTGGTGCTGGACGGCCGCCGGGTCAGCCGGCGCTTCCGCGAGATCGAGACCGAGCTCGCCCCGGACGCTGCCGACGGCGCGCTGGACCCGGTGGTCAAGCGCCTCCAGGACGCCGGCGCCGAGCCGGTCGAGGTGAAGTCGAAGTACCTCCAGGCGCTCGGCAACCCGGACCCGGGGCCGGCCGAGGTGGTGCTGGTCGAGCCGAAGCGTGGCGCCACCATCGACCAACTGGTGCGCTACGACCTCGGCGCGGCGGTGGTGCGGCTGCTGCGGCACGACCCGGTGGTGCGGCTGGGCAGGGACCCGGAGGGGGTCCACCAGGCGCGGGTGGCGACCCGCCGCTTCCGCTCATCGCTGCGGACCTTCCTGCCGGTGCTGGAGGAGGGCTGGACCGTCAGGCTGCGTGAGCGGGCGAAGTGGCTGGCCGACCGGCTCGGCGCGGTGCGGGACGCGGATGTGCTGCTCGCCCGCCTGGAGGCGCAGGTGGAGCAGCTTCCCGAGGCCGAGGCGCGGGCGGCCGGCTGGCTGCTTCAGCGGCTGCGCCGCGAGCGCGACCGGGCACGCTCCGCGCTGCTGGCGGCGATGCGCGAGGGCGCCTACGTGCAACTGGTCGACGACCTGCTCGCCGCGGCCAACAGCCCGATGGTGCTCGACGGCGGCCGCCCGGCGGCCGGGGAGCTGACCCCTCGGGTCGCCAGGACCTGGCGCAAGCTGCGCAAGGAGGTACGCCAGGCGGGCGAGGAGCCCTCCGATGCGCAGCTCCACCGCATCCGCATCCGCGCCAAGCGGGCCCGCTACGCGGCCGAGGCGCTGGTTCCGGTGGTGGGCAAGCAGGCGGAGGAGTTCGCCGAGGCCTGCGAGCAGATCCAGGAGGTCCTCGGCGACCACCACGACGCGGTGGTCGCGCAGGAGTGGCTGCGCAGGGCGGCGACCGCCAGGGGCGCGCCAGGCCCGAGCGCCATGGCCGCCGGCGTGCTGATCGCCGCCGAGCGCGAGGTCGCCGCCCGCCGCCGCGAGGACTGGGAGGCCGCCTGGAAAGCGGCCGACCGCAAGAAGCTGCGTTCCTGGTTCTGAACGGTCGCGCGTACTGATCGCGTACCGGGTTAATAAATGAACTCGGTACGCGATTGTGGTACGCTGCCGTCATGGTCGAACGACAGGGCTTGCGCGAGCGCAAGCGACGCCAGACGCGGCAGGCGATCGCAGAGGCCGCCATGCGGCTGTTCATCGAGCGCGGCTTCGACGCCGTCACCGTGGCCGAGATCGCGGACGCCGCCAGCGTCGCCAAGGTCACGCTGTTCAAGTACTTCCCGACCAAGGAGTCGCTGGTGCTGGACGCGGCCGCCGACGACGATCCCGCGCGGATCGTGGCGGACCGCGAACCCGGCCAGTCGCCCCTGGAGGCGCTGCGGACGCACTACCGCGCGTTCGCGGCCGACCCGGGCATCGACTCGCCGGAGGAGCTGGTCGCGCTGCTGCGCGTGATCACCTCCAGCCCGACCCTGACCGCCGGCATGCAGCGGCGCTACGACCAGCAGCGCGAGGAGCTCGCGCGGACGCTGGCCGCCGAGCCGGGCGCGCCGGACGACGACCTCACCCCGCACCTGGTCGCCGGGCTGATCTCCGCCACCATCCTGACGCTCAAGTCGACCTACTTCCGGCGCCTGGCCGCGGGGGTCCCCCCGGCCGAGGCGGCCGGGCGGCTGGGCGCCGACGTGGAGCGGGCCTTCGACCTGCTGGAGCACGGCATCGGCGACCGGATCATCGAGTAGGAGGCCGCATTGCACGGCAAGGGCATCAACTACGACACCGGCACCTTCCCGGGCGGCCGGAGCTCGAGGGAGACCTTCGACCCGGCGGTGGTCCGGCGCGAGCTGCGGATCATCGCGGACGACCTGCACTGCAACGCGGTCCGCGTCACCGGCGGCGACCCCGCCCGGCTGAGCGTCGCCGGCGAGGCGGCGGCCGAGGCGGGCCTGCGGGTGTGGTTCTCGCCGTTCCCCGCCGAGCTGAACCCCGAGGAGCTGCTGGAGCTGTTCGACGACTGCGCCGGGCGGGCCGAGTCGCTGCGGCGCGACGGCGCCGACGTGGTGCTGATCGCCGGCTGCGAGCTCAGCATGTTCGCCAGCGGGTTCATCCCCGGCGAGGACGCCTACGCGCGCATGGCGACGATGAGCTCCGGCGATCCCGGGCTGTGGGCCAGCCTGGCCGAGGTGCCCGCCAAGATGAGCGCCTTCTTCGCCGACGTGGCCGCGACCGTGCGCAAGCGCTTCGGCGGGCCGGTGACCTATGCCGCCGGGCCCTGGGAGACGCTCGACTGGAGCCCGTTCGACTTCGTCAGCGTCGACGCCTACCGCGCCGCCTACAACAAGGCGAACTACCGCGAGGAGCTGCGGCGCCACTTCGAGCACGGCAAGCCGGTGGTGGCCACCGAGTTCGGCTGCTGCACCTACCGTGGCGCCGCCGACGCCGGCGCCACCGGCTGGATGATCATCGACCGCTCGGCCGAGCCGCCGGCCATCAACGGCGACTACCAGCGCGACGAGGGCGAGCAGGTGCGGTACCTGCGCGAGCTGCTGGAGATCTTCGAGCAGGAGGAGCTCCACAGCGCGTTCTGGTTCAACTTCGCCGGCTACCACGTCCCGCATCGGGCCGACCCACACTACGACCTCGACCTGGCCTCCTATGGAGTGGTCAAGGTGCTCGAGAACGGAACCGGTCGCGAGTACCCCGACATGGCCTGGGAGCCGAAGGAGGTCTTCCACGCGCTGGCAGCCGCGTACGCGGATTGAACAGATTTGCGCGACCACGGATAGTGGCCGTCCGGCCGTCCGAATTCAACGGATCACTACGGCAGGCGGACCAGTCTCCTACGGATTCTGCAGGAGGTGGTCGGGGCGGGGGTGCGACACGATGACCACTTCCCGGGTAGGGGCGCATCCGGCTGACGGGCCATGAACCGCTTGCGACCCGGTCGGGGTGGGCACGGCGGGTAGCGAGATTGCCCCCCCACTCGCTTGCCCGCCGGCCCTTCAAGCCGGCGGGAGCTCCGCCACGGCGGCCGCTCGCCCAGCACCAGGCGCCCGAGCACCCCGCCAAACACCGGCGCGGTGCCCAGCGGCGCCAGGGTTGGCCACCGACGAGTTGCGCGGCGCGATGCTGAACAGCAGGTTGTCGGCGGCGAACAGCGCAGCAGCAGGATGGTCCACTGGTCCAGGTCCAGCGAGCGCACGATCACGCCCTCGAAGCTGAGCACCACCACGCCACCCGCGACCACCGCGGTCCAGCGGGCCTGGGCGGACCGGCCGGGCGCCGGCGTCCGCGAGATCATCTCGTCAGCGATTCCACGACCTGAAAGGCGGTTCCGGTGCAGGATGGTAGCCCGATAGGCTGCGGCGTATGAGCCCGCGGACCCGGACCCCCTCGCTGCTGGTGCGCAACGCCCAGGTGGTCACCATGGACCCCGACCGGCGCGTGCTCCGGTCCGGCTGGCTGGCGGTCGACTCCGACCGGATCGTCGGGCTGGGGCCGGGCGACGACTGCCCCTACGACCGTGCCGAGCGGGTGATCGACGCCAGCGGCATGGCGCTGCTGCCCGGCTTCGTCAACGCCCACACGCACGCCATCCACATCCTGCTGCGCGGCGGGCTGTCGGACGACCGCGCGCTGTACGACTGGCTGTTCAACGTGGTCCTGCCGGGGCTGCGCGCCTACCGGCGCGAGGACGTCGAGGTGGCCGCGCGGCTGTTCTGCCTGGAGGCGCTGCGCTCGGGCATCACCACCTTCGTCGACAACGTCGAGTTCCCCACCGAGCGCTGGGACATGGCCGCCGACACCGCCATCGGCGTGTACCGCGACGCCGGCCTGCGGGTGATGTTCGCGCGGATGTTCTACGACCACACGCCGGACGACTTCCTGCCCGTGCTGGCGGCGATCGAGGCCAAGGAGCCCGAGGTGCGCCACGACCCGGGCGGCATCGAGCCGGCCGCCGAGGCGCTGGCGGCGATCGAGCGGCTGATGCGCCGCCACCACGGCGCCGGCGACGGCCGCATCCAGGTGTGGCCCTCGCCGGGCGTGGCGCGCTTCTGCACCCGCGAGGGCCTGCTCGGCGCGCGCGACCTGGCGCGGCGCTTCGGCACCATGCTCACCCTCCACCTGGCCGAGTCGCCGCTCGACCGCCGGCAGGGCGGGCTGTCGAGCGTGCAGTACCTCGGCTCGATCGGCTTCCTCGGGCCGGACGTGCTGGCGGGCCACTGCGTGCAGACCGATGCCAACGACATCCGCACGCTGCGCTCCTTCGACGTCAAGGTGGCCAACAACCCGGTCAGCAACCTGCTGCTGGCGTCCGGGATCGCGCCGGTCGCGGAGATGCAGGCGGCCGGGATCATCGTCGGGCTCGGCACCGACGACGGCAATTGCAACGGCAGCGTCAACATCGTCGCCGACATGAAGTTCGCGGCGCTCGCCCAGAAGGGCCGCTACCGCGACGCCGCGGCGATCACCGCCGAGAAGGTCCTCGAGATGGCCACCATCGACGGCGCCAGGGCGGTCGGGCTGGCCGACCAGATCGGCTCGCTCGAGGTGGGCAAGAAGGCCGACCTGGTGCTGCTCCAGCTCGGGCGCGCCAACCTGGTGCCTTGCCACAGCGTGGCATCCGTGTTGGTCTATCAGGCCGACGGGACCGAGGTCGACACCGTGGTGGTCGATGGCCGGGTGCTGCTGGAGGGTCGCCGGCCGCCGGAGATGGGCCCGGGCGAGGAGGCCGAGCTGCTCGCCAGGGCGCAGGCCGCCTCGGAGCGGATCGCCGGGGAGGCGCGGCTGGCCGGCTACCCCGACCGGCCGTGGTGGTCGATGCGGGGGGTCTGAGCCGGTAATTTCGCCTACCAAAAGCTGCTTTCGCGCAGCGGCGGCCGGTGTTAGCGTAGGCCGCTGACAGGCGCCGCCGAGCATCCCAGCGGGTGGAGGTGCAAGTTCCGTGCCAGTCCGTCGTGTCCAGGAGGCGTGCTGATGGCTCAAGCAGGAGTCCCGCCCGTCGACGCCGGCGCGGCGGCGCCGCTGAATCTCGAGGTTCGCTCGATCGACTACGTGCCGCGCAGCGAGCGGCACGGCAAGCCCTGGCACCTCGGCGCGGTCTGGTTCGTCGGCAACGCCGAGCTGGTCAGCTTCGCGACCGGCCCGATCGGCATCAGCCTCGGCCTCAACTTCGCCTGGACGGCGGTGGCCATCGTGCTCGGCACGCTGCTCGGCACGCTGTTCATGGCGTTCCACTCCGCCCAGGGCCCCAAGCTGGGGCTCTCGCAGATGATCCAGTCCCGCGCGCAGTTCGGCTACCTCGGCGCGCTGCTGCCGATCGTCGCGGTGCTGTTCGTGACCATCGGCTACGGCGTGTTCGACACCGTGCTCGGCGGCGAGGTCTTCAATGCCACCATCCGCACCAGCACCAAGCTGTCCTACGTGCTGTTCGCCGTGCTGGCGCTGCTGCTCGGCGCGTTCGGCTACAACCTGATCCACCGCTTCAGCCGCTGGGCGTCGCTGCTCTACATCGCCAACTTCGGGCTGTTCACGGTGCTCGCGCTGGTCGACATCAACCTGCCCGCCGAGCAGACGAGCCTGGGCGGCGGCACCTTCAAGTCGGGGCCGTTCCTGATCGTGCTCGGCGTGCTGATGAGCTACAACCTCACCTGGGCGCCGTACGTCTCCGACTACTCGCGCTACCTGCCGGCCTCCAGCTCCACCAGCTCGACCTTCCAGTGGACCTTCTGGGGCGCCGCCATCGGCACCATCTGGCCGGCGACCATGGGCGCGCTGGTCGGCGCCGCCCACCCCGACCTCTCGCCGGTCGGCGCCGTCAAGGAGGTGGCCGACTCGCTCTTCCAGGGCTGGGGCGCCTTGACGCTGATCCTCATGGCGCCGACCCTGATCGCCGCGGCCACGCTGGGCATCTACACCGCCAGCCTGTCCGCGCTGGCGGCGGTCGACGTCGGCAAGCGGATCAGGTCCGGGCTCAACACCCGGGTGGTGGCGGTGCTGTGCGTCGCCGCGGTGATGCTGGGCGTGACCCTGCTGATCCCGGAGGACTTCCTGTCGAGCTACAACGCCTTCCTGACGCTGGCGCTGTACTTCCTGATCCCCTGGACGGCGGTCAACCTGGTGGACTTCTTCCTGGTGCGCAAGGGCCAGTACGCCATCAAGGAGATCTTCGACCCGGGCGGCATCTACGGCCGCTGGGGCTGGCGCGGGCTGGTGGCCTACCTGGTGGGCCTGGCGGTGATGATCCCGTTCTTCAGCACCACCATCTTCACCGGCCCGGTGGCCAGCGCGATCGGCGGCGGCGACCTGTCGCCCTTCATCGGTTTCCCGGTGGCGTCCATCCTCTACTATCTGTTCGCGCGGAACCTCGACGTCGAGGCAGAGTCCCGGCTTGCCGAGCGGCAGATCGAGGAGCTCGAGCAGGAGGCGCGGCTGGACCCGCTGGGTTCCTCCTGACGGGCGGCGGGCGGCCGGGGCGTCGCATCGCGGTCATCGAGAGGAGAGCACGATGACGATCCCCCGGGAACTGTCCAACGGCCCGCACCCGCTGCCACGGGACTGCACCTTCACCGAGTCGGACTGGCGCATCCTGGCGGACTACTGGCACCCGGTCGCCTTCAGCCACGACGTGGGCTCGACGCCGATCCGCGCGCGGCTGCTGGACGTCGACCTGATCGTCTACCGGACCTCCCAGGGCGTGACGGTGGCGCGCAACATCTGCCTGCACCGCGGCTCGGAGCTGACCCAGGGCACCCTGGAGGGCGACGAGCTGGTCTGCGCCTACCACGGCTGGCGCTACGGGCCCGACGGCCGCTGCGTGCGCATCCCGGCGCAGCCGCCCAG
>DASVXQ010000399.1:0-4672 GCA_036392615.1 Actinomycetes bacterium | reverse complement strand
GTGGCCGGGGCCGGCGCGGGCGGCGGTCGGGGTGGGCGCCGGGGCGGCCACCGGGGCGGCGACCAGGGTGTCACGGCCGGCGAAGAGGCCGGCGGCCAGGATGGCGACGGTGGTGGCGGTCAGCGCGGCGAGCGGGATGGTCCACGCGCCGGTCAGGTCGTGGATCAGGCCGAGGACGGTCGGGCCGCTGGCGGCCAGCAGGTAGCCGATGGTCTGGGCCATGCCGGACAGCTCGGCGGCGCGGCGGGCGTCGGGGGCGCGCAACGCGAACAGGGTCAGCGCCAGGCTGAACATCGCGCCCTGCCCAAGGCCGATCAGCACGCACCACAGCGGCAGCAGGCTCCGCCCGGCGACCAGCAGCCCGCCGTACCCGGCCAGCGACAGCAGCGCCGACACCGTCGCGTGCGGGCGCTGGCTCCGCCGCCGGGTGGCCAGCGGCGGCGCGGCCAGCGAGGTCACCAGCCCGGTGAACTGCGCCACCGAGACCAGCCAGCCGGCCGCCGAAGCCGACAGCCCCCGGTCGCGCAGGATCTCGGCGAGCCAGGCGATGGTCGAGTAGAACACCAGCGACTGGAGCCCCATGAACAGCGTCACCTGCCACGCCAGCCCCGAGCGCCACAGGCTCCGCGCCCCGGACCGCCCGCCGTCCGCCGGATACCCGTCCCCATCGGTGCCAGGCACGGCGGCGCCCGAGGGAGCGGCCCGGTCCTGATCGGCCGCGTCGGGAATCGCGGTGCCGGGAGCCGCCCCGGCCGCCCGGCGCCGCCGGCGGGCCAGCGGGACCCAGACCAGCGCGGCCACCGCCGCCGGGACGGCCCAGCACGCCAGCGAGCCGCGCCAGCCCAGGCCGAGGCGGTCGGCCAGCGGCACGGCGGCCGCCACCGCGACGGTGGCCATGACGCCCATCGCCCCGCTGTACAGGCCGGTCATCCAGCCGGTGCGCTCCGGGAAGTCGCGCTTGACCAGGCCGGGCAGCAGCACGTTGCCGGCCGCGATCGCCAGCCCCACCAGCACCGTGCCGCCGAACAGGGCGGCGACCGGCCCGCTGGAGCGGACCAGGATGCCGGCGGTCAGCACCAGCATGCTGGCCAGCAGGGTGCGCTCCACGCCGTAGCGCCGCGCCAGCCGCGGCGCCTGCGACGACATCGCGGCGAAGGCGAGCAGCGGCACGGTGGTGATCAGCCCGGCGACCCCGTGGGAGATGCCCTCCTCGCCGCGGATCTCGCCGACCAGTGGGCCGACCGAGGTCAGCGCGGCGCGGAGGTTGCCCGCCAGCAGGAGGATCGACGCGGCCAGCAGCCCGGCTCGCGCTCCTGCCTGGATCGAGGGAGAACGCACGCTCCCGATGGTAGCGGGCGCCCACCGCGGAGCGGCCCGGGTCGCCGCCGGCAGGCCGCGGTGGTGCAGAATTGGCGCATGAGCGCAGCGATCACCCCCGGACTGCACGCCGCCTTCAGCTACACGGTCGCCGACGCCGACACCGCCGCCGCGCTGGAGAGCGGGCTGGTGCCGGTGCTCTCCACCCCGCGCGTGCTGGCGCTGATGGAGCGCGCCAGCGTCGAGGCGCTGGAGGGCGCCGTCGAGCCCGGCACCACCACCGTCGGCGCCAAGGTCGAGCTGGAGCACCTGCTGGCCACCCCGGTCGGCGCGCCGGTCGAGGTCAGCGCCACCCTCGAGCGGGTCGACGGACGGCGGCTCGAGTTCGCCTGCCAGGTCGACGACGCCGGGCGCCTGGCCGCCAGGGGCCGCGTCACCAGGGTGCTGGTCGACCTGGAGCGCTTCCTCGCCGGCGTGGCCGCGCGCCGTCCGTGACCATGGCCGACCCGCTGCTGGAGCGCGCCCGCGCCCTGCTCGCCAGCAGCCCGGTGGTCGACGGCCACAACGACCTCGCCTGGGCGCTCCGCCGTGAGGCCGGCTACGACCTCGACGAGATCGACATCGCCCAGCCACAGCCGGCGCTGCACACCGACCTGCCGCGGCTGCGGGCCGGCGGGGTCGGCGCGCAGTTCTGGTCGGTCTACGTGTCGCCCAGGCTGGCCGGCGACCACGCGGTCAGCGCCACCCTGGAGCAGATCGACGCGGTCCGTGCGATGGCCGCCCGCTATCCGGCCGACCTCGCGCTCGCCCGAACGGCCGGCCAGGTGGAGGCGGCGGCGGCGTCCGGCCGGATCGCCTCGCTGCTCGGCGCCGAGGGCGGCCACTCGATCGACTGTTCGCTCGGCTGCCTGCGCATGCTGTTCGAGCTGGGCGTGCGCTACCTCACCCTGACCCACAACGACAACACCCCCTGGGCCGACTCCGCCACCGACGAGCCCCGCTGCGGCGGCCTCACCCGCTTCGGCGAGGAGGTCGTCCGGGAGATGAACCGGCTCGGGATGCTGGTGGACCTGAGCCACGTGGCCGAGTCGACCATGCACGCGGCGCTGGGCGTCAGCCGGGCGCCGGTGATCTTCTCCCACTCCTCGGCGCGCGCCCTCTGCGACCATCCCCGCAACGTTCCCGACGAGGTGCTCGCCCGGCTGGGGGCGGGCGGCGGGGTCTGCATGGTGACCTTCGTGCCGATGTTCGTCTCGCAGGCCTGCGCCGACTGGTGGGCGGAGGCGCTCGAGCAGGTGCGCGCCGAGGGGGTGGACCCGCGCGACCTGGGCGCCACCCGGCCGCTGGTCGAGCGGTGGCGGCGCGACCACCCGCCGCCGCGCGTCGCGCTCGGCGAGGTCGCCGATCACCTGGACCACGTCCGCGAGGTCGCCGGCGTGGAGCACGTCGGACTCGGCGGCGACTACGACGGCGTCGACTTCCTGCCCGAAGGGCTCGAGGACGTCAGCGGCTACCCGCGCCTGCTGGCCGAGCTGCTCCGCCGCCGCTGGTCCGAGCCGGACCTCGCCAAGCTCACCTGGGGCAACGCGCTGCGCGTGCTCCGCGACGCCGAGTCCGTCGCCCGCGACCTCTCCACCCGCGAGCGCCCCTCCCTCGCGACCCTCGCCTCCCTCGACGGCTGACCGCCTGACGAACGGGCTGGCGCGGCGAGCAGCCCGAGGCCGGAGAACGCTGGTCGTCCCTGGCGCGCTCGTTTCGCGTCACGAATGCGACCACCTCGAGGTCGTTTCGCGCCGGGCACGAAGCCTGGCCGTCGTCAACGCGTGACCAGCCCAAGCCAAGCTCATGCCGAAGGCCACCAGGGTCGCCTGTTCGGGGGGAGTTGCCATGCGACCAGCCAGGATCATTGCCACCGCCATGCTCGCTGCCGCCATCGCCATCACCGGCTGCAGCGCCCACCCCACCACCACGAACCGATCCGCGGGCGCGTCGCCTCCGGACCCCGCGCCCACCACCACGCCACGGCCCGGCGCCGGACCGGCCACGCCCGCAACCACCAGCCCGCCGAACCGCCAGCCTGCTCCCGGCCGCTGCGCCGCCTCGGCGCTCGCGGGATCGGTTCTTGGCACCGAGGGCGCCGCCGGCACGTTCTGGTACACCGTCCAGCTGCGCAATGCCTCGGCCGGGGCCTGCGCGGTCAAGGGCGTCCCCCAGGTGCGGCTGCTCGGCGGCCAGGCGCAGCCGGTGACCGCGCCCTCCCAGCCGGAAGGCCCAGCTGGGTCCCTGGTGGTGCTGCGGCCAGGCCAGGCGGCGCGCTTCGTGTTCCACGAACCCAACGCCTGTGACACCGTGGTCGCTGGGTCGCGGCTCCGGGTGACACTGCCTTCAGGGCAGGGTTCCTTGATCGTGCCGCTCGCCGCGGAGACGGCGTTCGGCACGTGCGTGCACATCGGCGTCCGGCGGCTCGAGGGGCCGACCAGCGCCCATGGTCCGGTGGTGGACGACGCACCGCGCCCGGTGCTGGCCGACGGACGCTACGACGCCTACATCCGCCGGGTCGAGACCCCGTACGGGGGCGGCATGAGCCGGCTGGTGGTGGACCTGGTGCAGGTCTTCCACGACCAGGCGGCCGTGGACGCGGCCATCGCCGACGGCAGGGGACGCGACCAGGCGCGGTACCTGAGCGTCTGGGTCCGCAACCAGAACTCGCAGCTACGGACCCTGCCGCTGGCCAGGGACCTGCGCCTGGACCTGCGCGGTGGTGACTGTGAGGCGCCCGCCAGCCAGCATCTTGCCAAGCTGACGGCCGACGCCCGCCTGATGAGCGGGTCGGTGCATGCCTACTACTTCACGCTGACCCTGACCGGCGGCGCCGTGCACCGCATCCAGGAGTTCCTGGCCATCAACGCCTGCTGAGCAGTCGCGCGGCCTCGGGCCGCGCCCAGGTGGAGCCGGGTCCCGCCCGGCTCCACCTGGTTGGTGACGAGCAGCGGCTCGCCACCCACACCGCAGTGGCGCGTCCCGAGGACGGAGGTGCCGCGCGCTCGACCCCGTGGTCAGCGGGAACGGGATGGCGTGAGCTGGCCCAGGGTCGTGGCTCGATGGTGGAGCAGGGCGACCGCCAGGTCGTGCCACTGGGCGGCGGTGGCGGAGGCGGCAGGGGCGGCGGGGTCGAGGCCGGCGGCGGCCACAAGCCGGCGCAAGGCGCGATGGGAGCGGGTGGCGCCCGCCGGGGTGCCGGCGGCGACGGTCAGCAGCGGGACGTCCGGACGCGCGAACCCGGCCCGCAGCATCGAGCGCAGCAGCCGCTGGCCACGCAGCTCGCCGGCCAGCGGGCGCGGGCGGACCGACAGGT
>DASVXQ010000398.1:0-7912 GCA_036392615.1 Actinomycetes bacterium | reverse complement strand
GCCGGCGGGAGGTGGGCGAGGCGCTCGGCGAGGTCGGTGGTGCCGTGGCGGGGCCAGGCCTCGGTGTCGATGCCGACCACCAGCACGGGGCCAACGCTGGCGTGGCGGTCGCCGTGGCCGAGCTGGACGCTGGTGGTGCGCTCGGGGCCACGGCGGGGACGCCTGGTCCCGAAGCCGGCGAGGTAGCGGGGGCCGGTCCAGCTTGGTGGCAGGCCGTAGAGGGCGAATGGCGCCGCCCGGAACGCTTCGGCCATCCGCCGGGCGTGGCGGGCGCGGCTGCGACCCGGCGAGAGGGCGTCGAGCAGCTCGTCGATCAGCTCCTCGCGGTCGGCGGCGCGCATCAGCCTCGCGGCGACCAGGGCCGCCTCACCGCCGACGGTCAGCACGATCACCACGATCCACCAGCGCCAGCGGAACAGCGCCTGGGCGATCACGCCGCACGCCAGGATCGCGCCGGCCAGCACCCGCCCGGCCGCCCACGACAGCTGCGCGTTGCGGGGCCGCACGATGGCGCGCAGCGCCAGCCAGACGCTGCGCCAGCGCGTCATCGGGCGCAGCGGGGCGTGGGAAGGGGCGCGACGCATGCCCGTATCCTCGCGCATGCGTCCGCTTGGCCGGAAGCTGCCGGTACGAGCTGGGGGATTACCGCCAGTAACTAGGTCAGAAGGGCTAGATGCACTTGCCGTGTCCCCGAGGCTGGTGTTCAATGCCGCTCGGCAGCGCCCGACGTTGTTGGTGGCTGGCTTTTCGTTTGCGCCAACACATCGACGTAGGGGTCCAGGCGCGAGATCAGGGAAGGCACCCGCTCGACGGGTACCGGAAGCGGTCCGGATGGACTCCGCCCTGTTCCTAGCGAGCAGGTGCAAACGTCGACCAGCCACGGCACTCGTGGAGCGCTGCCAAACTCGTTTGCTTCCGGCCGGCCGGCTGTGCGGGCGCGGCGGACCTGGGCCGCAGGCCCTAGCATGTCCGGATCATGGACCTCTTCTCGGCCAGGGCCGCCGAGATCGGCGCGGAGACCGCGCCGCTTGCGGCCAGGATGCGCCCACGCAACCTCGACGAGTTCGTGGGCCAGGCGCACGTGCTCGGCCCCGACAGCGCGCTGCGCGCGCTGATCGAGGCGGACGAGCTGCGCTCGGTGATCCTCTGGGGCCCGGCCGGCACCGGCAAGACCTCGCTGGCGCAGATCGTCGCCCGCGCGACCCGCTCGCACTTCGAGGAGCTGTCGGCCACCAGCGCCGGGGTCAAGGACGTGCGCGCGGTGCTGGAGGCCGCCCGCCAGCGGCTGGGCGCCAGCGGCCGCCGCACGATCCTGTTCATCGACGAGATCCACCGCTTCAACAAGGCGCAGCAGGACGCGCTGCTGCCGGGCGTCGAGGACCGGACCGTGGTGCTGATCGGCGCGACCACCGAGAACCCGTTCTTCGCGCTCAACACGCCGCTGATGAGCCGCTCGCTGCTGTTCCGCCTGGAGCCGCTGGAGCCCGAGGAGCTGAAGACGATCGTGCTGCGCGCCCTGACCGACCGCGAGCGCGGCCTCGGCGGGCGCGGCCTGCGCCTCGACCCCGACGCGCTCGACCACCTGGTGCTGCGCGCCGACGGCGACGCCCGCCACGCCCTCAACGCCCTGGAGGCCGCCGCCCTGGTGGTCCTCAGCCGGGCCCGGGACGGCGGCGAGGCGCCGGAGCCGCCAGCCGTCCGGATCACGCTGGCGGACGTGGAGGACGCCCTGCAGCGGCCGCGGGTCAGCTACGACCGCGCCGGCGACCAGCACTACGACGTGGCCAGCGCGTTCATCAAGTCGATCCGCGGCTCCGACCCGGACGCGTCCGTGCACTACCTGGCGCGCATGCTGGAGGCGGGGGAGGACCCCCGCTTCATCGCGCGGCGGCTGGTGATCTCCGCCAGCGAGGACATCGGCCTGGCCGACCCGCAGGCCCTGCCGGTGGCGGTGGCGGCCTTCCAGGCGCTCGAGTTCGTCGGGCTGCCGGAGGCCAGCCTCAACCTGGCCGAGGCGACGGTGTACCTGGCCCTGGCGCCGAAGTCCAACAGCGCCATGAAGGCGCTGAGCGAGGCGAGGGACGAGCTCCAGCGGGCCCGGCCGGGCAAGGTGCCGAGCCACCTCCAGACCGCCACCTTCCGCGGCGAGCGCAGGCTCGGCATCGGCGTCGGCTACGTCTACCCGCACGACCAGCCGGGCCACTGGGCACCGCAAAATTACCTGCCAGAGGGCTTGCGGGGCGGCTACTATCAGCCCAGCGACCAGGGGCGCGAGCCCGCACTGGCCGAGCAGTGGCTCGCACGAGGTAGACTCCCCGCTGACTCGGACAGGCCGCCAGGCTCCGGCGCCCCCAGCGCACCACAGCGGGAGCCCGACCGCCGCCGACCGAGCCAGCCTGAGCCGACCGATCCTGAGGAGTCACCCACGTGAGCCTGTTGGCCATCGCCTGGACCATCGTCGCATTTCTGGTGGGCGCGCTGGTCGTGGTCCTCTGCGTCGTCATCGTGCGCGTCACGGCCCGGCTTGCCGGGGTGCTCACCTCGACCAGGGATCTGATCGACAAGCAGGGCGCAACACTGCTGGATGAGGTTGGCACCACCGTCACCCTGGTGAACCACGAGATCGGCCGGGTGGACGGCATCCTCGCGACCGCCGAGACAGCCACCGTGGCGGTCGGCAACCTGGTGAACGTGGTCTCGACCACGGTCACCAGCCCGCTGGTGCGGCTGAGCGCCTTCGCCTGGGGTCTGCGCAAGGCGGTCAGCAAGGCCGCCGAGGACGACGGCGGGACCGCCGGCTCGCGCCGGCGTGGGCGGAGGCGCAGATGAAGGGAGCGCCACGATGAGGCGGGTCTTCTGGATGCTGTTCGGCATCGGCATGGGCGCCGCGGTCGGGGTGGGCGTCATGCGCTGGACGCGCCGGACGGCCGAGCAGCTCACGCCGGCCTCGGTGAGCCAGCGCGCGTTCGGCTTCGCGCGGGACTGGCGCGAGCGGCTCGCCGACGCCCTCGACGAGGGCCGTGCCGCCATGGCCGAGCGCGAGGCCGAGCTGCGAGCTCAGCTCGTCGAGCCGGGGGACGAGGCGCGCTAGCCTAGGCCCGGCTCGGCGACGGCCGCCTCCGAGTCGATGCGCACGAGGTCATTGCACATGAATTCCACAGAGATACGACGCCGGTTCCTCGATTTCTTCGTCGAGCGGGACCACCGGCTGGTACCGTCCAGCCCGCTGATCCCGAACGACCCGACGCTGCTGCTCGCCAACGCGGGCATGAACCAGTTCAAGCCGTTCTTCCTGGGCGAGGTGGTGCCCGACTACACCCGGGCGACCAGCGTTCAGAAGTGCTTCCGCACGTCCGACATCGAGAACGTGGGCCACACCACCAGGCATCTGACCTTCTTCGAGATGCTCGGCAACTTCTCCTTCGGCGACTACTTCAAGGAAGGAGCGATCTCGTACGGCTACGAGCTGGTGACCGAGCGGCTCGGCTTCGACGGGGACCGGATCTGGGCGACCGTCTACCTCGACGACGACGAGGCGATGGAGATCTGGCGCCGGTTCCTGCCCGCCGAGCGCATCCAGCGCCGCGGCAAGGACGACAACTTCTGGTCGATGGGCGTGGCCGGCCCCTGCGGGCCCTCCTCCGAGATCTTCTACGACCGCGGGCCGGCCCACGGGGTCGACGGCGGTCCGGTCGCCGACGAGGAGCGCTACCTGGAGATCTGGAACCTGGTGTTCATGCAGAACCTGCGCGACGAGGACTTCAACATCGTCGGCGAGCTGCCCAAGAAGAACATCGACACCGGGATGGGCCTGGAACGGGTGGCGTTCCTGCTCCAGGGCGTGGACAGCGTCTTCGAGACCGACCTGCTCGCGCCCATCCTGGAGCAGGCGCAGTCCGCCACCGGCCAGGTCTACGGGCGCGACGAGCGGGCCGACCTGTCGCTGCGGATCGTCGCCGAGCACTCCCGCGCGTGCAGCTACCTGATCGCCGACGGCGTGCTGCCCTCCAACGAGGGCCGCGGCTACGTGCTCCGCCGCATGCTGCGCCGCTCGGTCGACCACGTGCGCCGGCTGGGCGTCGAGCGGCCGACCATGGCGTCGATCGCCGGCCGGGTGGTCGACAGCCTCGGCGAGGCCTGGCCCGAGCTGGTGGCGCAGCGCTCGCTGATCGAGCAGGTGATGGCGGCCGAGGAGGAGTCCTTCTCGCGCACCCTGCGGCAGGGCTCCGCGCTGCTCCAGTCGGTCATCTCCCGCGCGCGCGAGCGCGGCGAGACCACCGTGCCCGGCGACACCGCCTTCCAGCTCCACGACACCTACGGGTTCCCCTTCGAGCTGACCGTCGAGGTCGCGGAGGACGCGGGCCTGCGGGTCGACCAGGAGCGCTTCGGCCAGCTGATGGAGGACCAGCGCCGCCGCGCCAAGGAGGCCAGGCGCGAGATGGTCGGCGCGCAGCGCAAGGTCGAGGCGTACCGCGAGCTCTCCTCGCGCTTCGGCCGGACGACCTTCGTCGGCTACGAGCAGACCAGCGCGGAGGGGCGGGTGCTGGGGCTGCTCGGCCCCGACGGCGAGGAGCTGTCGAGCGCCCCGCCCGGCACCGACGTCGAGCTGGTGCTCGACCGCTCGCCGTTCTACGCCGAGAGCGGCGGCCAGGTCGGCGACAAGGGCAGGCTGCGCTCGCAGGACGGCGCGCTGGTCGAGATCGCCGACACCCAGTACGGCCTGGAGGGCTTCCACGTCCACACCGGCAAGGTGCTGGAGGGCGAGCTGCGCGCCGACCAGCCGGTGCTGGCCGAGGTCGACATGGCGCGCCGCGCGGCCACCGAGCGCAGCCACACCGCCACCCACACGCTGCACTGGGCGCTGCGCCAGGCGCTCGGCGACCACGCCAAGCAGCAGGGCTCGCTGGTCGACGCGGGCCGGCTGCGGTTCGACTTCGCGCACTTCTCGCCGGTCCCGGCCGACGTGCTCGGCGAGGTCCAGGGCAACGTCAACCAGCACCTGACCGAGGACCCGGAGGTCAAGGTGTGGCACACCAGCCTGGCCGAGGCGGAGGCGTCCGGCGCGATCGGGCTGTTCGGCGAGAAGTACGGCGCGGTCGTGCGGGTGGTCGACATCGGCGACTTCTCCCGCGAGCTGTGCGGCGGCACGCACGTCGGCCACGGCAGCCAGGTCGGCCCGGTGGTGATCCTCGGCGAGTCCTCGGTGGGCGCGAACCTGCGCCGCGTCGAGGCGCTCACCGGCATGGACGCGCTGCGCTACCTCGACCGCGAGCGGCAGTTGCTGGAGGAGATCTCCACCCTGCTGCGCGCCCGGCCGGAGGACGCGCCCGAGCAGCTGCGCCGCCGGCTGGAGGCGCTGGCGGACGCGCAGCGCGAGCTGGAGCGCCTGCGGCAGGCGGAGCTGGCGGGCCGCGCGGCGGAGCTGGCGGCGCGGGCGTCCAGCGTCGACGGCGGCTGGATCGTCGTCGAGCGGGTCCCCGGCGCGAGCGCGGACGAGCTGCGCCAGCTCGCCAACACCGTGCGGGACCGCCGCGGCGGCGGGCCCGGCGTGGTGGTGCTCGGCTCCGACCTCGGCGGCCGCGGCAACCTGGTGGCGCTGCTCACCAGCGACCTGGTCGGCAGGGGCGTCACCGCCCGCGAGGTGGTCATGCCCGCGGCCCGGGTGGTCGGCGGCGGCGCGGGCGGCAAGGGCGACATGGCCAGCGGCGGCGGCTCCGACGCCGGCAAGCTCGACCAGGCGCTGGCGACCGCCCGGGCCGAGGCGCGGCGGGTGCTGGAAGGAGTGGCATGACCCCGTGACGGTCCGGGTGCTCGCGCTCGACGTCGGCAGTCGCCGGCTCGGCGTCGCCGTGTCGGATCCCACCGGCACGGTGGCGACGCCGCTGGCGACCCTGCCGCGCCGGAGCGCTGAGGCCGACGCGGGCGCGATCGCCCGGCTGGCGGCGGAGCAGGAGGCGCGCACCGTGGTCGCCGGCCTGCCGGTCAGCTTGTCCGGGCGCGAGGGACCGGCCGCCCGCGCCGTCCGGGCCTACCTCGACCAGCTCCGGGAACTGCTCCCGGAGCTGGTCTTCGAGCTGACCGACGAACGCCTCTCGACGGTGGCGGCGGAACGCGCCCTGGTCGCCGGGGGGGTCGGCCGCCGGGCCCGGCGCGAGGTGGTCGACCAGGTGGCCGCCAGCGTGTTCCTGCAAGCCTGGCTGGACGCCCGCCGCCGGGCCGACCGGTCAAGGTCGGAGCGCTGACCGCATGGGCCGCTGGAACGACTTCCCCCCCGAGCCCGAGGACCGTGGCGGCTTCTGGCTCGACGAGCTGACCGGGGAGGCGCCGCCGGACGAGCGCCCGCGCTTCGAGGGCCACCGGCCCGTCCGCGACCGCGGCGGCCACCGCAACAGCGTCCCGGTCGACGTGCCGATCGTGGTCGGCCGCGCCGAGCTGCGCAAGGCCAACGAGCGCCAGCGCCGCCGCAGCCGCCGGAGGCGCCTACGGGGCGTGGTCGTCTTCCTGGTGCTGATCGGCCTGATCAGCGGCGGCGCCTACGGGGCCGTCAAGCTGACCGGCCACCGCCAGCCCAGGGTCCAGGCGGGCCTGCCGGTCGACTTCACGGTTCAGCCGGGCGAGGGCAGCCGGCAGATCGGCAGGCGGCTGGAGGAGGCCGGCGTGGTCGACAGCGGCGGGCGCTTCCGCGCGGTCGCCAGCTCGCGCGGGCTCGACGGTGCGCTCAAGCCGGGCGAGTACCGGCTGGAGACCGGCATGGACGTCGACACGGTGATCGACCTGCTGGTGCGCGGCTCCAACCTGGGCACGCCCTTCACCGTCCCGGAGGGGTTCACCGTCGACCAGATCGTCGACCGGATCGCCGCCACCAAGCGCTTCTCCAAGGCGACCCTCCAGAAGGCGCTGGTGTCGCCGTCGCTGGAGGTGCCGTTCCGGCCGGCCGGCGTCAAGACGCTCGAGGGCCTGCTGTTCCCGCAGACCTACCGGATCGAGCGCAACGCCAGTGCCACCTCGGTGCTCCAGCAGATGCTCGACCAGCTCGACACCGTGATGGGCAGGTTCGACCAGACGGCCACCCCGCGGCACCTGAGCCCCTACCAGGTGCTGATCATCGCCAGCATGGTCGAGCGCGAGGCCAAGGTTCCCGAGGACCGCGCCAAGATCGCCCGGGTGATCTACAACCGCCTTGCCAGGCGGAAGCCGCTGCAGATCGACGCCACCGTGCAGTACGCCCTGGGCGCCTCCAAGCCGCGCCTGTCGACCAAGGACCTCCAGGTGGCCTCACCCTACAACACCTACCTGCACAGCGGGCTGCCGCCCACGCCGATTGCCTCGCCCGGCCAGGCCTCGATCGAGGCGGCGATGGCGCCGGCCAACGGCCCCTGGCTGTTCTACGTGCTGACCGACGCCGACGGCCACCACGCCTTCACCTCGTCGGCCAGCGAGTTCGCCCGGCTGAAGGACGAGGCCAGGCGCAAGGGGCTGCTGTAGTGCCGACCGCGGCGGTGCTCGGCTGGCCGCTGGAGCACACCCGCTCGCCCGAGCTGCACCAGGCCGCCTACCGCGCCGCGAAGTTGGCCGGCTGGCGCTACCTGGCCCGGCCGACCAGGCCGGAGGAGCTGCCGGCGGTGCTCGACGAGGTCCGCGCCGGCGCGCTCGCCGGGGTCAACCTGACCACGCCGCACAAGCGCGCCGCGGTGGCGCTGCTGGACGAGCTCGTGCCGCCGGCCGGCGAGCTCGGCGCGGTCAACACGGTGTGGCGCCAGGGCGGCGCGGCGGCCCCCGCGCCGGCCCGGCTCCTCGGTGGCAACACCGACGTGGCCGGCGCGCTCTGGGCGATGGAGCGGCAGCTCGGGCTGGCCGGTCCCGGCTGGGACGGCGACGGCCCCGCGCTGCTGCTCGGCACCGGCGGGGTCGC
>DASVXQ010000397.1:0-2864 GCA_036392615.1 Actinomycetes bacterium | reverse complement strand
GGGCGACCGCCGCGCCGCCCGGCGCGAGCGACCGTCACCCGCGCCGCTGAGCTGTCGATAGGGGATCAGCGGGCAGGCGACGGCGAGGCGGCGAGATGTCGGCGGCATTCGGGTGGGGCGCGCTGGGGGCTTCGGCGCTGCTGCTGGGCGCGCTGGCCGCCTACCTGCTGCGGCCCGGGCGGACGGTCATCGCGGTGGTGATGGCGCTGGGCACCGGGCTGCTGATCGGCTCGGTCTCGTTCGAGCTGATCGACGAGGCGCTGAAGACCCAGACGGTGGCGTGGGTCTCGCTCTAACGTGCTGGTCGGCGCCGGGGTGTTCGCGCGTGCCGCCTTCACGCGTCGGCGGCCAGGCAGCACAATGGGCGAGAGCAGCCGCCGCGTCCTCGAGGTCGTCATGCAGAGCGAGCAGCACGAACCTGCGGACCAGCGCCCGCAGCGCCCAGACATGGTGCCCTCCCCCAAGGCGTCGGACGCGGACCGCGACCAGGCGCTGGAGCGGCTGCGCGACGCCTTCGCGGACGGGCGCCTGACCGAGGAGGAGCTCGACCAGCGCAGCCGCGCCGCGCTCACCAGCCGCACCGCGGCCGACCTGGAGCGCCTGCTGGCCGACCTGCCGGTGACGCCACGCCCGCCGGCGGCGCCGGCCGCCGGAGAGGACCGGCCGGTCCGGCTGACCCTGGGGATCATCGGCGACCGCGAGCGCCGCTGGCGCTGGCGGATCGCCCGGCGGTCGACGGCGATCGCGGTGTTCGGAGCCTGCCGGCTGGACCTGCGCGGCGCGAAGCTGAGCGCGCCGGTGACCACCATCACCGCCATCGGGGTCATGGGCGGGTTCGACGTGGTCGTCCCGCCGGGCGTGCGGGTGGAGTCGAGCGAGTACGGGGTCTTCTGCGGCACCGAGAGCTCCATTCCCGAGCAGGACCTGCCCGCCGACGCCCCGGTGCTGCGGCTGCGCGTGATCGGCCTGCTGAGCTGGGCCGCGACCAAGCCGAGGTTCCTCCGCGAGCTGCGGGACTGACCGCTCAGCGGTCCAGCGTCGGGTGGAGCACCGGCTTGAGGTCGACGATCGGGGTGCCGTCGAGCGCCTCGAGGTTGCGCACCTGGACCCTGGGGCCGTCGATCGCCAGGATCTCGACCCGGTGCAGGCCGACCGGGTTGGGGCGGTCGGCGGAGCGGGTGCTGAACACCCCGGTCTCGGGGTTGGCCGGGTCGTCGCGCGGGTGGACCAGCAGGGTGTCGCGGTCGGCGCGGTCGAGCCAGGTCAGCACCAGCACCTCGCTGCCCACCCGCAGGTCGCGAAGGCCGGGCAGCACCGCCGGCTCGAACAGCAGCCAGGCGTCGGGCGAGCCCTCGCCGCCCTGCTTGGGAGCGGTCCTCGGGTCCACCAGCGGCGAGGAGACCCGACCGATCGGCTCCACCATGTACCGTTGCGTCACCTGACCTCCCTCGTGCCGCCAACTGTCCCGGACCGGTTCTACGATCCCGCCTGGGGGCGCGTCCAGCCAAGCGGCGGGCGGGCCGTGGCGGGAGAGAGGAGCCGCGCATGGCGGCACAGCAGGAGGCGGAGGAGCTGTTCGAGCGGATCGCCGAGCGCTACCTCGACCAGCCGGCGGTGAGCCGGGGAACCGGGTTCGGCTCGTCCGCCGGCCTGCGGGTCGGCGGCAAGATCTTCGCGATGCTCGACCGCGAGGGCAGGCTGGTGCTGAAGCTGCCCACGGCGCGGGTCGAGGAGCTGATCGACGCCGGGACGGGCGGGCGCTTCGAGCCCCGGCGCGACGGCCGCCTGATGCGCGAATGGGTGACCGTGCCGGTCTCCGGCCGCTCGGAGTGGGAGGGGCTGGTCGACCAGGCCTTCCAATTCGTCAGCTCGGGCTCGGCCCGGACCCGCCGAGCCTGACGGCCGACCTGCGCAGATGGTGCGTTCCCCCGAGCTGCGTCCACGGGCGGGCGGATTCATCCGATCCGGGTGATCACGGCTCACCCGCGCGGGTGGGACGGTGCCGTCACCGCACCTTGCGGACCCGCGCGAACGCGGGAAGGGGGAATCGACCATGGCACAGCGGACTTCGACGGACTTTGGCAGGGCGCAGGTCGACCGCGGCGGGGACCGCGAGGTCTCCGGCTGGGCCGTCAGCGGGGCGATCTTCGCCTCGGTGATCATGATCATCACCGGCGTGTTCCACGTGATCTCCGGCCTGACCGCGATCATCAAGGACAAGTTCTTCGTCGTCACGCCGAACTACCTGCTCACCTTCGACGTGTCGGGGTGGGGGTGGATCCACCTGGTGATCGGGGCGTTGCTGGTGCTGGCCGGCATCTTCGTGCTCCGCGGCAACCTGCTCGCCCGGGCGGTCGGCATCACCATGGCGGCCATCAGCGCCATCGCGAACTTCCTGTTCATTCCGTACTACCCGTTCTGGGCGCTGCTGATGATCGGCCTGGACGTGTTCGTGATCTGGGCGCTGGCCTCCTACGGGCGGCGCGCGGCCTCGACCTACTGAGCGACCCGCCACGGGCGTCACGCCCGAGCCCTGCTTCGACGGACCGGGGCGGCCGCGCTGCGCGGCCGCCCCGGTCCGTTGCCGTGCGCCGCGGACTCGAGGCGCACGGGACGAATGGTGACCAACCCGAGACCGGCTCGCGTTGCTTGCGAGGTGGCTTCGTGACCGGGCGGCGCGAACCTGTTCGGGAACGCCGCCGTCCGCGGCGCATGAAGCAGGGGGAATCATGCGCACATCCACGCTGGCCGAGGCACCGTCCGGCCACATGCCGCCAGTCAGGGTCCGGCGTCACCACCGCTCGAGGATCGTCGTCGCCACCGGCGCGCTGACGCTGCTGGCCGTCGCCGCCGGCACCGGGGTC
>DASVXQ010000396.1:0-13921 GCA_036392615.1 Actinomycetes bacterium | reverse complement strand
AGGTGCGCAGCGAGGCGCGTTCCTCAGTGAATCCGCCGATGCCTTGCCAGGCGGCCAGCATCGTCTCCTGGACGGCGTCCTCGGCGTCGGCGAAGGAGCCGAGCATCCGGTAGCAGTGCACCTGCAGCTCCCGCCGGTGGGACTCGGCCAGCTCCCGGAACGCCTCGCCATCCCCTGCCCGCGCCCGTGAGAGCAGACCGGCTGTCACCATCCTGCGCTCCTTCCTTCCGCACCACGCGTCGTCCCTCCGCCCGGTATCTACACCGCCCACGGCGCGAACTGGGCGGCTCGCGGGCGCCCAGTTTCCCAGTGCCGCGGGGTATGCACTACCGACCGCCCCGGACGATCCGCCCACCGGATCGTGCCGCGGCAGCTGGAAACGACCCTGGAAGGTTGACGATGAAATCGTCCGCATCGGCCGCGCGCGTGGCGTCCGCCGTTCTCGATCCGCGCCGCCGCGGGCGCTGATGAACGTGCGAGTCTCAGGCACGCACGGGAAAGCAGCCAACCGCAGGACGCAAGTGACCAGGACGCTCGCTCGTTTGTTCGCCGGCTGGCGGACGGGCCTGCCGGGGCCTGTCATCGTTCTTCAGGCTGGGACCGCGGTCAACTACTTTGGCACTGGACTGATCCTTCCCTTCGAGATCATCTACTTGCACCAGGCCCGCGGCTTCCCAACGGCGACTGCGGGGCTGGTGCTGGCGGCGGTCATGGGCACGGCGGCGGTCGTAATGCCCTCTTCGGGTGCGTTGCTCGATCGTTTCCGTGCGAAGCCGATCCTGATCACCGGCAATCTCGCGAGTGCACTGGGCTACGCGGGCTTCGCATTCGTCGACCGTCCCTGGCAAGCCTTCGTCTGCTCGGCCGTCGGCGGCGCCGGGTTCGGAATCGCGAACACCGCGAACCAGGTTCTGAGCCTGACCCTGGTCTCAGCGGAGCAGCGCGCCTCCTCGATCGCGCTCCGCCGAGTCGCAGGCAACTTCGGTCTCGGCAGCGGCGCGACGGTTGCGGGCTTCATCGTCGCTTCCGCCGATGACCTCCGCGCGTTCCAGGCGCTCTACCTCTTCGACGGTCTCACCTTCGCTGTCTTCGCGCTGGTTGTGCTCGTGGGGATCCCGAATCCTCGCCTTGCGAAGGCTGCGTCGGCGAGCGACAGGGGAACAGGCTTCCGAGCAGTTGCTCACGATCGGCTCTTCCTCATCCTGATCGCCGCCAACATCGTGCTCGTGATGACCGGCGGCGCGCTCTTTTCCAACATCCTCGCGCCGTTTGCGAAGGCGCACACGCCTGTCGGGCCGGCCGAGATCGGCGTCGTCATCTTCATCAACACCTTCTTCATCGTCGTCGCGCAGATTCCAGCCACACGGATCGTCAAGCGGATGCGCCGCCCACACGCTCTTGCCGCGACCAGCGCGCTATTTGCAATCGGCCTGCTCGCGGTCCTGCTCGCAACGCTAACGAGCTCGACGCTCACCGCTACCACCGTCTTGGCTGGGGTCGCGATCGTGATCGCGATCGGTGAGTGCGCGCAGTTCATCGTGGTCGGCCCAATCGTCGCCGACCTCGCACCGCCGCATCTGTTCGGCCGCTACATGTCGCTCTACGGCCTCTCCTTCACGGCAGGCGTGGCCCTCGGCCCCGCGGTCGGCGGCGCGCTGCTCGCAACGTCACCCGACGCCGTCTGGTGGGGCGGCGCCCTGGCGGTAGCACTGACCGGAGCCGGCTTGCTGCGACTCGGCGACCGGATACCCGACCCGCTCTTGCAGGCGCAATGCCCTGCGCCGCAAGCCGTCAGCGCGGCCGATATGGACTCCGCCCGCCACAGCCAGATGAATAGTTGAGGTGCCCCCGAGTTCCCGGACAGGGGAGATCAATAAGATCTCCCCTGAAAGGGGACGGCGGGAAATGGCGAAAGGAAAGTATTACACTCCACGCCTTATAGGGCCAGTGCTTCCGGCTGGACGCCCATCCTGACCGGTCGCGGTCAGCATGGCCGCGCCGCGGACAGACGCCAGGTATGACCGCGGCCGGATCGAGGCCGTCCCGCACGGGACGCGTCGCCGCACCGGACTGCCTCACGCACATGTGCCACCACGTCCACGCGGCCGACCAGCGCGACCTACACCTGGCGCTGCTGCAGACCAATGACCACAGCACCGTGCCCGGCCCTGTCATAGCATCGAGTCTCCTGCCGATAGCCGCAAAGATCTGCCGCAGATCAGTCTCACAATGCTCGTGACCAGGCGATACAGTTCCAGGCCGCTAAACTTCGCCGCGAATTCGCCAGGAATAGCGAGCAACAGAAGATCCTGTTAGGCGCGCCTCCAACGAGCCAGAGCGAAGAGGGCGTTTCCGTGCATAATGGCGGGTCGGCGCGCGGTTATCCAGCAGGCCTCGCGTCGTTGGCGGCCCGGTCATAGCCCAATGCACCATCGGCTCGACTGCATGTCTATGCAGCGCCGACCTCGGGATGAACGTCCGGTCATGCCGCTGACCGCGCGCTCGTACCGTTCCGCGAGGACCCGCTGCATGGGGCGCCGGGTGACAAGCATCAGGTGGCACACGACTGTCAACCATCACCCGGCATAGGACACGGGCCCTTAGCCCTACAGCCGCAGTTCCTCTGGATTAGTGTGCCGGCCTTTCGCCGACTTCAGGAGGCCGGGTGGGACAGGCGCCAGACGCCGATGCGGTCCAGGTCAAGGTATGGAGTACCGAGCTGGGCACGCTACATGCGCGGGTCGCTGGTCGGTTTGCTCGGCCTGAGCCGCGTCGCCGGGCCCTGGCCTACCTGCAAGGGCTGCTCAGCCAGGTCGACCGCAAGAACAGCTGGCACCTGGCTGAGCACGCTGGTGAGCTCACGCCCGATGGGATGCAGCGGCTGCTGAACCAGGCCGGCTGGGACGCTGATGCGGTCCGCGACGAGCTGGGCAGCTATGTGGTCGAGCACCTCGGCGACCCCCGAGCGGTGCTGGTGGTCGATGAGACTGGGTTCTGCAAGAAGGGCACCAAGTCGGTCGGGGTCGCTCGCCAGTACACCGGCACGGCCGGGCGGATCGAGAACTGCCAGGTGGGGGTGTTCCTGGCCTACGCCAGTCCGGCCGGGCACGCGCTGGTCGACCGGGAGCTGTACCTGCCCCGCTGCTGGACCGACGACCTGGCCCGCTGCGCCGAGGCCGGGGTGCCCGACCAGATTGCCTTCCATACCAAGCCCCAGCTCGCCCAGGCCATGCTCGAGCGTGCGGTGACGGCTGGGGTGCCGGCCGGGTGGGTCACCGGCGACACCATCTACGGCGGCGACCGACGGCTGCGAATCTGGCTGGAGGAACGAGCCGTCGCCTACGTCCTGGCCGTCAAGCGTACCGAGCCACTCTGGACCTGGACCGACCGCGGCCCTGGCCAGGTTCCCGCCGAGCGGTTGCTCAGCGAAGTCCCGGCCGAGCAGTGGCTCCGCATCAGTGCCGGACAAGGTCCCAAGGGCAAGCGCGTCTATCACTGGACCCGGGTGGCGCTGTACCGCTACGGCTGGCCGGCCAACGTGGGGTTCTGGCTGCTGGCTCGCCGCTCGATCGAGGATCCCGAGGACCTGGCCTTCTATGCCTGCTTTGGGCCGGCGTCGACGCCGCTGGTCGAGCTGGTCTGGGTCGCCGGGGTTCGCTGGGCGATCGAGGAGGCCTTTCAGCAGGCCAAAGGCGAGGTCGGCCTGGACCACTACCAGGTCCGCCGCTGGACCGCCTGGTATCGGCACATCACCTTGGCGTTGCTGGCCCACGCCTTCCTGGCCGTGGTCCGCACCCAGGCCATGGTCAATGGTGATGGGCAAAGGGGGCGGTCGTGGTGACCGCCGTGGGCGTGCTGGTGACGCTGACCGTGCCCGAGGTGCGCCGGCTGCTGGCCCGCATGATCTGGCCGCCACCTTCTGACCCAGCGCAGCTGCTGGCCTGGTCGACCTGGCGTCGACGGCACCAAGCCCGCGCTCGCCGCGCTCACTACCAGCGACAACAAACCAAACTGCGGCTGTAGGGCTAAGCGTGGCGCCGGCGGGCGGCGCGGCGGCGCGCGGTCTGGAGGCTGGCCTTCTCCTGCCAGCCGCACTCCTCCATGCTGCACCAGCGGCGCACGCGGTTCTTGCTGGTGTCGAAGAACAGGAAGCCGCAGCCCGAGCGACCGGCGCACTGCTTGACCCGCTCCAGCGGGCCGGCGGTGAGCAGCTCGACCGCTGACCGGGCGACCGGCCACCACGCCCTGTCCAGTTCGCCGGCCGCGTCGTCCCAGGCCAGGGCGTAGCGGCCGGATCCGGGGACCAGGCTGGCGTGGCGCACCGCCTCGGCGTCGGCGCGCTGGAGGACCCGAAGGTCGGCGGCGTCGGGGACGGCGTGGTGGGCGATCGCGGCGAACACGCGGTAGCTGGCCTCGCGCAGCTCGACCGCCTCGGCCAGGCTGGCCCGCGCCGCGGCCGGGTCGCCGGCCGCCGACTCGCGCAGGCGTGCCGCCGTGGCGTCGTCGATCGCGCCGGCGTGGCGGGCCCAGGCCACCAGGACGTCGTAGCCGGCCAGGGTGTCGCGGCGGGGCTCCGCCTCACGCGGCTCGACGGTGTTGGCGAAGTCGAGGCAGAGCCGGCCGCCGTACAGCTTGCGCAGCGCCGTCGGCTCGGCCAGCGTCCCGTCGGGCATCGCTCCTCCTGTTTCCAATAAACCTTGTTTAGTCGGGATCATCCGTGGTAGGCTTCCAGCATACAACGGTTGGCTGGAAGCGACACTCTCCAGGGAGGCTCTCGTGCTCGACTACGCCGGCTACGTCACCGCCCAGCAAGCCACCCGTGCGCTGGGCCTCTCGGCCCTGCCCAACGCCCCCGTGATCCCCTTCGCCGAGGCCGCGCCGCCTCGCCACCGGATCCGGCGGGGCGCGGCCCTGACGCTGTGCTGGCTCGCCGACCGCGTCGAGCCGGCACGCTAGCCCCCGCGGCGCACCCAAACGCCTGCCGTTCAACCCTGGCCACCCGGCGGGGTCGTCGGCATCCGTGGCATCTGTCGGGTTTGTGGATTCGGCTTGGTGGGAACGCGGCGTTGGGCCGATGAGCGCAGCTACAGAGGGGAAGGCTCTTGGCCATGACCCCGCCGGGGGCCATCCCCTAGCAAGCTGCTCCCCCGGTGGGCGCACGACCCGCCGCCGCGCGCACCACCTCGGCGGCCACGTCCGCGACCCGGCGGCGCTGGTCGCGGGCCTGTCGGCGCAGGCGCTCGAACGCCTCCCGCTCACTGAGGCCGTCGCGCGCCACCAGCACGCCCTTGGCCTGCTCGATCACCACCCTGGCGTCGAGCGCGTGCTGGAGCTGCTCGGCCAGCTCACCCCGCCGCTGGCTCTGCATGGTGTTGGCGATGGTCAGCGCGGCCAGGTCGGTGAAGGCGATCAGCGCGAGCTTCCCCTCGAGCGACCACGGCCGCACCTCGCTCGAGAAGACCACCACCACGCCGACGGCGTACTGGTTGTAGGGGATCGGGCTGCCCAGCACCGCGCGCAGGCCGCGCCCGACCGCCGCCGGGCTGAACAGCGGCCAGCGCTTCTCCCTGGTCAGGTCGTCGGAGTCGGTCATGACCTTGTCCTCGAAGGCGTCGACGCACGGCCCCTCACCGTGCTCGATCTGGAGCGCCTCCAGGTCGTCGACGCGCCGGTCCGAGACGGCCACGTTGCGCAGCAGCTGTTCCGGGTCCAGCAGCATGAGCCCGGCCCCGTCGACCGCGAACACCTTGTGGGTCGCCTCGACGATGCGGCGCAGCGCCGCGTCGAGATCGCCGGCCGAGTAGCGCAGGTCATCGACGGTTCGCAGCACGCGGTGGATCTCATCGACGGACATCGGCATGCGACCACCATCCAGGTCGGCATCAAGAACCTCAAGTGTCACCGATCGCAGCCGGGCAGTGAAAGTCGCCGGGAAATCCGTTCGCCATGGCCGCCGCGAGACGGCATGCTGCACGCATGGGCGAATCGCTGGATCACGTGCGGCGCAACCGGAGCGTCTGGAACGGCTGGGCCACCGACTACGAGCGGCCGGGCCTGCGCAACTGGGCCCAGGACGAACCGACCTGGGGCGTGTGGGGCGTTCCGCAGTCGCAGCTGCCCATGCTCCCGCCGGACGTGGCCGGGCTCGACACCATCGAGCTCGGCTGTGGCACCGCCTACGTCTCGGCCTGGCTGGCGCGGCGCGGCGCGCGGCCGGTCGGCATCGACCTGTCCGACGCCCAGCTCGCCAACGCACGCCGCTTCCAGCGCCAGTTCGGCATCGAGTTCCCCCTGGTGCAGGCCAGTGCCGAGCAGGTGCCGCTGGCGGACTCAAGCTTCGACCTGGCCATCTCCGAGTACGGCGCCAGCATCTGGTGCGACCCCTACCGCTGGATCCCCGAGGCGGCCCGGCTGCTGCGGCCCGGCGGGCGGCTGGTCTTCCTGGTCAACAGCGCCCTGCTGATGCTGTTCACACCCGACGAGGACGGCGTGCCGGCCGGCGACCGGCTGCTGCGCCCGTACTTCGGCATGCGCCGCTTCGAGTGGCCGGACGACGACTCGGTCGAGTTCCACCTCACCCACGGCGACATGCTGCGGCTGCTGCGCGCCTGCGGCATGGAGGTCGAGGACCTGCTCGAGGTGCAGCCGCCGCCGGGCTCGACCACGCCGTACTACCTCTTGGCCACCCCGGAGTGGGCGCGGCAGTGGCCCACCGAGGAGGTCTGGAAGGCCCGCAAGCGGGGCTGACCCGCCTACCGCTCTCGCCTGATCACGGATCGCCCCAGCCTCGCCCGCGAGGCTGACATCCTCCTGACAGCGTGACGCGAAAGCCGTTCGCCGACTGGCGCTAGGATGAGCCGCCGGTCGACGAGATGGAGGCGAGATGGGCGGGACGGAAGAGGAGTATTTCCTGACCGAGCCCGGCGGCGTGCCGGCCGGGGAGGGGCGCTTCGTGCGCGTCGAGGAGATCGAGCCGCTGCGCTTCAAGGAGGGGCTGACCTTCCGGCCGGTGCTGGGCGACAACGTGCTCGTCAACCACGTGTCCTACGAGCCCAACGTGGAGGCCCCGGCACACGTCCACATCGAGGAGCAGATCGTCATCGTGCTCGAGGGCGAGCTGGAGTTCTGGATCGACGGGCACGAGCCGCGTGTGCTGCGGCGCGGCGACGTGGCGGTGGTGCCGCCCTGGGTGGGGCACCGCGCGGCCGCGGGCGCCGGCGGCTGCCAGCAGATCGACGTCTTCCAGCCGCCGCGGAGCCAGGTGCTCGAGGCGCTGCGGGCGGCCGAGGAGGCCCGCGGCGAGTCGTCTTGACCATGCGCCGGCAGCGGCGCCGGAACGCGCGGACGGAGGTCTGACCTGACCATGCTCGGCATCTTTCCCGACGATCACGAGCAGGTGGTGTTCTGCTCGAACCGCCAGGCCGGCCTGCGCGCCGTGATCGCGATCTACTCGACCGCGCTCGGGCCCGCGATCGGCGGGACCCGGTTCCACGCCTACGCCTCCGACGAGGACGCCGTGGCGGACGCCCTGGACCTGTCGCGAGCGATGGCCTACAAGGCGGCCTGCGCCGGCCTGGACCTCGGCGGCGGCAAGGCGGTCATCCTCGGCGACCCGGCCACCGACAAGACCGAGCGGTTGCTGCGCGCCTACGGCCGCTACGTCGACTCGCTCGGGGGCCGCTACATCACCGCCTGCGACGTCGGCACGCGGGGCGAGGACATGGAGGTGATCGCCCGGGAGACCCGCTATGTGAGCGGGCGGCCGCGGGCCGCCTACGCCGGCGGCGACTCGTCGGTGCCCACCGCCGCCGGCGTCCACCAGGGCATGCTCGCCGCCGCGGAGGCGATCTGGGGGTCGACGTCGCTGG
Organism: Actinomycetes bacterium; assembly: GCA_036392615.1. GTDB lineage: Bacteria > Actinomycetota > CALGFH01 > CALGFH01 > CALGFH01 > DASVXQ01. The sequence continues at coordinate 6,053 of DASVXQ010000396.1, read as the reverse complement.
CCGGCAGGCGGATCGGGATCGCCGGGGTGGGCAAGGTCGGCTTCCGCCTGGCGGAGCTGCTGGTCGCCGAGGGGGCGCGCCTGGCGGTCTGCGACGTCGACCCCGGGGCGGTCGAGCGCGCCCGCGCGCTGGACGGGGGCGTCGAGGTCGTGGAGGTGGACGCGCTGGCGGCCGCCGACCTGGACGTGTTCGCGCCCTGCGCGCTCGGCGGCGCGCTGAACGACCAGACGGTCGACCAGCTGCGCGCGCGGATCGTCTGCGGCGGCGCCAACAACCAGCTGGACCGGCCGGAGATCGCCAAGACGCTGGAGGACCGCGGGATCCTCTACGTGCCCGACTACGTGGTCAACGCCGGCGGGCTGATCCACGTCGCCGACGAGTACCAGGGCTACGACGAGCAGCGGGTGCGCGAGCGGGTCGCGGGGATCTTCGACACCACCAGGCGCCTGCTGGAGGCCGCGGCCGCGGCCGGCGAGCCGCCGGCGGTCACCGCCGACCGCATGGCCGAGGAGCGCATGGCCGCCGGCCGCCACGAGCCGGGCGCCCACCCGACCTGAGCCAGCCGCGGGAACGGGGCGGGAGCCGACCTGAGCCAGCCCCCCCGGCCTGGGCGCCTCGTATACAGCGCCGCTGGTGGACGGTACCATCCGGCCTGGGCCGGACCCTGGCGCCGGCGGATGGGCGGAAAGCTGCGATGGCGACGCGGCGACAGAAGGTGGCGACGGTGAACCGCCTGATGGCGGTCTTCGACGACGCGGAGGCCGCCGCCAGGGCGAGCGAGGAGCTCGCCGAGGCCGGCTTCGGCCCGGAGGCGATCGCGGTGCTGCGCGGGGACGAGGACGCCGAGCGGATCGACAGCCTCGGCAAGGCGAGCGGGCTGGCGCGCAAGGCCTGGCGCGTCCTGCAGTTCACCCAGACCGACCAGATGGTCGACCTGGTCGTCTATGAGGCCGCGCTGCGCCACGGCCGCACGGTGGTCGCGGTGCAGGCCCCGCGCATGGAGGAGCGCGACCGCGCCAAGCGGATCCTGGGCGCCGCCGGCGCGCACTTCATGAACTTCTTCGGCCGTCTGGCCACCGAGGACATCTCCCGCTGGCGCGGTGAGGAGCTCCCCATTCCCAGGTACCTCCGCCGCTGAGGCGGCCGACGGGAGCGGCGGTCGCGGGGGGCGGGAGCCTCGGCTCGCGACCTGGCCGCCGCTAGATCCTGTCCCAGGGCAGCAGGGCCCAGGTTTCGGCCAGCGCGCGCATGCCCTTGGGCTCGGCGGGCAGCCGCAGGCCGTCGACCGCGGTGACGACGCCGATGCCGCGGGCGCTGGAGACGAAGGCGCCGTCGAGCGCGGCGATGTCCGCCGGGCGCACGGCGGCCCGCCGCGCCGGCGCGCCTTCCGCCAGCTCGCGCTCCAGCAGTTGCATGGTGATGCCGTGCAGCATCGGCGCGTCCGGCCACACCACCGTCGCACCGTCGAAGAACCCGATGTTGGCCAGCGTGGTCTCTGCCACCAGCCCGTCCGGGCCCAGCAGCAGCGCGTCGTCGAATCCCGCCGCCCGCGCTTCGCGCCGGTGGAAGCCCTGCTCGGTGACGACGTGCTTGATGTGCGGCCGCGGGCGCTGGTAGCGGGCCGTGCGCAGGCGCTGCGGCGAGGCCATCTCGGCCGGCCCCTTGACGGTGACCACCGTGACCGGCTCGCCCTCGCCCTCGTAGAGGTGGACGCGGACCGAGGCGTCCCTGGTGCCGCCGAGCGCGTGGCGGATCAGGGCGCGCACGCGGTCGCCGTCGAGCTCGGCGCCGAACGCCTCGCGGTTGGCGTCCCGCAGCCGCCGCAGGTGCAGCCCGAGCCCGCGCGTGCCGCCGTCGCGCACCTGCATGGCGGTGAAGTGGCCATAGCCGGAGGTGGTCTCCCAGAGCCGCTCGGGCGTCGCCGGCGCGCCGTCGATCTCGATACGGGTCACGCTCACCCTCCTGTCGGGCTCCCGACCCGCCGCAGCACGTGCAGCAGGTACTCCTTGCGGTTCAGTGGATTGTGGTCCGAGCGCGGGCGGGTCGGGACGGCGCCGCGGACCGGCTGGTAGCGGTCGAACGCCGATTCCAGCACGCCCTCGCCGCGGCTCAGGGCCGGGAGCCGCTGCTGGAGCCGGTGCACCCGCGCCGCCGGGATCTCGCCCTCCAGCAGGCAGATCGAGCCACGGACCGACGGCGTCCCTGGGACCGCCCGGTGCGCCGCCAGCAGGGGCAGGATCGGCCCGAAGGTGTCCGCCGGGATCTCCAGGTGGAAGCGGTGCATCGGCTCGTACACCCTGGTGCCGGCCTGCTGGAGCGCGCGCAGCAGCACCAGCGGGGTGAGGTTGCGGAAGTCGCCCGCGGTGCTCGACATGCTCTTGTCGAAGGTGCCGTGGGCGTGGCTCTGCCGCGCCCAGTAGTCGGAGTGGGTCATGGTCACCACGCAGTCGGTCACCCGCCAGCCGTGGACGCCCTGGAGCAGCGTCCGCTCGACGGTCTCCTCGACCGCCTTGTGAAAGGCGAGCGGCAGCGAGCCGAGCTCGACCTCCAGCCGGTAGCGCACGCCGGTGCCGACCGGCGCCGGCTCGACCCGGAGCCCCACGGTCGCCAGGAACGGGTTGGGCGCCTTGCTGATGTGCTCGACGGCCGCGCCCGTGCCGGCCGGGCGCTCGATGCAGATGGTGGTCGACTCGCGGAAGGTCACCTCGAGACCGAACTCGTCGGCCAGGGTCGCCTGGATGACCTCCTTCTGGACCTCGCCGTAGAGCGACACCGAGAGCTCCTGGCGGAGGTCGTCCTGCCGCAGGTCGATCAGCGGGTCCTGCTCGGCGAGCTGGGCGAGGGCGGCGTGCAGCCTGCCCCGCTCGCCGGGCTGGCGCGGCACCACCACCGTCTCCAGGGTCGGCGGGGCGAAGTGGTGCCGCTCCGTCGGCGCCGGTGCGGCGCCGACGGTGTCGCCGATGCGGACGTCGCCGAGCCCCCAGAGCTTGCCGATCTGGCCCGCGGCGACCAAGGGGCGCGGCACGGCCGCGCCGTGCTCGAACACGCTGATCGCGGTGACCTTGGCCCGCTGGCCGCCGCGGAGCTCGAGCCGGTCCCGAGCCCGCACCGCTCCGGAGAGCATCCGCACGTAGGCGATCTTCTCGCCCGCCGGACCGCGCTCGACCTTGAAGACCGTGCCCGCGGCAGGCCCGTCGGGGTCGCCTTCGGCCGCCGGCAGGAGCTCCGCGATCCCGGCCATCAGCGCCTCCAGGCCGGCACCGGTGATCGCCGAGCCGAAGAACACCGGATGGACCAGCGCCCGCCGGGTCTGCGCCACCAGCTCGGCCCGCAGCCGACGCTGGCTGAGCCGGGTCCCGTCGTCCAGGTAGTGGGCCAGCAGCGCGTCGTCGTGGTCGGCGAGCAGGTCGACCAGGCTGCCGGCGAACCCGTCGCCGTCCGCCGGGGCGACCGAGGCCGCGCGGGTGCCGAGCCGCTCCACCGTGCCCATCGCAACGATCGCGGGGGTCAGCTTCTCGGCGACGTCGCGCAGCACGCCGTCGTATCGGGCGCCGCCGCGGTCGACCTTGTTGACGAAGAGCAGCGTGGGAATGCGCAGCCGCCGCAGCGTCCGCATCAGGATGCGGGTCTGCGCCTGCACGCCCTCCACGGCGGAGACGACCAGCACGGCGCCGTCGAGCACGCTCAGCACGCGCTCGACCTCGGCGATGAAGTCCGGGTGGCCGGGCGTGTCGATCAGGTTGACGGTGACGTCGCCGATGGCGAACGACACCACCGCCGACTTGATGGTCAGGCCACGCTGGCGCTCCAGCGCCAGCGAATCGGTCTGGGTGCTGCCGTCGTCGACGCTGCCGACCTGGTCGATGACCCCGGCGGCGTACAGCAGCCGCTCGGTCAGGCTGGTCTTACCGGCGTCGACATGTGCGAGGATCCCCAGGTTCAACGTACCCACAACGCGTCATGTCCTCGAGATAGGCGATCCACCTTCGGAACGACATGGACGCTGCGGGCATCTCAGGGCTCCTCGCTGGCTGCTCGAACGGGCGGTGCCTGGAGTGCACCAGATCGTCGCCCCCGAGGCAACTGATTTGCCGGGGCGCGAGGCGGCGCGGCACCGCCCGCCTCAGCCCTCGCGGTCGCGCTTGAGCTTGCGCCAGCCGCCGGCGCGGTTGTTGGCGATGATCTGTCGGAGCATGGCCGTCAGCGCCGGGGCGTTGATGGTCTCGCCCTGGCGGAACGCCACCGTGCGGGCGGTCTTGTTGTCGTGGCCGGCGGTGATGATGCCCTCGGGGTCGGGGACCATGCCGCCGTCGTAGAGGAACACGTTGACGTGGTCCTTCGCCGCCAGCAGCGCGCAGACGTTCCCCTGGAGGACGAAGTACGGCTGCCTGGTGCGCTTGATGGTCTCGCCGACCTCCGGGTCGGCGGCGTGGACCAGCTCGCGCACCTCGCGGCAGATCGCCTGCTGCCACTCGGGCAGGGCGTCGATGTACGCGTCGACGCGCGGGTCAGCGGTGGAGGCCATGGCGCAGCCACCTTACCGCCCGACCGCGACGGCGCGGGAAGAATACGGACGGTTTGGGTCCGAAGTGTTTGCGCGCCGGCATAGCGGGAACACGCGCGGAAGGAAACGAATCACCCTCGTCTGCCCAGCCCCCGTGGACGACCAGAGCACAGGAGTGTCTGGTGTCCACGATCACTTGGCAGCTTCCCTCCATCCAGGTGGCGGACGTCCGGCCGGGCGACCATGCGGCGGCGAGCACCGTGGACGGATGGCTGCGCGACTACGCCAGCACCCGCGACCCCGACCTGCGCGAGCGGATCATCCTGGCGTACCTCGGCCTGGCCGACCGGCTCGCCGAACGGTACCGCCACAGCCGCGGGACGACCCAGGACGACCTGATGCAGACCGCCCGCGCCGCGCTGGTCGCCGCGGTCGACCGCTTCGATCCGGACAAGGGCGCGACCTTCCCCCCCTTCGCGGTGGCCTGCGTCGACGGGGAGCTCAAGCGCTACCTGCGGGACACCAGCTGGCGGGTACGGGTGCCCCGGCCGGTCAAGGAACGCGCCCTGCGGCTGCTGAAGCTCAGCGACGAGCTGCACCAGCGGCTGGGCCGGCTGCCCACCGCCGGCGAGCTGGGCGTCCGGCTGAACGCCGACGACGAAGAGGTGCTCGAGGCGATGCAGGCGGCCCAGACCCGCGCCGGGATCTCGCTGGACCAGCCGACCACCGACGACCCCGACAGCTCGCTCGGCGATCAGCTGCCCGCCCCGGAGGACGGCGAGGAGCTGGAGGACCTGCTCACCCTGGACAGCCTGATCGACGGCCTGCCGGAGCTGGAGCGCAAGGTGATCATGCTGCGCTTCTTCTACGACCTCGACCAGGACACCATCGCCGCCCGGATCGGCTACTCCCAGATGCACGTCTCGCGGCTGCTGCGCCGCGCGCTCGGCCGCATGCGCTTCCAGCTGGTCGGCTGCTGACCGGCCGCGAAGCTGGGCTCAGCGGGTGGCGGCGGCGCGGAGGTCGCCGAGGCGGGCGAGCAGCTCGCTGCGGGTGGCCTCGATCTCGGACAGGGGGCGGCGGAGCTCGCGTTCCATCTCGGCGGACACGGCGCGGTCGAGCCGACGGGTCAGGCGGCGCGCCCAGCGCTGGCCGACCACCACCGCGCTGGCCTCCAGCAGGCGGCCCAGCACCAGGCCGGCGACCACGCCGCCGCCGATCAGCACCAGCGGCAGCGGCACCGCCCAGAGCGTGGGCAGGTCCGGCAGGTCGGCCCCCGCCTGCCCGGCCAGCCACAGGACCACCAGCCAGCCGAGCCCCAGCAGGACGGCGCCGAGGGTGATCGCCTGGAGCACGCCGATCAGCGGCCACAGCCACGAGCGCGGCACGCGCGAGTCCTCCGCGACCGCCGCGGCCACCGCGTCGTCGACGGCCGCGCCGAGCCGGGCCTCCAGCCGGTTCGAGCTGACCCGCCGCATCATCGAGGCGCGCAGCTGCGCCGGTGCCGCAGCGGCCGCCTGCCGGACCAGCTCGCGCGCCGGGTTGACCG
>DASVXQ010000395.1:0-3132 GCA_036392615.1 Actinomycetes bacterium | reverse complement strand
CCGGCCGGCCAGCACCGCCAGGGCGGTCCCGGCGGCGATCAGCGCGCCCGGCGGGCTGCCGCAGGCCGCCACCGCCAGCCAGGCCACCAGTTGCTGCGGCCGCGCCGTCCCGGCGCGCCAGTCCAGCGCGGCGCGCACCACCCAGGGCAGCGCCGCGTACGACACCAGCAGGGCCCAGTGGCCCATCAGCAGGCGCTCCAGCACGTGCGCGTTCCAGGCGAACAGCGCGGCGGCGGCCGCGCCGCCGGCGGCGGTGGCCACCGGGGCCAGCCGCGCCGCGCCCCAGCCGCCCAGCACGAAGATCCCCGCCAGAATGAGCTTCTGGACCAGCTCGGCCGGGAGGGCACGCGAGGCCAGCGCGACCAGCAGGTCGCTGGGCACGGCGCGGGCCACCGAGGTGCCGAGCCCGAGCAGCTCGCGCGACAGCGGCAGGCGCGGCACGAACACCATGTCGTAGCTGAGCACGAACCCCCGCGCCAGCAGCGGGGCGAGCGCCAGCGCCGCCAGCGCGGCGGCGGCGCCCAGGCCGGCGCGCTCCTTCAGCCGCTCAGCGCGCGTCGGCCCGGGGCTGCTCGGAGGGCTCGTCCGACCGTCCCGCGACGTGCCGGCCCTCGGCGGGCCGGCGGCCGATCACCAGCACGCCGACGACGATCAGCGCCACGCCGAGCACCAGCGCCACGATCGGCAGGATCCACTGGATCATGCGCAGCTGGCTGGCGGCGGTACGGGCGTCGTCGGCGTTGCCGCGCACGGTGGCGTCGTCGTAGACCAGCTGGCCCTTGAAGGCGGTCAGCACGGTGACGCCGGCGTCGGTCCGCAGCTCCTGGGTGACGTCCTGGCCCGCCTTGACGATGATGCCGGTGCGCGGCTCCACCCAGAGAGTCTTGACGTTGCCGTAGATGATCGTCGCCGGCACGGTGGCGACCCCCGGTTGGTGCGCCTGCTCGCCGCTGACCTGGACGGTGTCCAGCCGCACGTCGTTGAAGCGCTGCTCGAAGCGGTAGGTCGTCAGGCCGTCGACCTTCTCGCTGCCGGCGTAGACGGCCGGGAAGGCGCGCCTGGCGGTGGTGTCCCAGAACAGGTAGGTGCGCTTCTGCGTGTTGAACGGGAACTTGAAGGTCAGGCCACTGTGCGGCGGCTGGTCGCCGCAGCAGTTGCGCGACTCGCCGGTGACCCGGTCCATGGCGACGCGCTCCTGGTCGGCGGTGATCACGCCGTTGTCGCCCAGGTCCTTGGTCACCGAGAAGCTGTCCCACACGGCGGTGGTGGAGGAGCCGGCCTTGGGGTCGCCCTTGACGGTGCGGATGTTCTGCACCCGGGCGTCGACCTCCCTGAGCTGCGCGCGGTTGAAGTAGGTCGCGGTGCCCGTCGCCACCGGCTGCGAGTACTGGTTGAGCGGGGCCTTCTGCAGCCGCGGGTACGCGTAGAAGCGCACCAGCAGGGCGGAGAACAGCAGGAAGAACCCAACGAACACGAGCGCGTACCCGATCCGACGAGTCACCTGGCGCCTCCAGCGGGCGGTGTCCGGCTTTCGCCGAAGCCTACACAATCGTCCGGGCCGAAAATAGACTCCTGTTACCAACCGTTGCACGATAGGCTCTCGCCGCCACAACCGGGCATTCGGGTGGGAGGGAGCAATGCGCCTCGACGCGTTCCGTACGGAGCTGCCGCGCGCCTTCGGCGGCGACCTGCGCGCCCCGCATCCGCTGGACCGGCGCTTCCGCAAGGTGGTCGAGGACGTGCCCGGCATGGCCACCGAGTCGAAGCTGGCGCTGCTGAACCTGGCGGCCGCCTGCCTGGAGCCCGGCGAGGCCTACCTCGAGGTGGGCAGCTTCAAGGGCCTGTCGCTGATCGGCGCGATGCTCGACAACCAGCACGGCAGCTTCTACGCGGTGGAGAACTTCCTCGAGTTCAACCTCGACGCCGGCGTCACCCGGGCGGAGCTGCTGGGCAACCTCGACCGCTGGGTCGACAAGCGTCGCCTGCGGCTGCTGGAGGGCGACTGCTTCCGGCTGCTGCGGCGCGAGCGCGCCCTGGACGCGCCCGTCGGGGTCTACTTCTACGACGGCGCGCACGGCCGCCTGCCCCACTACCTGGCGCTGGGCGTGGCCGAGCGCTGGCTGGCCGACCAGGCGCTGGTGGTGGTCGACGACGCCTCCTGGCCGATGGTCGCCCGCGCCACCGAGCGCTACCTTGCCAGGCATCCCGGCTACCAGCTGCTGTTCGACCTCCCCGCCGAGCGCGAGGAGGACCCGCGCTGGTGGAACGGCGTGCGTGTCTACGCCTTCCGCCGGCCACCGGGGGCGCCGGCGGCCCGCCGGCCGCCGCCCGACGTCGCCTGGCGGCTGCTCGCCTACGAGCTGGCCTACCAGCCGGCCATGCGGCTGGCATGGGGCACGCTGCCGCGGCACCCGCGGCTGGCCTCCGCGGTGCTCAAGCTGGTCCCGCTGGCCTCCCGCCGCGTCCCGGGGTGTGGCTGATTGCGCAGGGCGATCCAGCAGCCGGTCGCCGCGCCACTGGCGGCGAGCCCGTCGCTGCCCCGCGCCGGGCTGGTGGTGGCGCCCGCCATGGCCCTGGCCAACGGCCTGAACTACGCCTTCAACCTGGTGATGCTGCGGCTGCTGGAGCCGGCCGCCTACGGCGCGCTGGGCGCCCTGCTGGCGCTGATCCTGATCGGCACGGTGCCGGGCCTGGCGGTCCAGGCGGTGGTGGCGCGGCACACCGCGCTGCGTGCCGGCGACCGCGCCGCGGTGGCCGAGCTGTGGTCGCGCACCCTGGTCGCGGCCGCCTGGCTGAGCGCCGCGCTGGGTCTGCTGGTGGCCGCGGCCGCGCCGCTGCTGGCGGCGTTCCTGCACCTCGGCTCGCTGGGGCCGGCGCTGTGGCTGGCCGCCAACGTGCTGCCGCTGCCGCTGGTCTCCGCCCTCCAGGGGATGCTCCAGGGCGTGCAGCGCTTCGGCGCGCTGGCGGCGACGCTGCTGCTGAACGCCGCCGTCCGCCTGGCGGTCGGGGTCGCGCTGGTGCTGGGCGGCCATGGCGTCGACGGCGCGCTGGCCGCCTCGGTGGCCGGCTCCGGTCTGGCGATGCTGCTGCCGCTGGCGCTGCTGCGCCCGGTGCTCCTGCAGGCGCCCGCCG
>DASVXQ010000394.1:0-2218 GCA_036392615.1 Actinomycetes bacterium | reverse complement strand
ATCCGGGAGCTGCATGGTCGCTGGTTAGCAACGAAGCGAGTCGTGCTGAGAAGGCGAGGGCTGCCATCGCTAGAAGTGCTGGTCTATGCTCGCGCCAGTTCACCTACACCTCAGTTCTCCGCACCGGATGCTGCCTGCGCTGACGATCTGCGTATAGCGCCCGTTCGATCTTGCAGCGACCACTGTCCCGCGCTTGCGCTTAGCCACGTCGCCTGTCTCTCCACCAGGCTACTGCGAGGCACACTCCCGCTAAGGCAAGGAGCGCCGCGCTCATCCCCGGCGAGATGAGCCACCGGCCTGCTACGACCGGTCCGATCGCGATGACCACCACCAGCCCAATCGTGGGGAAGAGGAGGTGCTTGACGCTGGGGCTGAGTCGCGGCATGTTCTTAGAACCCCATCGACATTTCGTTCCATTGGAAGACCATCTCGGATGTGGCGGACCCCAAGCCGTAACACATGGCAATCATCTCCGGCGCGGCAACGATGGTGGCATCGGCGGGCAAAGTGACGGCGTTGCATACGCCCTCGGTAATGTAACCCGCCGCTGCCCCGGCTGCTTGGTTCTGCGCCGACTCGAAATCGCCATCCTGCAGGTAGATGTATATCTCGGCAACGTCACCCACAAGTCCAATCGTGTCCCTGGGCTTCCCCTCGTAGCGTGGAGACATCGCCTTTGAGGAGGTAGCGGGGCGATGGCGAGGAAGTATCGGAAGTTCGACGAGGACTTCAAGCAGGGTGCGGTGCAGTTGGTGGTCGAGACCGGCAAGCCGATCGCGCAGGTGGCCCGGGATCTGGGCATCAACGAGGGCACGCTGGGCAACTGGTGTGCCCAGGAGCGCCGGGCGCGGAAGAAGGACCGCTGCCTGGATCCGGACGAGCGGGCCGAGCTGGAGCGGCTGCGTCGTGAGGTGATCGAGCTGCGGATGCAGCGTGATGTCCTCAAGCGGTCGGTGGCCCTCTGGGTGGACGAGGCGATGGGCCGGTAGCGGTGGCCGAGTTCATCGTCGCCCAGAGGGAGCAACACGGGATCCCGTATGCGACCAGTTGCCGGGCGCTGGGAGTCAGCCAGGCGTGGTTCTTCAAGTGGCGGCACGGTGACCCCTCGCCGAGGCATGCCCGCCGGGCACAGCTGAAAGTTGAAGTCGCCCGGTTGTTCGCAGCGCATCGCGGCACCTACGGGTCGCCACGGATCACCGCGGACTTGCGGGACGCCGGGTGGCGGGTCAGCGAGAACACCGTCGCGGCGCTGATGCGTGAGCTCGGGCTGGCCGCCCGCCGCCGTAAGAGGCGCCGGCAGACCACCCGGCAGGGCCGGGGCCGGTGGCGGGCACCGGATCTGATCGGCCGGGACTTCGCAACCGACCGGCTCAACCACAAGTGGTACGGCGATGGCACCGAAATCGCAACCGACCAGGGCAAGCTCTACTTGGACTCGGTGTTGGACATGGGCTCACGGCGGATCGTCGGGTTCGCGCTCGGCGAGCACCACGACGCCGACCTGGCCCAGGCCGCGTTGCAGATGGCGGTCGCGGTTCGCGGCGGCAAGCACGCCCTCACCGAGGTGCTGATGCACACCGACCAGGGCAGCGAGTACACCGCGAAGAACTTCCGGGCCGCGTGTCGTCGGGTCGGCATCCAGCAGTCGATGGGCAGGGCCGGCTCCGCGTTGGACAACGCGGTCATCGAGAGCTGGCACTCCACGATCGAGTTCGAGCTCCGCCAGCTCGAGCACTTCGCCACCAAGCGACAGGCCCGCCGCCGCGTCGCGGCCTGGATCGAGCAGTACAACCACGACCGGCGGCACTCCTCACTGGGCATGCTGTCCCCGGTCGCCTACGAGCTGCAACTCCTCCAGCAGCCTGGCGATGAGCCGGAGGTCGCAGCATGAGCGCCCCGCTCCCGCGCCTCCAGCATGGCGCCGTCCTCGCTGGCGTCAAGGCCACGCCCTTCGGGTGGCCTCCGGCCAGCCCTGACCCCAGCTCCGGCGACGCCCACTGGCAGCGACCGGGAGCGGGATCCAACAAACCCAGGTCTCCACGGTTTCAGGGGATTGCCGATAGAGCTCTCGGGCGACGTAGCGGGCCAGGCAGCGTTTGATCTCGCGGCTGGTTTTCCCCTCAGCGGTGCGCGGGCGATGTAGTCGCGGGTGGATTGCTGGTACTGGATCCTGACCTGGACCACGGTGTGCAGCGCGGTATTGAGGCTCCGGTCGCCG
>DASVXQ010000393.1:0-1723 GCA_036392615.1 Actinomycetes bacterium | reverse complement strand
GCCACGGCGCGGCCGTCGCCGGGCCTGCACGGGACGGGCCTCGGCGTGCTGGTCGCCCTGGTCGCCGTTGCCGTCGGGCTGCTGGGCGGCCGGGAGGCGATCATCCGCGGCGCGCCGCTGCCGCTGCGCGTGGCGTTGTTCGCCGTGGTGGCCGCCGGCTCCGCGGCGCTGCTGTGGCTCCAGCCCGGCGGCCCGGGCTACCTCGGGTTCTTCTTCCTGGCCGCGTGCCTGGCGAGCCTGCGCCTGCCGCTGCGGCGCGGCGCGGTGGTGGCCGGCCTGGTGCTGGTGGTGGGGCTGGCGCTGGTCCGCGCGGTGAGCGCGCACCGGCCGGTCGCCGGGATGCTGGTCAGCGCGCTCGGCCTCAGCCTGCTCTACCTGGTGGTGGTGCTGGCGCAGCGGGCCCGCGAGGGGCAGCGCCGCGCCGAGCGGCTGTTGGAGGAGCTGGAGCGCAGCCGCGCGGCCGAGCTGCGCGCCGCCACCCTGGCCGAGCGCCAGCACCTGGCCCGCGAGCTGCACGACGTGCTGGCCCACTCGCTGTCGGGGCTGGCGCTCCAGCTGGAGGGTGCCCGCCCGGACGACCCGGAGCCGCACGCCCATGGATGACCAGCTCATCGGCCGGGAGCGCGAGCGGGACCGGCTCGAGGAGGCGGCCGGCGAGGCGCTCGCCGGCCGCGGGTCGCTGGTGCTGCTCGCGGGCGAGGCCGGGGTCGGCAAGACGACGCTGGCGCGGCGCGTGCTGGCCGACGCCGGCATGCCCGTGCTGGAGGGCGTCGGCGTCCACGAGGGCGTCGCCGCGTTCGGGCCCCTGGTCACCGTGCTGCGGTCGCGGCTGCGCGCCACCGGCCGGCTGCTGGAGGGGCCGCTGGCCGCCCACCTGGCGCCGCTGCTCCCCGAGCTCGGCCCGCCCGCCCCCGGCGGCGACCCCGCCAGCCTGTTCGAGGCGATCCGCCTGGCGCTGGCGTCGATCGCCGCCGACGAGTCCGCCGCGGTGTTCCTCGACGACCTGCACTGGGCCGACGACGCCACCCTGGAGCTGCTGCCGGCGCTGGCCCGCTCGGCCGACGAGCAGCCGCTGCTGCTGCTGGGCGCCTACCGCAGCGACGAGCTGCCCAGGAGCCATCCGATCCGGCGGATGCGCGGCGAGCTGCGGCGCGCCGGCCTGCTGCGCGAGATCGTGGTCGAGCCGCTGGGGGCCGAGGCCACCGCCGCGCTGCTGGAGTCGACCCTCGGTGCGGCCGCGCCGTCGCTGCGCCGGGCGGTGTTCGACCGCACCGACGGCGTGCCCTTCTTCGTCAAGGAGCTGTGCTCGGCGCTGGAGGCGAGCGGGCGGCTCCAGCCGGGGCCAGCCGGCCTGGAGCTGCTGGAGGGCGAGGACCTGCCGCTGCCCGACAGCGTGCGCGACGCCGTGCTGCTGCGCGCCGCCAGGCTGGGCGAGGAGGGCCGCGCGGCGGTCACCGCCGCCGCGGTGGTCGGCCAGCGGTTCGACCCCGAGCTGGTGACCGCCGTCGCGGGGCTGCGCGAGTGGCCGGACGAGCTGCTGCGCCTCGGCGTGCTGACCGAGGACGGGCCGCGCCGGCTGGCCTTCCGTCACGCCCTGGTCCGCGACGCCTTCTATCGCGAGATCCCCTGGTCGCGGCGGGCCGCCCTGCACCGCGCGGTGGCCGAGCGGCTGGAGACCGGCGGCGCGCCGCCGACCGTGGTGGCCGACCAGTGGGCGCGGGCG
>DASVXQ010000392.1:0-2068 GCA_036392615.1 Actinomycetes bacterium | reverse complement strand
CTGGCCTTCGGCCTGTGGGACCGCCGGCGGGGCCAGTCGGGCTACCTGGTGGCGGCCCTGCTCGCCGCCAGCTACACCGTCTACCTGGCTAAGGGCAGCATGATGCTCGAGTTCTACGTCGTGCCCCTGCTGCCCTTGCTGGCGATGAACCTCGGCATGCTCGGCGCCCGCATCCTGCGGGCCGCCCCCATCACCGTGCGCGGCGGAGCCCTCGCCGCCGCCTGCGCCGTGCTGGTGCTGCACCCGACCTGGGGCTACGTGCTGAAGATCAACGAGGCCGGCAAGCTGGCTCCCCAGGACCTCTACAAGGTGCCACAGACCGACATGCAGGTGAAGCAACTGCAGTTCGTCCGCCAGAACATCCCGCCCGACGCGCGGATCATCATCGACGAGGATATGTGGGCCGACCTGCACGACACGAAGCCCTACTACAAGTGGGCACACTCACACTGGAAAGCCGCGTCCGACCCCGACGTGCGCGACAAGCTCTTCGGCAAGGACTGGCACAACATCGACTACATCGTCCTCTCCAACAAGATGAAGCTCACGATGCAGCAGAACAACGGCGACGGCGGCGAGACCTGGATCCTGGACGGCCTCGACCACGCGCAGCAGATCTGGGCCCTGGAGCAAGGCGATGTCCAGCTGTACGTCTACCAGGTGCAAAAGTGAGGGGCGGAGCAGGAGGACTACGATGCTTGACGAGACGACGTTCTGGTGCAGGGACTGCGGCGCCCTGATCGCCGTCACGGTCTACCGGGTGACCCCCCGGCGGCAACCACGGCTGACGCCCCACCGGCTGGCATGCGGCCATTCGCCGCCGCGGGACGGAGCCGGCGACACCGGCCTGGTGACCGCCGCCTCCCCGGCTTTGGAGCAGGAAGGTGCCCTCGCCGAGGCGGTGAGCGGTCGCCCGTCCGCGGGTGAGGAGCGGGACCGATGAGATGGAAAGTGCTATCCGTGCTCGGCGGTCTCCTGGCCCTCCTCCTCGTCGGCAGGCTCGTCGCCGGGTCATTCAATTCCTCCGAGGCGGTCGACACCACCGGCGCCAGCGCGCGGCGGGCGAACTCCGCGGCGGATACGCCGGTCCGGTCGGCCTCGCCGGCGGCGCGCGCCACCTCGTCCGGGCCGACCCCCACGACCGTGGTGGTCCAGGTGGCGGGCCCTGGCGTCCAGGTGCAGTCCAAGCCGATCCTGCTGCTCAACCCCAGCAGCGTGCGCCCCGGCTCCACCATCGGGGTGGCCGGCAGCGGCTTCGACCCCGGCTCCACCCTCGACCTCTTCCTCAAGCAGCGTGAGGGGGACCAGGCCGACCCCGCCACCTTCGTGCAGGCCGACAAGGGCGGCAACTTCGGCAACGTCAGCCTGCCCCTCCCCGCCGCCCTCCCCTCCGGCCCCTTCGTGGTGGAGGCGCGCCAGCGCAACAGCGACAAGCTGGCCAGCGCCGCCGGCGTCGTCGCCGGCGGTGCCCCCCAGGTCAAGCTGGGCACCCAGGTGGGCAAGGCCGGCGACGTCGTGCAGCTCTCGGGGGAGGGCTTCGGCGCGAACGAGGAGGTCGCCGTCTACTGGAACGGCGTGACCGGCGACCCGCTCGCCCACCTCCACTCCGACGGCGGGGGCAAGATCGCCGAGGGGTCGATCCAGGTCCCCTTCGGGGCGGTGGGCAACAACGGCTTCATCTTCGTGGGGGCGACCAGCCAGGCGCCGGTCACCGTCCCCTTCCTGCTGCTCAACCTCTTCCCCACCGTGCAACTCTCCAGCTACGCCCTCAAGCCGGACACCCTCCTCAGCTTCAGCGGCAAGGACTTCGGCCCTGGCGAGCGGGTGTCGGTCTACCTGGGCAGCCCCGACGGTCCGGCCCTCGCGGAGGTCCAGGCCGATCAGAGCGGCGCCTTCGCCGAGACGGGGGATCTGCTGATCCCCTTCGGGCTGCAGGGCAAGCAACTGCTGGTCTTCGTGGGCGAGCAGAGCGGCGCGCCCGCCACCGCCGCCTTCGACCTGCTCCCCTACACCCCCAACGTGCAGCCGAGCACCTACGGCGGGCGGCCGGGGACGGCGATCACCTTCT